>NZ_CAXAUM010000001.1:0-351969 GCF_963972555.1 uncultured Roseovarius sp.
GCACCTGCTTCGGGAGCAGGGGGTCGGAGGTTCGAATCCTCTCAGCCCGACCAGTAACAGCCCACAGACGAACGCCGCATGAAAAAGGCCCCTCTCGGGGCCTTTGTTTTTTTGTGGTCCGCGTCTGTCAAACGGTGACAGGGGGCGGCATCCGCCCCCCGCCCGCGATCACAGGAACGTAAAGCTGTCGAGCGTCAAATCTGCGGCCAGCACGGCCTCAAGGAGCACGTCGTTGCCGTTCACGTTGAACTGGGCACCAGCCGCGGTATCCACGATGCCAAGCGCATCAAAGAAGCCCTGAAGCCCGTTGCCACCGTTGTCGAGGTCATCGACACGGATGAAGAAGCTGTCGATGCTCACCTCGAAATCGGTGATGAGATCGAAATCGCCCGCGACGAATTCGTTGAACACGAAGAGGTCCGCGCCTTCGCCGCCCGACATCTCGTCATTGCCTGCGCCGCCATTGATCGTGTCATTGCCCGCGCCACCGTCGATGATGTCGTCACGGCCACCGCCTGCGAGGAAGTCGTTGCCGTCACCGCCGAAGATATCGTCATCGCCTTCGCCGCCGCCGATCTGATCGTCGCCTGCGCCGCCCAGGATCGTATCCTGCCCGGTACCGCCGCCGACGATGTCATTGCCGTCGCCTGCATCGATGCTGTCGTTGCCAAAGCTGCCGGACATTGAATCGTCGCCTGCGCCACCGCCCAGCGTATCATTGCCGGCACCACCGCTGACCACGTCATTACCCTCACCGCCTGCGGCGATGTCATCGCCCCGGCCTGCGCCGATCACGTCATCACCGGCACCGCCGTCAATCGTGTCATTGCCCAAGCCGCCGCCGATACGGTCAGCGCCATCCTCACCAAGCACGAAGTCATTGCCGTCGCTGGCGGCCAGCACGTCATCGCCAGCGCCGCCCTCGATCGTGTCGTCCCCGGCCCCGCCGACGACGCTGTCATTGCCAGCGCCCGCAAGGGCAAGCGCGCCGTCATCGGAGAGGGTGGTGAAATCCGACCCGCCGTTGGAGAACAGCGCGCTCCACCGTGCTTGGGCGCTTTCCGCAACCTGCTCGCCCACTTGCAGACCGAACAAGTTACCGTCCTGAATATGGATACCGCCGAAGATGCGGGACTGTCCCGCTTCCTGCGCCGCCTCGCTCAGGGTTTCCCATCGCAGCACGATCGGATCACCGCCGTCGGCGCGATCCTCGAACGTCAACTCAGAGGTGATGAATTCGCCAATCAGGTCCAGACCTTCGACACCGTCGAGGTCGTAGTTGCTGACGCTGGTGCCATCGTAATAGACATCGCTGCCCAGATAGGCGGCCAGGGTCCGCGCGGCGGCCGTCGAAAAGGTCGAGTGACCCGAGACGAATTCGGGGAAGGGCGGTGTGGGCGCCGTCACATCCTGGTACGGCAGCCAGTCTTGGCCAAGGATGGTCTGGGTGCCCTGGTTCGGACCGCCCCATGCCTGAATTTCCTGATCGAAGAAGAGATCACGAATGGCCGAATAGGGGCGGATGTAGGTGTAGGTGTATTTCGCCTCCCAGGTCGCGATCCCGGCGTCGAAAATGGCGGTGCTGAGGGCAAAGAACATCTCGGCATCCTGCGCATTGCCATGGCCGTCGCGCAGCGCCAGATCCTGCGCGATCTGGAACCAATGCCCCGGAGGTGTTTCGCCGCGCGGGCCGTTGGCCCAGTATTCGGCAATCAGCTTTTGCTCATCGGTCAGGTTGGCAGAGATTTCGAGAACTTCGCCGACTTGTGCGCGATAGGCGGCATCGCCCGTGGTGACATTGCCAAGCCCGTCGACATACTCGGAGAAATCACCGAGTTGCGGCGGTGCGGGCGGGCGGAACTGATCGTTCGAGTCGAGCGCAAAGCTGTCAACGCCGCCCCAATGCGGGGTCAGCGCGCGTTGATCCTTGAACGTGCTGGGATCGTCATTGTCAAAAATCGGAATGCCATTGTCATCGGTCAGCGTGCCATTGGGCTCGCGCAGCGGCTGCCACTGGTTGGGATCGAAATTCTCGCCACCGGGCGCACGATCCGAGGTCGGGTCGGCCTCGTTCACGGGCACGAATCCGGTGGTATCCGCAAATCCGTTTTCGGAATTCGAGCCATCGTTGGCACGGGCGGCAAACACGTTTTGCGCCGCCAGATTGCCAAGACCGGCAGCCGTGTCCGGATCGGTCGAGACATTGGCCGGGTCGTATCCGAGGTCCACAAGGAAGGCTTCGAAATCAGCGGCTCTTTCCGGGTGAAGCTGGCTCATGACCGAGAAGGCCGCATAGCTGATCGCCTCGGCCAAGTTTGCATCGGTGTTCTCGAGCGAGGTCTCGATCTCGGAGTAGTGGCCCGAGGCGGTGGTCGACAATGCGGCATAGGCATCGTAGATCGCCGCATTCGCAAGGTGCAGTTGATAGGTTGTGGGTGTGGGCGCTGGTCCGCCTTCGCGGATTACTTCAAGTTGAAGTTCATTCCACTGGGCGACGACAGATTGTTGAATAGGTTCCATAAATTCTTCCTGTTGATCAAAGGTGTCCGTCACCGGTCACGCAAAATGACGGTGCGTAACGTTTGCGTGTATCCTTGATTCAGATCAAGGAATTTCTGAGAGATACCCTGCACTATTAACGATTGTTCTGGATTTTTGCACAGACTCATGGCGCGCCCGAACCTACGCGAGCGGAGGCCGTGCACCCCACGACGCAGGGTTGTGAATGCGCCCCTCCAGGGTGGAGAGGGGCACAGCCGCCTCACATCGAGGCGCGTTCGACCCCTTCGGCGATGGCCGCGCGGAGTTTGCGTTCGAGCGCGGCGCGTTTGCTCTCGGAGTGGAATTTCAGCCCGAACATATCCTTGACGTAAAATGTATCGACCACCTGTTCACCAAAGGTCGCGATCACGGCGGAGGCGATATAAACGTTGTTGGCCGCCAAGGTCCGCGTGAGGTCATAGAGCAGGCCGGGACGGTCGCGGGTGTCCACCTCGATGATCGTGTAGATTTCCGAGCCATCGTTATCAAAGGTGATATGCGTGGGCACGCGGAAGGCGCGTTCGCGTTTCTTGAGCTTGTCGCGGGATTTGATCGCCTCGCGCGGGACCACTTCGCCCTTCAGTGTCTTTTGGATCATGTTGCGCAGGCGCGGCAGGCGGTCGGCCTCGAACGGGTGCCCATCGGCGTCCTGTATCCAGAACACAGCGGTGGCAAAGCCATCCTTGGAGGTATAGGTGCGCGCGTCCACCACATTGGCCCCCACTAGCGCCAAGGCCCCCGCCAGACGCGAGAAAATGCCCGGATGATCGGCCAGCGCGAAACAGGCGCGGGTCGCGTCGCGGTCCTCGTCAATCGCCAGATCAATGGCGATCTCATCCTCGTGCAGATTGTGCAGGAGGCGGGCAAAGACCACATGCGCGGTGACATGCAGCCCCTGCCAATAGGGCGGGTAATGGCGCGAGGTCTCGTGCTTGAGGTCCTTGGCATCCCAACCGGGCAGCGCCTCGCGCAGGTTGCGCTTGGCATCCGAGCCGCGCTGTTCGCGGTTGAGATCCTCAAGCCCGCCTTCCATGGCGCGGCGGGTCTGGCGGTAGAGCGCGCGCAAAAGCGAGGCCTTCCAGTTGTTCCAGGTGCCGGGGCCCACGCCACGAATATCGCAAACGGTGAGCAGCAAGAGGAGGTCAAGCCGCTCGCGCGTCTGCACCGCCTTGGCGAAATCACGCACTGTGCGGGGATCGGCAATGTCGCGTTTCTGCGCCATGTCGGACATCAGAAGGTGATAGCGCACCAGCCATTCCACGGTATCCACCTCGCGCGGCTTCAGCCCCAGACGGGGCCCAACGCGGCGTGCGATGCGCGCGCCCAGGATGGCGTGATCCTCTTCGCGCCCCTTGCCGATGTCATGCAAGAGAAGCGCGACATAGAGCACGCGCCGGTTGATCCCCTCCTTGAGGATGGAGGAAGAGACCGGCAGTTCCTCGATCAATTCGCGCCGCTCGATCTGGGCCAGGTGGCTGATACATTGGATGATATGCTCATCCACCGTGTAGTGGTGATACATGTTGAACTGCATCATCGCCACGATGGGTTCGAATTCGGGCAGAAAGGCCGATAGCACGCCCAATTCGTTCATCCGCCGCAGGGCGCGTTCGGGATTGCCGTGTTTCAGCAGGAGGTCGAGAAAGAGCTTCTGCGCCGCCGGGTCATTGCGCATGCGCTCGTCGATCAGCCGGATATTGGCCGACACGAGCAGCATCGCGTCGGGGTGGATCAAGAGCCCGGTGCGCAACGCCTCTTCAAACAGGCGCAAGAGGTTGAGCGGATCGGTGAGAAACCCCTTGGGATCGGCGATGCCAAGGCGGCCATGCACCTCGACATAGCCCTCTTTCAGCGTCTTGCGGCGGCGCAGGAGCCGTTGCAACAGCGGCTCGGACTTGATCTGCGTCGCCTCGAGCTTGGTCAGGAAGATGCGCGTCAGATCGCCCACGGCGGTGGCGTGGCGGAAATAATCCTGCATGAAGATTTCGACCCCGCGTCGGGCGGCGGTGTCCTTGTAGCCCATGCGCTGCGCCACTTCGACCTGCATGTCAAAGGTGAGCTGGTCATTGGGCCGCCCGATGATCAGATGCAGATGACAGCGCACCGCCCAGAGGAAGTTTTCGGCCTTGGCAAAGGTGGCAAATTCCTCGGGGGTGAACATGCCCAAGGCCACGAGTTCGCTCACATCACGGACGCGGTGCAGGTATTTGGCGATCCAGAACAGCGATTGCAGGTCTCGCAGACCGCCCTTGCCCTCTTTGACATTGGGCTCGACCATATAGCGCTCACCCTGCTTTTCGTGCCGCGCGTCGCGTTCCGCCAGCTTGGCCTCGGCAAAGTCGCGCTCGGTGCCCTTGAAGAGGTCATTCCAGAGGCGGTGATTGAGTTTCTCGGCCAGATCGCCTTCGCCCGCCAGAAAGCGGTTTTCGAGGAGGGCGGTGCGGATCGTGTAATCCTCTGCGCCCAAGCGCAGGCAGTCGCGGATGGTGCGGCTGGCATGGCCCACCTTGAGCCGCAGATCCCAGAGCATGTAGAGCATCGATTCAATCACGCTCTCGGCCCAGGGGGTGATCTTGTAGGGCGTGAGAAACAGCAGGTCTACATCGGAATGCGGGGCCATTTCGCCACGGCCATAACCGCCCACGGCAAAGACGGCGATGCGCTCGGCCTCGGTCGGGTTGGGCAGCGGGTGCATCACACGGGTGGCCACATCGAGCGTGGTCAGGATCACGCAATCCGTGAGCCAGCAATAGGCGCGGGTGGTGGCGCGCGCGGCAAAGGGCTGGGCCGCCAGCCCCTCGGCAATCGCGGCGCGGCCTTGGGCAATGCGGGCATTCAGGCAAGTCACGACCGCCCGACGCAGAGCGCCCATGTCCGGCCCGGCCTCGGCCACGGCCTGTGCGATCTCTGCCGCGACGGCGGGAACATCGAAAATCGTCTCGGCGGGACAGATCAGATCGTCCCGCACCGTGATGGGCTGGATCATGTCAGGCGTTTCACACCCGTGTCAGAGCACGTTTGACCGGCGCGGCTCAAAATCCGGCCCCGCCAAAGCTCTGGGGCGCCGGCGACAGGATCGTCACGCGCTTGTCGCGGATTGTGGCCACGGCCAGACCCCGCTCGTTGCTGCCATCGGAACGAAAGCGAAAGACGCCGCTCACGCCCTGGAACCCGGCGGATTGAGTGAGCGCATTGCGCCCCAGCGCCTCGCGGTTGCCGGATTTCACCAAGGCCCCGACTGCGGCGATGCCGTCGTAAGACAGGCTCGCGATCGGATGCGGCGCGTTGCCATAGGCGGCGCTGAAACGCTGGGTGAACTGGCTGGCGCGCGCCGGGTCCGGCAGGGCGAACCAGCCCCCCTGAACCCCCGGTAGATCGAGCGTCTGCGGCGGGGTATCCCAACGCGAAAGGCCGATATATTGCACCCGGTCGGGGCCCAACCCGTTCTCCGGCAGCATCTGGGAAAAGAGTGGCAGGGCCCCGGCGGAATTGGCGGTGAGGAAAATCGCATCGGCGGCATTGGTCTCGGCGGCACTCTTGATCTTGGGAATGGCGTCGATCACGCCCTCTTGCGAGAATTCGTAGCCGACGCTACCCGCCAGCGTCGCGCCATTGTCGCGCACCGCCTGCTCGATCGCCGCACGCCCCAATTGCCCCGCGAGATTGTCGGAATAGACCGCCATGATCCGGGATTTACCCTGGCGGGAGGCAAAATCCGCAAGCCGGTTGGCAGTGGTCTGGAAGGTCTGCCCGAGAATGAAGAGATTGCCGCCCGCGATGGTCGGGTTGTTGGAAAAGGCCAGCACGTTGATATTGCGCGACGCCATGGCGACCGCCACGGCATTGGCCGATTCGGCGTGGAGCGGCCCGATGATGATACGCGCACCATCCGCAGCCGCGTTGAGGGCCGCCTGCTGCGCCTGCTGTGCTTGGCCTGCGGTGCCATAGACGCGCAGGTCGATCTGCACCCCCGCAAGGTCCGACACGGCAAGCCGCGCGGCGTTTTCCAGATCACGCGCCAACTGCGCCTCTTGCGCATCCGCGCTGCCATGCGGCACGAGGAGTGCCACTGGAACCGGTCCCGAAGGGGCCGTGCCGCCCCCGCCAGGGGTGGCCACCGACACCGGCTGACAGGCGGCGAGAAAGAGCGCGGCAAGCACAAGGAAAGAGCCGGCGAACGACTTGCGGATGATGTGTAAAACGGCGAACATGCGTATCTCTCACTCCCTTGTTGCGCTTTGCCCTTGGCCAGACGCGATTGCGGACAATCATAACGGTCATACGGAGCGGGTCCAGTGGTGAATCCCAAACAGCAGAAACTGGCCGGTGGTCTCTATCTGATTGCCACCCCCATCGGGACCGCGCGCGACATCACGCTGCGCGCGCTCGACATCTTGGCCTCGGCGGATGTGCTGGCGGCCGAGGATACCCGCAGCCTGCGGCGGCTGATGGAAATTCACGGCGTGTCCTTGGGCGAGCGCCCGCTCTGGCCCTATCACGATCACAATGGCGCACAGATGCGGCCCCGGATTCTGGCGGCGCTCGAGGCCGGGCAATCGGTGGTCTATGCCTCGGAGGCGGGCACGCCGATGGTGGCGGATCCCGGGTTCGATCTGGGCCGCGCGGCGGTGGCAGCGGGGTTTGACCTTGTCTCGGCCCCCGGCCCTTCGGCGGTGATCACGGCGCTGACGCTGGCGGGCCTGCCCACGGACCGGTTTCTCTTTGCGGGCTTCCTGCCCAACACCGCCTCTAAGCGCAAGGCGGTGCTCCGGGAACTGGCGAGCGTGCCCGCGACGCTGGCCTTTTACGAATCACCCAAGCGGGTGGCGGCGATGCTGCGCGATGCGGCCGAAGTGCTGGGGGCTGCGCGCTCGGCGGCAGTCTGTCGTGAATTGACCAAGAAATTCGAGGAAGTCCGGCGCGGCACATTGGAGGAATTGGCCCAGATCTGGGCCGATGCGCCACCGAAAGGCGAAATTGTCGTGATTATTGATCGCGGCGGTTTGGAGAAAATTAAGGAAGACGATTTAGACCATTTGGTGTTGGAGGCGCTGAAGGGGCATTCTGTGCGCGATGCGGCGGATCTTGTGGCGGCGAACACAGGCACGCCGCGGCGCGAGGTCTATCAACGGGCGCTCTTTCTGTCAAAGGGCGGGCAAACAGAGGCGGAGTAAGAGATGCGGCAACTGGCGTTTGATTTCGAGGCCGTTGGCGGGACGGCGATTGTGGTACCGCCCGACCTCTTGCGCCGTCAGGACCGGGGGCGGCGGGCCTATCTCTCGGGTCAGGCGGCGGAGGCGGGCGTGTTGCGCGCCTATGAACGGCGCGGGGCAACGCTCTTGCATCAGCGCTGGCGCGGGCAAAGCGGCGAGATCGACATGATCCTGCGTGCGCCCGATACCTATGTCTTTTGCGAGGTCAAGCAAGCGGCCAGCTTTGACTTGGCCATCGAGCGGCTGCATCAAGGCCAGATGCGGCGGATTCATGCGGCGGCCTCGGAATATCTTGGCCTCTTGCCCGAGGGGCAATTGGCCCCGGTCCGGTTCGATCTGGGGATCGTGGATGGCCGGGGGGATGTGCGCATCCTCGAGAATGCCTTTGGTCATTTCTGAATTGCGCCCCCCGCGCTCTTGCCGCATGTAGGCTAGGAGACCGTGAAAAGGGGCAGGATATGAAAATCGCTTTTCAGATGGACCCGATCGGGCCGATCAATATCAACGGGGACAGCACCTTTCGCATCGCGGAAGAGGCACAGGCGCGGGGGTATGAGCTGTTTTACTACACGCCCGACCGGCTGGCCTATGACGAGGGGCGGGTGACGGCGCGGGGCTGGCCGCTGACGGTGCAGCGGGTGCAGGGCGACCATTTTCGGCTGGGCGCGGAGCAGACGGTCGATCTGAGCACCTTCGATGTCGTCTGGCTGCGGCAGGACCCGCCGTTTGACATGTTCTACATCACCACGACCCATATCCTGCAGCGGCTGAGCCCCGGCACGCTGGTGGCGAACGATCCTTTCTGGGTGCGCAATTATCCCGAAAAGCTGCTCATCCTCGATTTCCCCCAACTCATGCCGCCCACCGCGATTGCCCGCGACCTGGACACGATCCGGGCCTTTCGCGCGCGGCATGGCGATGTGATCCTCAAGCCGCTTTATGGCAACGGTGGCGCGGGCGTGTTCCACCTGCCCGAGAGCGACCGGAATCTCGCCAGCCTGCATGAGATGTTCACCGGGTTCAGCCGCGAGCCACTGATTGTCCAGAAATACCTGCCCGCCGTGAGCAAAGGCGACAAGCGGGTCATTCTGGTCGATGGAGAACCGATCGGGGCCATCAACCGCGTGCCCGCGCAGGGCGAGACGCGCTCCAACATGCATGTGGGCGGGCGGGCTGAAAAGGTGGACCTGACCGACCGCGACCGCGAGATTTGCGCCACCATCGGGCCGCTCCTGCGCGAAAAGGGGCAGATTTTCGTGGGCATCGACGTGATCGGCGATTACCTCACGGAGATCAACGTGACCTCGCCCACCGGCTTGCAAGAGCTGGAGCGGTTTGACGGCACCAATGGCGCGGGTCTCATCTGGGATGCCATCGCGGCGCGGCGGGGATGAGCTGGCAGCTTCGCCTCTTGAACCGCCACCTGCGCTGGTTCGAAAAGCCGGCGCTGGCGCGCCATGACAAGGACCGCCTCAGGCGGTCCTTTGCGTTCAAATCCCGGCTCTATTTCCATGCCCCCCTTAGCACGTCGTTTGAACGCGCCAGCCTCGGCGGGGTGCCGGTGCAATGGGCGCGGGCCCGTGGTGTGCGGCCTGCACCCGTGATCCTTTATTTCCATGGCGGTGCCTATGTCTTTGGCACCTCGACCACGCATCGCGCGATGCTGGCCAAGCTGTCGGCGCTGACCGGCCTGCCCGCCTGTCTGCCCGATTACAGGCTCGCGCCCGAGCATGCCTTTCCGGCGCAGATCGACGATGCGCTGGCGTGTTACCGCGCGCTCCGGGCGACGCATGAGGTGATCATTGGCGGCGATAGTGCGGGCGGCGGGCTGGCGCTGGCGCTCTTGCACGAGATTTTGGCGCAGGGCCTCGCCCCGCCCATGGGCGTCTTTGCCTTTTCGCCGCTCACCGATGTGACCTATACCGGCGCGTCCGTTGCCGAGAATGCCGCGCGCGATTGCGTCCTGTCGGCCACCCGGATTGGCGAGATGCTGGAGATGTTCTTGCGCGGGCAAGACCCGCGCGATCCGCGCGCTTCGCCACTCTTTGGCCGGTTCACCGGCGCGCCGCCCGTGTGGATGACCGTGGGCGATACCGAGATCCTGCGCGACGACACGCTGCGGATGCAGGCGGCGTTGGTGGCGCAGGGCGTGCAAAGCGTGCTCTCGGTCAAGCCCGATCATCCGCATGTCTGGCCCATTTTTCACAATGTCCTGCCCGAGGCAGGGCAAACCCTACGCGATCTGGCGGGGTGGATCAGGTCTCTTTGACCCCAGAGATGCGAAAGCTGACCGCCTCGGCGACATGCGGCAGGCGGACATGGTCCGAGCCGTCGAGATCGGCGATGGTGCGCGCCACGCGCAACACGCGGTGATAGCCCCGCGCCGTCAGGCCAAAGCGGCTGGCGACACGGGTGACAAGGGCGCGCCCCTCGGCATCGGGCGTGGCGATCTCGTCGAGCACCGCCCCTTCGGCATCGGCGTTGAGGCGCATATGGGCGTGGCCCGCAAAGCGCGCCGCCTGCACCGCCCGCGCCCCCGCCACGCGCTCTGCAACCGTGGCCGAGGCATCGCCGGAGGCGGGCAGATCGAGATCGGCAAAGGCCACGGGCGGCACCTCGATCCGCAAATCAAAGCGGTCCATCAGAGGGCCGGAAATGCGCCCGATGTAATCCTCGCCACAGTTGGGCGCACGTGAACAGGCGCGGTTGGGGTCGCTCAGATAGCCGCATTTGCAGGGGTTGGCGGCAGCGATCAGCATGAAACGGCAGGGATATTTCACATGGGCATTGGCGCGGGCGACCATCACCTCGCCGGTCTCTATAGGTTGGCGCAGGGTTTCCAGCACGGTGCGGGGAAATTCGGGAAACTCATCCATGAAAAGCACGCCATTATGCGCAAGGCTGATTTCCCCCGGTTTGGCGCTGCGCCCGCCGCCGACAATCGCGGCCATCGAGGCGGTGTGATGCGGCTCGCGAAAGGGGCGGGCGCGGTTGATGCCGCCCTCTGACAAGAGCCCGGCAAGCGAATGGATCATCGAGGTTTCCAGCGCCTCTGGGGCCGAGAGTGGTGGCAGGATACCCGGCATACGCGCGGCCAGCATGGATTTGCCGGATCCCGGCGTGCCGATCATGATCAGGTGGTGACGGCCTGCCGCCGCGATTTCCAGCGCGCGCTTTACGCGTTCCTGTCCCTTGACGTCGCGCAGGTCGCGGCCCTGCGGTGGTGCGATCACCTCGCCGGGATCAGAGGCGGGGATGGGCGCCTGCCCGGTGTAGTGGCGCACCACATCCGAGAGCGATGCCGCCGCAATCACCTGCACCGCGCCCACCCAGGCCGCCTCGGGGCCGCAGGCCTTGGGGCAGAGCAGGATGCGATGTTCCTCGGCGGCGGCCATGGCGGCGGGCAGCGCGCCGATCACCGGCACCAACGTGCCGTCGAGCGACAATTCCCCCAATGCCGTCGTGCCCTCGGCGGCGTCATGCGGGATGATTTCGAGCGCGGCCAAGAGGGCCAGCGCGATGGGGAGGTCAAAATGGCTGCCTTCTTTCGGCATGTCGGCAGGCGAGAGGTTGATGGTGATGCGCCGCGACGGCAGGGCGATGGCCATGGCCGAGAGCGCCGCGCGCACCCGGTCGCGCGCCTCGGACACCGCCTTGTCGGGCAGGCCCACGAGGGAAAAGGCGGGCACGCCCGGCGTGATGGCACATTGCACCTCCACAGGCTTGGCCTCGACCCCCTCAAAGGCCACGGTATAGGCGCGCGCGACCATGCGGTCCCCTATTCTTCAGACAAGGTTAATGCGTAGCGCGGCAGGGGTTTAGGAATGGTTAACGCTTGCCCCCCGGTCGCTCGGGCGAATTCGGTCTCGCACCTGCGCGGCATCTCTCTTATAACCCCTGCGAAACAGTCGGGGAGTCGCTGCCATGACCGGAGAATTGTCGCCGATCGACAAGGCCAAGTTCGTTGCCGCCAAACGGTCGGTGGATTTCGTCGAGGACGGGATGCGCGTGGGCCTTGGCACCGGATCGACGGCCGCCTGGATGGTGCGCTGTCTGGGCGAGATGGTGCGTGACGGCGGCCTGCGTATTCGCGGCGTGCCGACATCGACGCGCACGGCCGAACTGGCGCGAGAGGTGGGTATCGAGGTGATCAGCCTGGATGAGGCGAAATGGCTCGACCTGACCATCGACGGGGCAGATGAATTCGACAGCAATCTCAACCTGATCAAGGGTGGCGGCGGCGCGCTCTTGCAGGAAAAGATCGTGGCGACGGCCTCTGACCAGATGATCGTGATCGCCGATGTCGGCAAGGAGGTCGAGACGCTGGGCGCCTTCCCCCTGCCGGTCGAGGTGATCCCCTTTGGCTGGCAGACCACGAAATCGCTGGTCGAGGAACTCTTGATCAACATGGATGTGCTGGGCCGCGATGCGACCCTGCGGATGAACGGCGCGCGGCCCTTCATCACCGATGAGGGCAATTACATTCTCGATCTGCACCTGGGGCGCATCGGGGCCGCGCATCAACTCTCGATGGCGCTCAATCAGATGCCGGGGGTGGTTGAAAACGGGCTTTTCCTTGATATCTGCGATGTGGTCATTCTGGGCTATGGCGACGGGCGGGTGGAAACCCGCGACATCAACGAAGGCACGGTCGAAGAGGACCGGCTCGACTTTGTCGAGACCGACAATCTCTTTCGCGACCTGACGGATTGAGGGGACAGGTATGGCATTCGACTACGATCTTTTCGTGATCGGCGGCGGCTCTGGCGGGGTGCGGGCGGCGCGGGTTGCGGCACAGGGCGGCGCGCGCGTGGCCCTGGCCGAAGAGGATCGCTATGGCGGCACCTGCGTCATTCGCGGCTGCGTGCCCAAGAAACTGATGGTCTTCGCCTCGGAATATCGCGGGGCGATGGCCGATGCGCAGGCCTATGGTTGGACGGTCCATGCCGGCGGCTTCGATTGGGCCACCTTTCGGGACAAGCTGCATGCGGAATTGGACCGGCTCGAAACGGTCTATCGCGGCATCCTGAAAAACAACGGCGTCGAGACCTATGACAGCCGGGCACGGCTGGTTGATCCGCACACCGTGGAATTGGCCGATGGCACCCGTCTGAGCGCCAAGCATATCCTCATCGCCACCGGCGGGCGGCCCGTGAAGCCCGATCTGCCCGGCGCGGACCATGCGATCACCAGCAATGACATCTTTCATCTGGAGCGCCTGCCCAAGTCGATCCTGATCATCGGCGGCGGCTATATCGCCTGTGAATTCGCCTGTATCCTCAACGGTTTGGGGGTCAAGGTCACGCAGTTCTATCGCGGCGCACAAGTCCTGCGCGGATTTGACGAAGAGGCGCGCGGGCTGGTCTCGGACGAGATGATCGCCTCGGGGATCACCCTGCATCTGGGCACCAATATCGAGACGATGGAAAAGGTCGACGGCGGCTATCGCGTGACCGGCACCAACGGCAGCGAAGCGGTGTTCGAAGAGGTGATGTTCGCCACCGGGCGCGCCCCCAATACGGAAAATCTGGGCCTGGAGGCCGCGGGCGTTGCCGTGGGCCGCAAAGGCGAGATTGTCGTCGACCGCTATAGCCAGACCGGCGTGCCGTCGATCTATGCGATTGGCGATGTGACCGACCGCGTCAACCTCACGCCCGTGGCGATCCGCGAAGGCATGGCCTTTGTCGAGACGGTGTTCAACGGCAACCCGACGCCGGTCGATCACGATCTCATCCCCACCGCGATTTTCACCCAACCGGAAATGGGCACCGTGGGGCTGAGCGAAGAGGCCGCGCGCGATCAAGAGCCGATCGAGGTCTATGCAACCTCGTTCCGGCCCATGCACTCGGCCTTTGCCGGGCGTCCTGACCGGGTGCTGATGAAACTGATCGTCAGTCAGGCCACCCGCAAGGTGCTGGGGTGTCATATCGTCGCCCCCGGCGCGGGTGAGATGATCCAACTGGCGGGCATCGCCGTCAAAATGGGGGCCACGAAAGAGGATTTCGACCGCACCGTGGCGGTGCATCCGACCATGTCGGAAGAGCTGGTAACGATGAAAACGCCTGTGCGCACCGCTTGATTTTTCGCCTGTGCTGCACAGGTTGTGAGACAAGCCGGGAACGGCAGGACAACAAGGGAAGACAAACGTATGGCTGGAAACTCTGGCGGCCCATGGGGCGGCGGCGGTAATTCGGGCGGTGGCGGTGATGATCGCGACCGCAACAACGGGGGCGGTCGGCGCCCTCCCGAAGGAGGACCGCAACTGCCCGAAATCGATGAGTTGGTGCGCAAGGGTCAGGATCAGCTTCGCGTTCTCATGGGCGGGCGTGGCGGCGGCAACCGGGGCGGTGGCACCGGCGGCGAAGGCGGGCCACAGTTCGGCAAAGGCACGATTGGCCTTGCGGCCTTGGGTGCCGTGGCACTCTGGGTTTTCGCCAGCGTCTATACGGTCAAGCCCGAAGAGCAATCGGTCGAGTTGTTTCTGGGGGCCTACTACAAGACCGGCAATCCCGGTCTGAACTTTGCCCCATGGCCCATCGTGACCGCCGAAATCGTCAACGTCACCTCCGAACGGACTGAGGACATCGGCCGCAATACCGGCGGGCGTGAAGAGGGGCTGATGCTGACCACCGATGCCAATATCGTCGATATCGGTTTTCAGGTCGTGTGGAACATCTCTGATCCGGCGAAATTGCTCTTCAACATCCGCGATCCGCAACTGACGGTGCAGGCGGTATCGGAATCGGTCATGCGCGAGATCATTGCCGCATCCAATCTGGCCCCCATTCTCAACCGGGATCGTGGCATCATCGCCGACAGCGCGATGCGTAACATCCAAGAGGCACTTGACGAATATGACAGCGGGATTCAGGTCGTGCGGGTCAACCTCGACAAGGCCGATCCGCCGCGCGAGGTGATCGACAGCTTCCGCGAAGTGCAGGCCGCTGAACAGGAACGCGACCGTCTGCAACGGCAGGCGGATGCCTATGCCAACCGGGCACTGGCAGAGGCGCGCGGTCAGGCCGCACAAATCCTCGAGGACTCCGAGGGCTACCGCGCCCGCGTGGTCAACGAGGCACAGGGTGACGCCAGCCGCTTTACCTCGGTTCTCACGGAATACTCCAAGGCGCCCGAAGTCACGCGCAAACGTCTCTATATCGAGACGATGGAGCGGGTTCTGGGCGATATCGACAAGACCATCCTCGACAACTCGATCATCGGCAGCGAAGGCGGCAACGGCGTCGTGCCCTACCTGCCGCTGAACGAACTGCGCCGCAACACGACAGATCAGGGGAACTAAGAGCATGACGAAATTTCTAATTCCTCTTGTGGTCGTTCTGGGCTTTCTGGGCCTCTCGTCGATCTTTGTCGTGGACGAGCGTGAAAAGGTGCTGGTGCTGCAATTCGGTCAGATCAAGGCCGTCAAGGAAGAGCCGGGCCTCTCGTTCAAGATCCCCTTCATTCAGGAGGTGGTGCGCTATGACGACCGCATCCTGTCGCTCGATACCGACACCATCGAGGTGACGCCGTCGGATGATCGTCGTCTCGTGGTCGATGCCTTTGCCCGTTACCGCATCCGCGACGCGGTGCAGTTCCGTCAGGCCGTGGGTGTGGGCGGCGTGCGTCTGGCCGAGGACCGGCTGTCGTCGATCCTGAATGCGCAGATCCGTGAAGTTCTGGGTGCCGATCAGGTGACATCCGACACCATCCTGTCCGAGGATCGCCGCGAGTTGATGCGCCGCATCCAGCGGCAGGCCCAGACCAGCGCGGCGGGCCTTGGTCTTGACGTGGTGGATGTGCGCCTCAAGCAGACCAACCTGCCCGAGCAGAACCTCGAGGCGACCTTTGCCCGGATGCGCGCCGAGCGTGAGCGCGAAGCCGCCGACGAGATCGCACGCGGTAACGAGGCGGCGCAGCGGGTGCGCGCGCTTGCCGACCGGACCGTGACCGAGACCCTCTCGGATGCCGAACGTGAAGCGCAGGTGATCCGAGGCGAGGCTGACGCAGAACGCAGCGCGATCTACGCCGAGGCCTATGGTCAGGATCAGGAGTTCTATTCCTTCTACCGCTCGCTCGAGGCTTATGAAAAAGCGCTGCAAGGCAAGAATTCGACCATGGTTATGACGCCGGATAGCGAATTTTTCGACTATCTGAAGTCGGGAACGGCACAGGAATGATCGAAACTGCCCTGCTCGCGCTGGGACTGGTGCTGATTGTGGAGGGGCTGGTCTATGCGCTGGCCCCTTCGCTCATTGAACAGATGCTGGTGGCCTTGACAGCACTGCCCACCGAGGCGCGGCGCCTGATGGGGGCGATTGCGCTGGTGTTGGGGCTGATCCTCGTCTGGGCGGCCAAGACGCTTGGCGCTTGATCTTGCCGCGTCAAAGCGGTCACATGGCTGTGAATTGATCCTGCGACCTTTGCCATCGCGCAAAGACCGCATACATTCCAGTGCAAGAGGGGCGCACGTTTGTCGCCCAATGCACGAACCAAAGGAGACATTGGTGTGAAGACCCAAACGATTTCCGAAACACGATCCCTGTCCACCGGCCTGCGGGCGCTCTGGGTCATAGCCCTGATGGTCGGGCTGTTGATCGCGCAGGCAATGGCCGCAGCAGCGCGGCCCGACAGCTTTGCCGATCTGGCCGACAAGATCAGCCCGGCGGTCGTGAACATCACCACCTCGACCGTGGTGGAACGGGGCACAGGCCCCGCCCCCATCGTGCCCGAAGGCTCGCCCTTCGAGGATTTCTTCGAGCAATTCCGTGACCGTCTGGGCGAAGGCGACAGGCCACAGCGCTCGTCGGCCCTTGGCTCGGGCTTCGTGATTTCCGAGGATGGCTTTGTGGTCACGAACAACCACGTGATCGAGAGCGCGGATGAGATCCTGATCGAATTCTTTTCCGGCGAAACCCTGCCCGCAGAGGTGATCGGCACCGACCCCAAGACCGACATCGCCCTTCTCAAGGTCACGGCGGACAAGCCGCTGCCCTTCGTCAGCTTTGGCGACAGCGACACCGCGCGCGTGGGCGATTGGGTGCTGGCCATGGGCAATCCGCTCGGTCAGGGATTCTCGCTTTCTGCCGGGATCGTGTCGGCGCGCAATCGCGCGCTCAGCGGCACCTATGACGACTATATCCAGACCGATGCCGCCATCAACCGGGGCAACTCGGGCGGTCCGCTCTTCAATCTCGACGGTCAGGTGGTTGGCGTGAACACCGCAATCCTCAGCCCCACCGGCGGCTCGATCGGCATCGGCTTTTCCATGGCCTCGAACGTGGTCAAGCGCGTGGTCGATCAGTTGCAGGAATATGGCGAGACGCGGCGTGGCTGGCTAGGCGTGCGAATTCAGGACGTGACCGCCGATGTGGCCGAGGCGATGGGGCTTGAGAAAGCCGCAGGTGCGCTCGTCACGGATGTGCCCGAGGGTCCCGCCGCCGAGGCTGGCATGCTGGCCGGCGACGTGATCATGTCCTTTGACGGGCAGGATGTGTCGGACACACGGAGCCTCGTGCGAACCGTGGGCAATACCGAGGTGGGCAAGACCGTCCGCGTGGTCGTGTTCCGTGAGGGCAAGACCACCACGCTCAAGATCACGCTGGGCCGCCGCGAAGAGGCCGAGGGTGCCATTCCCGTGGCGCAACCCGGCGAAGATGCGACGCCAGAGGCCCCGGTGGAAAAGACCATGCTTGGCCTGACCTTGACCCCGCTCAGCGATGAGTTGCGGTCGCAACTCGAGCTGGACAATAACGCAACCGGTCTGGTCGTGGTCAATATCGATGAGCTGTCCGAGGCCTATGAAAA
This sequence comes from uncultured Roseovarius sp., assembly GCF_963972555.1. Taxonomy (NCBI): domain Bacteria; kingdom Pseudomonadati; phylum Pseudomonadota; class Alphaproteobacteria; order Rhodobacterales; family Roseobacteraceae; genus Roseovarius; species uncultured Roseovarius sp. Next base: position 17,559 of record NZ_CAXAUM010000001.1, read on the forward strand.
GGGCCTGCGCATGGGCGACGTGATCACCGAGGCCGGACAGCAGAAGGTGGCCACGATTGCCGATCTCGACGACCGTATTGCCGAGGCCAAGGAAGCGGGGCGCAAATCCCTGCTGATGCTGGTGCGCAGCGGCGGCGATCCGCGTTTCGTGGCGCTCTCGCTCGAAGACAACAAGTAAACGCCCGCACATATGGGCGGCAAAGGCACCCCACTCCGGGGTGCCTTTTTCATTGCACCGGGCCTGTTTGGCGGGGCCCGCACCCGCCGCCCGCTTGGCATGATGCTTGCACCCTCTGGACTGACCCCCAGACGGAGCCCAGTATGACCGCCCCGGTATTGACCAGCCTTCCCACCCCCGCTGCCACGGCCCCCGGCCGTGCCGCTGCGGCGCTTGGCCAAGGTTCTGGCGTGCCGATCCAGGGCTTTTCTGCCCTGTTGAATGCGGCGCAGACCCCGGTCCAAACACCCGTTCAGGCCCCTGTCCAGCCCCCCGTGCAGGCATCGGCACACCCGCTTGCGCCTGTGCCTGCGCCAGACATGGCCCGGATGGCCTCTGTCCCTGCCTCTGTCCCTGCCTCTGTTGACCTTCTGTCCCCAATGGCCGCAGCCCCCGCAGCACCGGCGACTGCCCCAGCACCGGCAACACCCGCACTGCCACCGCCTGCCATTGCGGCGCAACCTTCTGCCGCGCCCATCGCCCCATCCGGGTTGGATACCCTCACCGAGGCCCAGAACTTGCCCGAGGATACCGGGACCGACGCCACCGAAGCCGAAGACACGGGCCCCGAGGCTATGGGCACCGAGGCCATAGCCCTGCCTGACCCAACCACGCCGCAAACCCAGCACGCCATCCCGTCCGTTGCGGCACAGGTGGCACAGCCGACGTCCAAGCCGGACACCGGCGACAAACCGGACCTCACCAAAGATCCAGAGGCATCCAAGGTGCCGAGTCTCGCCGCTCCGACCCTGCCCATGGCGGCCCCTCTGGTGCCCGCGCCGCCCACGGCCCCCGTGCCCACAGGCGACAGCGCGCCCACCAGCCCTGCCCTCAGCGCAGAGGCCGCCCCGCTGGCCCCCGCCGAGACCGCCCCGCCACCAACCCTGGCCACCACAGAGGGTAGCGTCCTTGCCGCGCCCCAGCCCGCCCTGCCCGGCAGCGCCCCTGCACCGCTGGCAACAGCGCCCCTGCCCCAGACCCTCGATCTCGCGGCCCCTCAATGGCCCGAGCAAATGGTGCAGGACATCCGCCAGAGCGCCAGCGCCGCGCTCGACAACCTGACACTCACGCTCACGCCCGAGCGTCTTGGCCCGCTGCAAATCCGGCTGGAGACCCAAGACGGCGTGACCCATGTGCATATCGTGACCGAAACGCCCGAGGCCGCCCGCGCCATGGCCGAGGCCCAACCGCGTCTGGCCGAGGCCATGGCCCGCGCCGGGCTTGAGATGGGGAGCCAGTCCACCACCACGACGGGCGGCTCAGGCGGCGCAGCGGGCTTTGGCACGACGGGCGGCGATGCCAACCCGCGCGGCAATGGCCATCCCGGCACCGAACCTGGTCCGCAGGGCAACGCGACCGCCTTTGATGACACCGCATCACAACCACTGTCCCCGCGCGCGCCTGCGCGCTCTTCCATTGACTTGATCGCCTGAGGTTCCCCATGGCCGATGCTGCACTCCCCAATCTCGATGCCCGCCCCAAGGGGGGCTTTCTCAAGAAGATGCTCGTCTGGCTCCTGATGGCGCTCATCCTTGGCGGCGGCGGCTTTGGCGCGGGTTTCTATCTCTCCGGCGGGGCGCTGTCGCCGTCGCAAGAGGTGCTGCGCCTCATCGAACTGGAAACCGCCGCCGCTGAGGCCGCGGGCGACGCCGAGGCCGGCCCCAAGCGTATTCCCAAGGAAATGCCCGAAGCGCCCGTCTTCGAAACCCGCTACCACGAGTTTCCCGATCCGCTGACCACAAACCTCAAAGGCTCGCGCCGGTTTCTCCAGATCGGCGTCGGCGTTTCGACCCAATATGACGAGAGCGTCATCGCCAACGTCGAAACACACGCCATGGCGCTGCGCTCGGATATGCTGGCCGTGATCTCGGGCTTTGCCGAAGAGGATGTCGAAGGCACCGCCGGGCGAGAGGCCCTGGCCGAGGCGCTCAAGACCGCGATTAACACCCGGCTCGAGGCGCTCGAAGGGTTTGGCGGCATCGAGGGCGTGTTCTTTCCCTCCTTTGTTCTGCAATAGGTCGCACCATGGCCCGCCCCACCACCAGCGCCACCCACAAACTCAGCTCAAACGAAGTCGCAGCCCTTGTCGACGGTCTGCTCGACATGGAGAAAGAGCAGAACCAAGGCACCGAGAACGTCAAGCGCTACAAATTCGGCTCTGACAACCTGTCGATCATGGGTGACTATCACGGGTTGCGCATGGTCAACGAACGCTTTTGCCGTCTGGCACGCCCTGTGTTCCTGCCGTTTCTGCGGATGCACCCGCGCATCTCCGCCTTTCCACCCGAGGTCAAAAGCTTTTCGCATTATTGCGACGAGTTGGAAAACTTTGTCAGCCTCACCACCGCCCGCGTCGATGCGCTGCGCAGCAATCAGCTCATCATGCTGCCGCCCAATTTCGTATCCTTGCTGACCAATGCCTATTACGGCGGCAATATCGCCTATCTGCCGGGTGGTCGCGCCGAATTCACCGCCAGCGAGACGCGCGTGATCGAGATCGTGACCAAAGGCATCTACCGCGCACTCGAGGCCGCGTGGCGCGATCTTATCCCGCTCGAGTTTGCCAACCCGATACACGAGGACAACCTGCAATTCGCCACATTCGTTGAAAGCGAGGAAAAGGTCGTCTGCTGCTCCTTCATCATTCAACTGCCCGAGGCGGACCCGGCCACGCTGGACCTCATCTATCCGCTACAGGCGCTCAAACCCATTGCTGCGCGCTTGCGCTCGCGGATGCAGTCCGATCAGGTGGCCGATGACCTGCGCTGGCGCAACCGCCTGCGCGAGGCGGTGATGGCCGTGCCCCTCAATGTCACGGCACGTCTGGCCGAACCCAATGTGCCGATCAGCGCCCTCACGGGGCTACGCCCCGGCCGCGTGGTGCCGGTCGATCTGACACTACGCCCGCAATTGCTGGTCGAAGGCACCCCGCTCTTTGACGCCGAACCGGGCGCGCAGAATGGCCGCGCCGCGCTCTCGCTTACCCACCGTATTGAACCCTGATCCCGAGGAAACCGCCATGACCATCGACACAACCGAACCGACCGGCCAGCCCGACAGCAGCACAAGCAATGTGGATCTGGGCCTCTTGGCCAATGTCCGCGTCAGCATGACCGTCGAGGTGGGCAACACCCAGATCACGCTGCAAGACCTCTTGCGCCTCAACGAAGGCTCGGTGGTCGAGCTGGACCGCATGGCGGGCGATCCGCTCGACATTCTCGTGAACGGCACCCCCATCGCCAAGGGCGAGGTGGTCGTCGTGGGCGAGAAATTCGGCATCCGCTTTGGCGATATCGTCGATCCCCGGCAACGGATCGAAACCGTCTGACACCCTACCCCTTCGCGTGGCACGAAACCTGCACGGGTTGATCAAACAAACCTTGATCAACCCTTGCAGGAGAAGTCCCCCGTGGATGTCTTGACCCCCGACCGCATCCTGACCATTGCGGGCTTTCTCGGCGTGCTCGTGCTCGCCTGGGCCGTGATCCGCCACAAACGCGCGCCGCTCAGCGCCCGTCTGGCAACCAATCGCCAACTGGAACTGACCGAGACCCTCAATCTGGGCGGTGACAGCCGCGCGCTCTTGCTCAAGGCCGAAGGGCAAACCGTGCTCGTGGTGATGGGGCGCCGGTCCGGCACCGCCCTCACCCTGCTGCCCCGAACCGAGGGGACCACAGCATGAACCGCCTTCTTCCGCTCCTGATCCTCGCCCTCGTCCTGCCCGCGCCGGTTCTGGCGCAACAGGGCCTGCCCGCGATCACCCTCTCGGATGAGAACGGCACCACCTATTCGCTCTCGTTGCAAATTCTGGCGCTGATGACGGCGCTCACGGTGCTGCCGTCGCTGGTGCTGGGCATGACCACCTTTACCCGCATCATCATCGTGCTCTCGATCCTGAGGCAAGCCATGGGCACGATGCAGACACCGCCCAATCAGGTGCTCATCGCCATCGCGCTCTTTCTGTCCTTCTTCGTCATGCAGCCGGTGCTGACCGTGATTTACGACACTGCGCTCAGCCCCTATCTCGACGGGCAGATGGCCCCGGATGTGGCCATCGGACTGGCATGGGATCACCTCTCGGGCTTCATGCTGGCCAATACCCGGCAAAACGACCTCTTGATGTTCGCGGAACTGGCGGGCGACGCCCCCTATGCCAGCGACGCCGACGTGCCCGTCGGGGTGCTCTTGCCCGCCTATATCACCTCGGAACTAAAGACCGCGTTCCAGATCGGCTTTCTGCTCTTTCTGCCCTTTCTGGTGATCGACATGGTGATCGCCTCGATCCTGATGGCTCTGGGGATGATGATGCTCTCGCCGATGATCGTGTCCCTGCCTTTCAAACTTCTCTTGTTCGTGCTGGTGGATGGCTGGGCGCTGACAATGGGCTCGCTCGCCTCCAGCTTTCAAGGGGCGCTCTGACCATGGATTTCGACGCCAATATCGAACATCTGCGCATGGCCTACTGGAACATCCTGCTGACGGCGGGTCCGGTTCTGCTGGTGGCACTCGCCGTGGGTCTGGTGATCGGCATCTTTCAGGCCGCCACCTCGATCAACGAACAGACCCTCAGCTTCGTGCCCAAAATGGCAATCGTGATCGTGACCATGGCGCTGATGTCGGGATTCATGCTCAGCACGATGACCGACTATTTCACCCATATCTTCGACACGATTGCGACGATGCACTAGGATGCTGCCCGATCTTGCCCCCTCCGCGACCGGCCTGCCGGGTGTTGAGCTCACGCAGCTGACGGGGCTGGCGCTGCAATTTCTCTTTGCGATGCTGCGGATCGGGGCCTTTGTCCTCTCGGCCCCACTCTTTGCGGCACGCTTTATTTCCTTGCCGGTGCGGATCATCATTTCGGTGTGTCTCACGGTCCCGCTGATGGGCCAGGTGCCGATCCCCGAACCCGACGCGCTCTCCAGCCTCTCCAGCGTGGTCATCGCCTTTCGAGAAATGGCGATCGGCCTCTCGGCGGGCATGGTGCTGCAAATCCTCTTTGCCGCGGCCGTCATGGCGGGCGACCGTATCGCCAATACCGCCGGTCTCGGCCTTGCGGCACAGGTCGATCCCACCAGCGGCTCGCAATCGCCCGTGATCGGCCAGTTTTTCATGCTGTTTCTCCTGGCCATCTTCGTGACCGAGGACGGCCACCTCGCCGCTATTCGCCTGATCCTCGACAGTTACCGCCTCATTCCCATCGGCACGCCCATCGCGAGCGCGGCGCTGCTCGACGCGGGCCTCAGCGCCGCCCCCATGATGTTCGCCAACGCGGCGCAATTGATGATGCCGGTCGTGTCTGTGCTCTTGCTTCTGAACCTCGTGATCGGGGTCATCACCCGCTCTGCCCCCTCGCTCAATCTCTTTGCCTTCGGCTTTCCGCTGACCATGACTGCCACACTGCTCTTGCTTTTTCTCACCGTCACCAGCCTCGGGCCGACCCTATCCGAGCGGGTGGCACAGGCCTTGCAGCATCTGATGGAGATGTTGAACGGATTACCCAATGGCTGACGCAGACGACGGACAGGAAAAAACCGAAGAGCCAACCCAGAAACGCCGCCAGGAGGCGCGCGAAGAGGGTCGGATCACCACCTCGACCGAGGTCTTCGTGCTGGTCACGCTGGGCATGGGTGCGCTCATCCTCAGCGCCGGGCAATGGGCCTTGCCGGGGCTGGCGGGGCTCTGGGCCAAGGGGCTGGTCATCGAGGGCGCGCAATCGCTCGACGCGATGATGATCGCGCACACGCGCGACATGATGCTCTGGATGCTTGCCGCCGGTCCGGGGCTTGGCCTGCCACTGCTGGCCGCTGTGCTGATGGCGCAATCGGCGATGGGCGGTCTCAATTTCGCGCCCAAGGCACTGGGCTTCAAACCCGAGAAAATGAACCCGCTCACCGGGCTTGGGCGGATGGTGTCGATGAAGGCGCTGGTCGATCTGCTCAAGGCGGTACTCAAGGTCACGCTCCTGCTTGCGGCGGGGGTGCTGATGCTGCAACCGCTCTTGCCTGCGCTGGGCAGCTCTTCGGCGCTGGCCCCCGGCGACGCGATGGTGCTCTTTGGCACCGCCATGTTGCGGGTGCTGGGCGGGCTGCTTCTTGGCCTTGTGGTGATCGCCGCCCTCGATCTTGGCTGGCAGATCCATTCCAACACCAAATCCATGCGTATGTCGCGACAGGACATCAAGGACGAATCCAAGGAATCCGAAGGCTCGCCCGAACAGAAGGGCGCCATGCGCCGCCGCCAGATTCAGGCCTCGCGCCGCGCCTCGGAACGCAAGGCGCTGGCCGATGTGCCGATGGCCACCGCCATCATCACCAACCCCACGCATTTCGCCGTGGCCCTGCGCTATGAACCGGGCACCGATACAGCCCCGCGCATTCTCGCCATGGGCAAGGGGCCAATGGCCCAGGCCGTGATCCGCCGGGGCCGTCGCGCCGGTGTCACCACGCTGCAGGTGCCGCCACTGGCGCGTGCGCTCTACTTTACCGGTGCAATTGGCCGGGAAATCCCCGATGTGCTCTTTGCCGCCGTGGCGGTGATCCTCGCGCATGTCTGGCGTCTGGAACAGGGGCAACCCGCCCCCATGCCCGATGTGGACCTGCCGCCCGACCTCACCCTCGACGAATTTGGCCGCCCCCTCAGATGGAGACAACAATGACCGAGCGCCCCCGCTCCACCGGAGAAATGATCTCAACCCTCTGTTTTATCGGCGTGGGCCTCTGGTCGCTCGGCACCGCGCTAGAGGCCCCGCAGCCCAAGGCAGCCCTCCTGATACTCTGCGCTGTCGCCTGTTTTCTGGGCGCGGCGCGGCACCCCATCGCCCGGCGGCTTGAACGCTGGTAAACAGGAAATAACCCCGCCGCCCGCACAAAACGCAACACGTGACGACGGATTCACCCAAAATCGCACTCAAACTATTGAACTTCGCTCCGGAATAGCTATCAGATAGGTGAGGTTCACGATGCGCAGGGCTGGGGCCGCGTCGCCACGCCGCGAACGAATTACAGCGCAGGACAACCCAGGCAATGTCTATGAAAATTCTTCTTGCAGACGATCACAACCTCCTGGCCGAAGCGGTGGGCAACATGCTCAACGCGCAGCCCGGCAATGAGGCGATCACCACCGATTCCTATGACGGTATCCTCAGCCTGCTGGCCGAGCATAGTGATGTCGATATTGTCCTGCTCGACCTCAAGATGCCGGGCATGGTCGGCCTTGCCAGCGTCAAAAGCGTTATCGAAAAGGCCGCCCCCGCCAAAGTCGTGCTCTTTACCGGCATGGTGGATCGGCATTTCCTGCACAGCGCGCTGGAACTGGGCTGCAAGGGGCTGATCCCCAAGACGATGCCGCTGCAATCGCTCAACAGCGTGCTGCAACTGATCAATTCGGGGCAGGTCTTTGTACCGATGGATGCGGGCACCCCCGGCCTCGACAAGGCCGGCCCGGACCATGATCTGACGGAAAAGGAACTCTTCGTGCTGCGCCTTGCCGCCGATGGCCTGACCAACAAGGAAATCGCGCGTGACATGGGCACCAACGAGGTGACGATCAAGATGCACATGCGCTCGATCTGCAAAAAGCTGAACGCCCGCAACCGCGCCCATGCCGCGATGATCAGCCGCGAACGCGCGTTGATCTGAGAGGGCGGGCAAGGCTGGTCTCCCGAGACCGGCCTCGCGGCACCACAGGCACCGCACCCCTACTTCGCCCGAAACACCATCTCGCGGCCCGCGTCATTGGACAGGATCATCACGTCCCCTAGCACCTCGACCAATGTCATCTCGGCCAGCGCCGTCAGATATAGCGCCTCCTCTGCCAACTCCGGGCAGGCCCGCTCGGTTGTGGCCACGGCTTCGGCGACGAACCACGGATAGGGCACGGTCTGCTGGCCTGAATAGCTGTTGCACGGCCCCTCACCCCGCAATTCCCCCTCTGCCGGAAACATGAGCGTGGCGCGCGCGCCAAACGCCGCACCATCAAGGCTCTCCAGATGCCAGACCTTTTCGGCCCCGCCATGGCCCGTCACGGTCTCGTCTTTGCAGTATCCCAGCACCGACAGCGCCATGACCGCCAGAACCAGCCGCATCGCCCCTACCTCAGTGCGAGAATGAGATCGACCAGCGACCCTATGGCAGGGGCGGCCTGATCCTGCGCGGGATCGCGCATCGCCTGCATGCCGATCGCGGAGGCATAGAGAATCCGGGCCATTTCCAGATTGCCGATGTCGCAGGCAGAAAGCAGCCGATGCAGATGCGCCAATCGCATCTCATCCACGCGCGCCACCGCCTCTGCGGCCATGGTATCGGTCCCGGCCCAGGCCCGGATCGCTGATTCGGCGCGAAGGATCATGCTCTCGGCCTCAGCGGTGGCGGCCATCGCCTGCGCGCATCCCCGCAGCCGCGCCACGTCCGTGGCCGCCTCTGATGCCACCTCCAGCCCACGCGCGGCGTCTTCCTCCCACAGCGTCAAAAGTGCCGCGGAATAGGCCGGAACATCCGTGAAATGCCAGTAAAACGACCCTTTCGTCGCCCCCAGCCGCCGCGCCAAGGGCTCTGCCCCCAGCGCCGCCGGGCCTGTTTCGCACAGGGCCTCGAACCCGGCCAATAGCCAGTCATCTTGGGTCAAGCGGAGGCGGCGCAACGCGGTCATGCCCCTGCCATACGCAGCCCGCCCTTGGGCTGCAAGAGGTGCCGCTGTCGCGGGGCGCGGCATTGGCCCTGTCAGCCCCCTGTCGCAAAAGTTTTACGCATCTGTCGCAAACTCTTTGAGAACCGCCGTTAGGTGGTGGCCCGACCCAAGGAGGCATCCGACGTGCTCAGCATCGAGAAACTGACCAGAACCTTTGGCCGGAACACCGCCGTGGACAAGGTGTCCTTCACCGTCGAGAAACCGGCGATGATCGGCATCATCGGCCGCTCGGGGGCTGGCAAATCCACCCTGCTGCGCATGATCAACCGCCTGACCGATGCCACCTCTGGCCGCATCCTGTTCGAGGGGCGCGACGTGACCGCGCTCAAGGGGGCCGACAAGCGCGCGTGGCATTCGGACTGCGCGATGATCTTTCAACAGTTCAACCTTGTGCCGCGCATGGATGTGGTCTCGAACGTGCTGCACGGCACGCTCAATCGCCGCTCGACGCTGGCCACCATGTTCAATCTCTATCCCGATGCCGACATTCACCGCGCCATCGAAATCCTCGACCGGCTGGGCATTGCCGACCATGCCCCCAAACGCGCCGAGGCGCTCTCGGGCGGGCAGCAACAGCGCGTGGCGATTGCCCGCGCGCTGATGCAGGACCCTAGGATCGTGCTCGCGGATGAACCCATCGCCAGCCTCGATCCGATGAATGCGCAACTCGTGATGGACGACCTGCGCCGCATCCATGAAGAGGACGGGCGCACGGTCATTGCCAACCTGCACACGCTCGACACCGCGCGGCGCTATTGCGACCGGGTGATCGGCATGCTGCATGGCCGCGTCGTGTTCGACGGCACGCCCGAACAACTGACCACCGGCGTGGCGCGCGACATCTACGGTGCCGATGCCTCCTTTTCCGAGGCGAGCACATCGACCTCGATCGAAACGCTCGACCGCAGCACCGCCCGCGCCCTGCGCGCGGCCGAGGCGGCGATCTGATCGTCCTCCCACCACCCATGGCCCGCCGGGGGTGGCGGGCCGCAATCCAACCGGAGAAAAATCCATGAAGAACCTCGTTGCTGCCATTCTTGCTACCACCGCGCTCACCGGCGCGGCCTTTGCCGACACTCATGGCGAAGCCAAGATCACCGAATTTCGCATTGGCGTGCTGGGCGGCGAGAACGCCCAGGACCGCATGACCTCAAACGAGTGTCTGCGCGCCAAGACCGAGGAACTGCTGGGCGTGCCCACCAAGGTCTTTACCCCCGCCGATTACGACGGCGTCATTCAGGGTCTGTTGGGCGGCACCATCGACGTGGCTTGGCTGGGTGCCTCGGGCTATGCCAAGACCTATCTGACCGATCCCACCGCGGTCGAGCCGGTTCTGGTCAAGGTCAACATGGATGGGTCTTACGGCTATCACTCCATCGGCTTTACCCGCAAGGAGACGGGCATCACCTCGCTCGCCGACATGAAGGGCAAGACCTTCGGCTTCGGCGATCCGAACTCCACCAGCGGCTACCTGATCCCCTCCATTGAAATCCCGGTCGAGACCGGCGCCAGCATGGAATCGGGCGACTATTTCGGCGAAGTGAAATTCACCGGCGGCCACGAGCAGACCATCGTCGCCGTCGCCAATGGCGACATCGACGCAGGCGTGACATGGGCCGATGGCCAAGGCGCATGGGAAGACGGCTACAACTCGGGCGCGCTGCGCAAGGCCGTGGATGCGGGCCTTGTCGACATGAACCAGATCGTCGAGATCTGGAAATCCAAACCCATCCCCGAAGGCCCCGTCGTGCTGCGTCAGGCGCTGCCCGAGGATGTGAAACTCAAGGTCACGGGCCTCTGGGCCTCGCTGAAATCCATCGACCCCGATTGCGCCTACGGCGTGCTTCAGGGTGAGGCGCTCGGCTTCATGCCGATCACCCACGACGCCTATCTCTCGATCATCGAGGCACGCAAGGCCTCGAACTAAGGCCGAAACACGAGTATTGAACCGGGCCTGCATCGACGCGGGCCCGGTCTCTTTTGACGGGGGACCTCCATGACCGATATGACAGCAGGCCAGAGCGCCGCGCGGGTGAAATCCGTGCAGGACGCCTATATGCAGATGACCCGGCGCAAGCGTACCTATGGCGCGGTCATGCTGATCGTCTTCATCGCCCTCATGGTCTCGGGCTTTCGCGTGGCGGACGGGCGCAACGCGGGCGGCTTCTGGGACGGGATCGGCAACATCTTTCAGTTTCCGGGCGAGGTGCTGTCCGAGGCAGGTCAGAAAATCGCCAACCTGCCGGGGTTGATGTGGAAATTCCTGCCTTCTCTGATCGAGACCGTCAACATCGCCGCTGCCTCTACCCTGTTGGGCGCGCTCGGCGCAGGCATGATCTCGCTTCTGGCGACGCGCGGCCTTGCCAAATGGCCGCGCCTCATCGGCCTCTTTCGCCGGATCATGGACATCCTGCGCGCAGTGCCGGAGATCGTGATTGCCCTCGTGCTGATCTTCATCCTCGGCGGCGGCCCGGTGCCCGCGATGATCGCCATCGCCATTCATACCATGGGCGCGCTCGGCAAACTCTTTTCCGAAGTGAATGAGAACGCCAGCCTCAAACCCGTCGAGGGGCTGCAATCGGTGGGGGCGACATGGGGCCAGCGCATGTGGCTGGGTGTCATCCCGCAGGTGGCGCCCAACTATCTCAGCTATGCGCTCCTGCGCTTCGAGATCAACATCCGCGCCTCCGCCATCCTCGGCTTTGTCGGCTCTGGCGGCATCGGCTATGACCTGAAAAACGCCTTCAGCTGGGGACAAGGGCGCTATGACGAGGTTGCGGCGATCTTTCTGCTGCTCTTTGGCACGATCGTGCTGTTTGACCAGATGTCCAGCCATTTTCGCAACACGCTGATCGGCGAGGACTGAAGCCATGAGCATGATGACCGACATCACCCCTCCCCATTTCGACGCCACGGCGTTCTTTCGCCGCAAACGGCGGCTCGCCTTTGCCGCCCCGGCGGTGATCCTCGCCTATTTCGCCTATATCTTCTTTGCCTTCGACATCATGGGGCTGGCCGAACGCGCCCGGCTCGACAATGCCCGCATCCTTGTCGCCGACAGCTACAGCTACAAGACGCATGTCACCCGCGACAACCGCAGCGGCGCGCTCAGCATCGCGGTCGAGGGCGAGAACAAGGGCACATGGCCCGACGGCACCCACCCCGACTGGGTCGAGATCCAGAGCCCGGACCGCACGCTGGTCTCCCTGAAACATGGGCAGGACGTGCTGATCGACGGCAACAGGCTTCTCTACGACGTGCCGGACTATGGGCTGATCGAGGCCGAGGTCTCGCGCAGCGGGGGGATCGCACTCTCGCTCCCCACCGACACAATCCCCGACTGGATCAGCGCCAGCAACGCCCGCGTCGACATCACCACCGATGCCGGCCGCGTGACGCTGACACGGGCCCGCACCGAGGTCATGCGCTATCACTTCGGCTGGGAACTCTTCTGGTTCACCCTCGACAGCCCGTTCTATGGCAAGAGCCTCGGGGAACTGGCAACGCTTGCCCTGTCCTCCGAGCACGTCGTCGAGGGCAAGAGCAACCTCGCGGCCATGGCACATGACGTCTGGAACAACCGCATGTGGCAGCACAAGGATGTGATCTGGGCCATTTTTGAGACCATCCTCATGGCCTTTCTCGGCACCATGGGGGCGGGGATCGTGGCGCTGCCGCTGGCCTTTGCGGCGGCGCGCAATTTCTCGCCCGTCATGGCGGTGCGCGCGGCCATGCGGCGGGTCTTTGACCTCTTGCGCGGGGTCGACGCGCTGATCTGGACGCTGGTGCTGGCCCGCGCCTTTGGCCCCGGCCCGATGACCGGCGCGCTGGCCATCCTGCTGACCGATACCGGCACTTTCGGCAAACTCTTCTCCGAGGCGCTGGAAAACGTCGACAAGAAACAGATCGAGGGCGTGCAGTCGACGGGGGCCTCGCCGCTGCAACGCTATCGCTTCGGCGTGATTCCCCAGATCACCCCCGTCCTGCTCAGCCAGTTGCTCTATTACCTCGAATCCAACACCCGCAGCGCCACCATCATCGGCGCCATCACCGGCGGCGGCATCGGCCTCTTGCTCACCCAGGCCATGATCACGCAAAAGGACTGGGAAGAGGTCAGCTATTACATCATCCTCATTCTGATCATGGTGATGCTGATGGACACGCTGTCCGGCTGGCTGCGCCGCAAGCTCATAACCTCGGACGACAGTGGGCATTGAGCGGGCGGAATTGAGTATTTGGTCCATGAAGAAGCAATCCCCGCTGCTTCTTTATGACAAAAATACTCCCGCCGGGGGCCTCGTTTTTGTCGGCACGGCAGGGCCCTCTCGGGCAACTCTTCACCTGACCTGACAGAAACTTTATTTGGCTGTTGCCCGCAATAAATGGTTAGCTCCGCAGCAGAGACTGCATAGCCTGAGAGGTAGAACCATGCGCAAGCAACTACTCATGGCAGCAATTTTGCTGCCTTTACCGATGGCCGCCCTTGCAGCCGAGGGCGAGCGCATTCAGGTCCGGGGCGAGATCATTGATACGTGGTGCTATTACTCCGGCGTGATGGGTGGCCCCGACGCGGTAACCGGGACGGCGCATCACACCTGCGCTCTTTGGTGTTCGGCTGGCGGCATCCCGGTGGGACTGCTGGCAGAGGACGGTCAGGTCTACATGGTGCTCAAGATCGCGGGCGACAATGCATCCGCCGGGGGCGATACGCAACTGCGCCTTGCCAGCCACGAGATTACGGCGGATGGCCTGCTCTATCATCGCGACGGGCTGAATTATCTGGTGGTAGAGGAAGTGGTCACGGATCACGGGATCACGAAGCTCAACCACGAGGATTACGGGGCAGTTCCGCCGTTTGCCATTCCAAAGCCGGGCAAGTGAGGGGACGCACGATGAAACATTTGCTGATGATGCTCGCGTTCACAGGCATGGCGCTTCCTACCGGCGCGCAGGACTTTTCCCAAGGGTCCGAGGCGAAACCGTGGAACCTCTATGCCGAGCAACCCGCGCGGTTTGAGGCCAAGGTGGTGGATATTCTGTGCGAACTCACCGGGGATTGCCCAACAGATTGCGGTGGCGGGGTGCGACAGCTGGGGTTGCTGCGCGACGTCGACAACGTTCTGGTCTATCCCAACAAGAACGCGCAGGCTGCGTTCACAGGGGCGGTGGTTGAACTATTGCCATTCTGTGGCAGGCAGGTCGAGGTTGATGGTCTGTTGATCGAGGATCCAGACCTAAAGGCAACGAACATCTATCTGGTGCAAAAGATCCGCGATGTGGGCGATGCCGAATGGACCGCCGCCAACCGCTGGACCAAGGTATGGGCGGAAAACAACCCCGAAGCAGATGGCAAGGGGCCTTGGTTCCGCCGCGACCCGCGTGTCAAAGCAGAGATTGCCGCACATGGCTACACCGGTATCGGCGTTGAAGAAGAACAGCAATTCATAAAGGAATTGTTTGAATGAGACTTCGAAATCTGCTGCTGGCCGTGGCATGTAGTGGTTTGGCATCTGGCGCACTGGCCCATGGCACCGAGACGCACGCAGCGCCGCCCGCCCTTGCGCCATCGGACCAGGTCACGGCACTGCCATGGAAACTGGGCGGCGCGTTCGAACTTGTCGACCAGACTGGCGCACCCCGCACTCAGACTGATCCGCACGGTCGGATGCAGCTTGTATTCTTTGGCTATGCCAATTGCCCCGGCATCTGCAGTGCGGCGCTGCCGATGATGGCAGATACGGCAGAGCTTTTGGAGCGGCGTGGCATCTCAGTCAGCCCGGTTCTGATCACCATTGATCCGGTGCTGGACACGGTCGAGACGATGGGCCCGGCCCTGGCGAAAATTTCGACGGATCTTGTCGGCTTGACCGGCGATCGTGAGGCGCTGAGCGAGGCCTACGATGCATTTCAGATCGACTTTGAAAAGATCATGGACGATCCAGAGTATGGCCCGATCTACGCTCATAGTAGCCATATCTTTCTTCTGGATCAGGCCGGAAAGGTTTTGACCTTGCTGCCCCCGGTCCTTCCGCCAGAGCAGGTGGCGGACATCGTGATGAAATACGCCGGGAGCTGAAATCCGACTGGTCCTCAAGATGGCTACCTACGCATGTTCGCGCACGCGACTTGCACCAATATTTACCAGCTTCAAAACACCACGCCCCGGATATCCCGAACATGCTGAACCGGTCCCTTTTTCGACCGAACACTTTGGCCTCTACCTGAGCGCGTGCTTTTAGCCAGGATAGAAATCGTCGGTGATGGCGTTCGTCGTCAACGCCGGCAAACTGGGTTTTCTATGCCGCGACATCACGTTCGATTTTCCGCAGTTCCTCTTGCAGGCTTTGCTCTTCTTCCGGGGTGAGGCCGCCATTGGACAAATCATGCGTATCATCAAGAATATCCGAGAACAGGTTCTCAACCTCAAATCCAAGGCTTGCCCCGCCGAAGTAACGGTCTAGCCAGTCCCAAGCAGTCTCGATAATGCGGCGCTTGGTTCTACGCCAGCGGTAGTTTTCCCTTTCGATCAGCTCGATACAGACAAACATTTCACCAATGTAAGGGTCCTGATGCTCGGACAGCCGAAATCGCAGCTTTACCTGTGCCGACAGACGATCGCTATTCTCATGGCGTGTCACGGTAATAACATCTGCTTCGATCTTTTCGAAGGTTTCCAACCCCGTCATTCGCCACCACCCGCACGCTCGCAAGGTACGGCAACGCGCTCGGATTTCATCGGTGATCTGTCAAGAAGCAACCACACCCATCCCAAGAAGCCGATTGCGCAAACCGCGGTTTGAAGAGCGACCTCATCGGTAAACCTGATCGTTAGAAACAACGCGCAGATGATGATCAACCACCATATCCGGACCCATCTATTGCGTACGGACAGAACGCGCACAGTTTCCGTTGTTTCACACTCCACGAGGTCCAGCGCATTCTCTGCGATGCTTAAGCTGCCCATTGGCCGCGCGGCAAAGTAAGCAAGGCCAAATAACGCCGTGAAAAGCAAAATGGAAACAACAAGATATACAAAGAAACTCATCAAGAGACTGCTGCCGAGAATTGCAGAAACAACCGCCAGGCCAAATCCAATCGCACTGCTGACAACAATCAGGATCACGGCGTTCACCGTGGTCACTTCGTGCAAATCGCCCATATCCTCGCTGTCTTCACAAGGCGCAGCACGCAGTTTCTCGCGCGGTTCGAACCCGGCCTTGCAGCTCTTCACGGTGTTCTGCGCACCCGGCACCACCGCCCCCAAACGGGTCTTGTTTTCTCCTTGCATCAACATAGCGTCCGTTTTTTGGTTCGATTGCCCCCGTTGCGCATCGCCTGCAACGACACGGCCGCCTCCTTGCGGTTCACCACGTAACGCGCAGTGATCATGTCTGAATTACCGGTGAGGGCATTGAGGCAGGGAAAGAGATCCAGGATCTCTGCCCGCGCGTCCTCGCAGAGCGTTGACCAGCCGACGCAGCCGGGATGAAAGCTCTCGGTCCAACACTGCTCGGAAAGAACCAGCTCGTGACAGTCAAAGAGAATGTGAAAGTATTCCACATCACCCGGCGGCTCACGCAGGATCGTTTCTCCGTCGACGAGGTATTTGGCCGGAACCAGCACTTCTGTATGGCCGAGCAACAACTCCAACATCGGTCCCTTCAGGAGAACGCGATGATTGGGTGAAATGCGCAGATCACGAACGTTCTGCAGAACACCCTTGCGTATCCGGATCGGTGCGATCTCGACATGTGCCTTGACCGTTGTGCGCCCGATCCAGCGGATTTTCTGATAGCCGTGATCACGCGTGATCACGCGATCTCCAACCTTCAGATCCTCGACCGCGATCTCGCCATTGGCGCATGCGATGCGCGTTCCACGGCAAAAACAAATGACATTCGTTGTATCAAAGTTCAGCGTTTGTGGATCGACCGTGGCGCCCCTGTTGGTCAGGGTCAGGCTGTTGCCCGCTGTCCATCCCGCCGCGCGCTCATTTAGGATCCCGTCATCATCGTAATCGGCACGCAGCCATTCCAGCGGATTGCGGATGACCGCGGGGTCGATATCACCCGTCAGGACGGCAGCGTCGTAATTGGCCTGATTGTAAAAACCCGACAGATCCACAAAGTCGTTGTTCGACTGATCACCGTCCCGGACAGCATTCGTGTCGTCACTTCCAAAGTCCGAAATCGTGTCGTGCCCGGTTCCCGGCTCGAAACGATCATTCCCCGTGCCTCCAGCAATAAGATCATCACCGTCCCGCCCCAGCAACAGATCGTCACCGGCATCACCAAACAAGGTGTCATCCGCAGAGGTGGTAATATTAGGAACAAGGGGGTTGGTATCGACAAAGAGCTCATAGATTGCCCCATCGATCGATCCAAACGTCGCCGTGGAGATGAAAACATCGAGGCGCGAATGCGGAATTCTGATCGTCAGCTCGAGGAATGCCTGTTCACTGTCCGCGGGGTCGGCAAACAATCCGGTCAGCCTACCGGCCGAGTCGATGGTGAAGGCACCGTTGCCTTCGAATGATACATTTCCCGACGCGATGGCAGCGTTCAGATTGAGCGCAATTCCGTCGAGGCTCAGGGTGACGACCTCCAAACTCTCTAGACGGCTCATGAGAATCCGCACACCGGGAATCTGGGTCGGAGCCAGACCTTCGGTGTATCGGTGAGTATGCGTCTCACGTTCAACCTGTGGGTTCGGAAAGCCTGTATCACCCACGAAAAACCCAGATAAATCATCCGTAGAACCGAGCGCGACGGTTTCATTGGACGTTGTCGTGACGGTGAAAGCCCCACGTCCGTTTGCGCCGGCGACGGCCTGTGCACCGGCTGTCGAAATCTCCTGATAAACTGGTCCTAAGGCGGTATCACTGGCGTCGGTGCCCGTACCCCCGTCTAGGGTGTCATTCCCCATCCCGCCGAAAATCAGGTCAGCTCCGGTTCCACCATCGAGGCTGTCATTCCCATCGCCCCCGAGAATTGTGTCATTCCCGAACCCGGCCAGAACCGTGTCATTACCGCCAGATGCGTTGACGAAATCCGCGTTGCTGTTGACGAGCTCGCCATTCGACCCGCCAGCGTCCAGATTATCAATTCGGTCGCCGTTCGGGTCCCCAACGTAATCCTGATTGATCAGATCATTGCCGAGCGTGCCGGTAATCAGCCCATCCCCAGCACTCAACAGAATATCGACGTTCGAAACATCACCACCCAGTGACATCGCTCCAAAGCTCTGTGGAAAGCTCTGTGCCGATAAATCGATATCCTCGCTTCTGACTTGGCCCGAAACACGTAGTGTCGCGACATCCCGTTCGGTGCCATCATTCTCGGAAAAGAGTGCAACCGCCCCCAAATCCTCCGCCGAAACGCTGAAAAAGAGATCGCCGTTCGACATCTGCACGACCGCCCCGGCCGGAACGCGCTGAATATCTCCATCCATGAATGTTACTTGGAACGACGACGTGTAAACCTGTCTGACGGCTGCACTCGCCAAACCACCCTCGACATAAAGGTAGCTTAAGCTCAGGGCACTTCCTTCTTTGCTGTCCGCCCTGTCCAAAGCGACCCTGAGGTAGTCAACAGGTTCGAATATATCCCCCCTCGACAGCTCGAAGACCTGCGCCCCGGTGGGCGTAGCCTCGGTCGAAGGATCGGCAGCAATTTTTCCAAGGAAAAGCCACGTTAGTTTTTTCATGGGTGGGTGGCCTTCTTACTTCAGCGGCACGCGAGCACATGCTCGGCACTGCACGTGTGCAACCTCGGCGCAGTGTTGTGATCGTTGCCTTCGGCAAAGCCGACGATCAGCAAGAGGCACAGCAGGCAGCTCAGCATCACAGCTGCGCCGCGCGGGGCGTGGCGTTTGCGACGGCGAAGGGCGTGCTGGCGCGGACCGGTGTTAGAGACTGATTGATTGGGCCGCCCCCTCTTGCTGGGCAGACCGGAAAATTCAGAAGCATCGTGCATCATCGCATCAGCACGCAATGCCTCGGGGGCGCGTAGCATTCCACTCTCTCCGTGCAGTAGAGCAATTCGTTTCGGAAACGACGTTTGGCCGTGAGAGCACGTTACGTCCGGTAGAAAAGCCGATGAATGTCGGGGGGTCCGAGATCTCTGCGCAAACGTCCAGTTCTGTGGTCGACAGATCTTAGGTCACGAGTGACTCACGGCAGTGGTAGAAATCATGGCGACGGTGGGGCGCTCACGCGGGGTTTGACAGGCACATCCCCGAGGGCACAGAAGATTTTCTACAGATAAAAGAACACGATACATGCTCAGAATGGCCACTTAACGTGGCCTTGCGAGAAAAGGCCCGCCGAAGTTTCGGCGGGCCCGCTTGATCAGGCCGCGACCTGACCCGTGGTGACGACCGGAAAGTCGATATCGGTGTCCGCCACGTGATTCAGATAGTTGGTAAAGATGTTCGCCACCACATTGGCGAGCGTCTCTACGATGTCGGCCTCGCTCAGCCCTGCGGCACGCGCGGCGGCAAGATCGGCATCCGACACTTTGCCCTTTGCCGACACGATACTCACCGACAGTTTCAGGATCGCTGCCGTGCGCGGATCGTCGGAACGGCCGACAAGATGGTCCTTGACCGCCTCGGGTGCAACCTTGAGCCCAGCCGAGATCGCGGAATGGGCCGAGGCGCAGTAATCGCAGGTATTGGCGCCGGCCACGGCGAGGGCAATGGCTTCTCGGGTGCGGCCATCAAAGGCGCCCCCCGACAGCGTCTCGTTCAGACCGAGCATGGCCGCCAGAACCGACGGCTGGTTCGCAGCAACGCGATAGAGATTAGGCACCATGCCGATCTTGCCCTTGATGGCGGAAAAGAGGGCGCTTGCCTCAGGCGTGGCGGCGGTATCGGAGACTTGGGTGATGCGTGCCATGGAATCATGTCCTTTCGTTGGCAATTGTGAAAACGGGGGATCAGGCCGCAGGCATCTGCGGTTCGGGCTTCGACAGCCCGATGACGGTCACGACCGCCGCGCCGTTCAGCCAGTAATAGGCGGCGTCCAAACCAGAGAAGCCAAGGGCGAAGGGCAGCACCAGAAACAGCAGCCCGACCGCAAGATCGACTGCAAGATGCAACTTGTAGGGCAGCACTCGGATCATCCCGAGATGGTGATCCGTAAAGACCGTAAGCAAAAAGGCCGCCAGCCCGACCACGGGAGAGATCTTCAGCGCCAACGGATTGGACGCACCGAGGCCCAACAGGAACGGCAAGCCCATAAGTGAGATGGCAACCGGGTAATCGAGATAGGCGTGGATGTTTTTGGTAACGAAGCGCATGGCGCAGGGACCTTTCTTAATGATTTCGGGAACGGCGGCTCGCCGTATTCCCGACATAGATCCACTGACACGGACGGTGAATGTTCAGAAATCCGCTAAAACTGCGCGATCGTCCGGATCTTGGGTCAATCATCGCCTATCCCCGACGAACCTCCACCACGACGAGGGTCGTCACACCGACGGCAGGTCGATCACCCGAATTTCGATGTCGCTCACTTTGCGCGCTCCGGCATGATCGTAAAATACGCGGGCTGCGATGTTGGAGACCCAAAGATCCGCCACGATGGCGCCACATCCCAGATCCAGCGCCCGGCGTTTGACCGCATGCAACAGCAAACCGCCGACCCCCAGCCCTCGGATGCCCTCGTCCACGACAAGATCGGCCAGCCAGAGGGTCTTTTGTCGAGTGTGAAGTTCGAAACGTCGGCCATAGGCGGCAAGGCCGAGGATAACGCCACCCTGCTCCGCCACAAGAACGTCGAGCCATCGCTCCGTCCCGAAACAGGCCGCTACAATCAGCGACGTGTCATCGCCGGGATCGGGGTCTGCGACATGCACCGCCAGCGCCCGAGACAGGCGCGCAAGTTCGGCGGCATCGTCGGGCTGCGCCTCGCGGATCTCCACCGGAGGCACTGTATTCACGCCGCATTCAAGGCGTCACGCCCGGCTTTGGCCAGCAGGCGGACGGCTGCAGGGGTGACGCCGATCTCTTTCTTGAACACCCGACTGAACGCTGATTCCGATGCATATCCCGAAACCTCGGCGGCCTCGGCCACCGACAGGCCGCGCTCCGCCAATGCCTCACGTGCAATCTGCATCCGCCATGCGGTCACGTAACTCATGGGGGTCACCCCAAGGCGCGCCGTGAATCGTTCGGCAAAACCGGTGCGCGACAGGCCCGCGACCCGCGCAAGGCCAGCCACCGTCCATTCGGCAGCAGGATCGCGATGAAACATGCTCAGCGCGCGTGCGATCTGCGGGTCGGCAAAGCCAGCGATCCCCGGAATGCCCTCGGGTGATTGCTCGATAAAGGCTCGGATGGCTTGGGCAAAGATTGCCTCGGACATCTTGAGCGCAATCAGATCGCCGCCAAGCCGCGCGCCGCCCGCCTCGGCCCCGATAACCTTGA
The DNA here is from genome assembly GCF_963972555.1 of uncultured Roseovarius sp. Classification (NCBI taxonomy): domain Bacteria; kingdom Pseudomonadati; phylum Pseudomonadota; class Alphaproteobacteria; order Rhodobacterales; family Roseobacteraceae; genus Roseovarius; species uncultured Roseovarius sp. The sequence goes on from NZ_CAXAUM010000001.1 coordinate 38,893, forward strand.
GCGTCGCATCGAGCCACCCGCCGGCGTCTTCGCCATATCCGCGCAGGTGGATATACGGTGGCAACCGGTCAAACAGCAGGTGGCGCGAGCCCTCGGCCAGCGCGAAATGCCCGCAGATGAGCTGCGTGTCTCGCGGACTTTCCTCGCCCCCCCAAACCAGCGTCCCGTATCCCGGAAACCCTGAGCGGGACAGCACATCATCCAGCGGCAACGCCTCTTCTGGTCCGGTGTGCCGGCATGACAGAACATGCGGTTCGCCATGCGGAATGATGACAAGATCGCCCTGCGCAAGGGTCACCGGCGCCTGTTGACCGCCAACACGCACCAACGCCTCGCCGCGATGCGCATAATGGAACCGCGCCACATCGCGATAAGCAGGCACGCGCACTCCCCACGGTTCGGTGAAACTCGTTCGGAAGTAGAGCGTGCCGCGAAACGACAGGCGGGTAAGGATATCGCTGAGTAAGTCCAACATGCGGCATAGCTTACAGCTTCGGCGCAAGGAATCCAGAGCCGTGGACGATCGAGCATTCATTTCGGACGAAACGCCATTCATCGCGCAGAAGTTTTGCGGTGAACAGGCGTAGCCGCGCGGCGACGACCGGCCGGACGGTCACGGCCTCGTCGGTCGTTGCGGTTTTATTGAACTGACCACAAGGAGACATCCAAATGAAGGTCCAAACCCTTGCCATGATCCTGTCCATCACATGCCTGCCCGCTTTCGCTCAGATGGCGACAGAGGCAGGGCAAATCACCGTAGAGCCAGTGCTCGAGGTTCCCACCGAAGACTATCGCACCGGGTGGGTTCAGATCGGGGCATTTTCGGTGCTCGCAGAGAATCCCGCAGACGGTGCGCATGAAATTCACGCTGTCTTCATCGACGAAGACGCGCTCAAGGCCTATCTCGCCGAGGGTCGGTTTGTCGAGGGGACGAAGATCGTCAAAGAGGTCTGGGGCACCCAAACCGAGGACCTGACAACCGGGCGCGCCAGCTATGCCGACACGCTCAAGGGCCGTTTCGTCATGGTCGCCGACCCCGACGGCAAGCTGGGTGAAGGCCCGCGGTTTGGCGACGGTTGGGGATGGGCGTTTTTTCCGGGACAGGAAACCCGGATTACCGATACCGAAGACTACCGGGATGCCTGCCTGGCCTGCCATGAACCGGCCCGCGATCAGGGGTTGATCTACCTTCAGGGCTATCCGGCCCTGCGCAGATAACACAGCGGCACAGCACAGCCTCAACTGGACGATTGAGCATAATATTAGGCCGAACCAGCATTAATAATACGAAACCCTCTAGGTAACATGTGCCCACATCGCCAAAATGTACCGCAACTCACGCGGCGCCATGGTGATGCCCCGTCCCAGCCGGGATGGGGATTTCCATGACAGAGAAAGGACAACGAATGAAACGGAAACTGACACTTACCGCTGCAACCCTTTCAGCGCTTCTCGCCTTCGGGCCAGCAATGGCCGCAGACGAATTCAACGTCGTATCGGGCCTGACTGCGGCAGGCGCCCCGCTCGGGGTGCATGGCGTCGACGTGGTTTCGCTGATCGAGTACAACAAGGAACAGGCCGGAAGCGCAAAGTTTACCACGGTCCACGACGGTGTTTCGTACTACTTCACCAGCGCAAAGCACCAGAAATCCTTTGAGGCCAATCCGTCGAAATATATCCCGCAGAACGGCGGGTTCTGCACCTTCGGGGTTTCTGTGGGCAAGAAGTTCGATGGCGACCCGAGCTTTGCGTCGGTGGTCGATGGAAAACTCTACGTCTTCCTGAACGAGGATATCTACAACCTTTACCTCAAGGATCAGGCCGGAACGATCCATAAGGCCGAAGAGAACTGGAAGAAAATCCAGCACACCGCCGCCAAGGATCTCTGACACAGAGATCTCGCAGAGCCGGTCGGACAAGCCGGCTCTGCGTCTTCCGCGTGATATGACAAACGAATGGTGGCTTGGCCGCTTCCTGTCGTCAGCAAGCAGGTCATCCCCGGCGTCCGGCACATTCTAAGGATTCCGGACGATCACGCAGAAATCTCGAACGCAATCGCATTCAGACGCCAGCAAAATTCAGGCAATTTCGGTCGCGAATATCTGAGCGAGAGAATAACCGATGAACCCTCACTGTTCCTAGGCGCCAATGCCCAATTTGATGCCACTCACACGCCGCCGCTTCGGTATCGGTCTTGGCGCGCTTCTGGGGTGCGCCGGAACACGGCGCCGTTCACACGCGCACGATGGGGTGCAAGAGACGATGGTGCGAATTGACAATTCCACCTTCGAGCCCTTGGTCGTTGAAATCTTTGCCGGGGATAGCGTGACCTGGGAGAATAACGATCTCGCGTCCCATACCGCGACGGCTCTGGACGGAAGCTGGGACACCGGGCTGCTCGAGCGGGGAACGCAGGGCAGGATCATCTTCACCGAACCCGGCGAGTATCCCTATGTCAGCACTTTTCGCTCGCACATGAAGGCAACCGTTCTGGTGCGCAACCGCGATGGCGGATGAGCGACCTCGTAAATGCGAAATGCCATGGCGGGGATCTGCCGATGGCGTCAGGAGAATACCATGAAAAAGCCGATCACCCTCAGCAGCCACGCGCTCTGCCCCTATGTGCAACGCATCGCCATAGCCCTTGTCGAAAAAGGTGTTGCGCATGAGCGACGCGTTGTTGATCTCGGCAACAAGCCGCAGTGGTTTCTGGAAATTTCTCCGCTGGGACGCACGCCGGTACTGACGGTCGGGGACGCGTCGCTCTTCGAGTCTACCGCAATCCTCGAGTATCTCGAGGAAACGCATCCCAATCCATTACATCCCACCGACCCGGTTGCGCGCGCGCGCCACCGCGCCTGGATGGTTTTCGGCGCAGAGGTGCTCGACACGATCGCGGGATTCTACTCGGCCCGGGATGCCATGACGTTCGAGGCAAAGACAGCCGCACTCCGCCGTCACTTCGCACTCCTGGAGGATCATCTTAGCGCGGGACCGTGGTTCTCTGGTGCAGACTTCAGCCTCGTCGACGTGGTTTTCGCTCCGGTTTTCCGATATTTTGACGTCTTTAACGAGATTGACAGATTCGAGTTCTTCGATGGGCTGACCAAAGTTCAAGCCTGGTCACTGCTTCTTGCCGCCCGCCGCTCGGTGCAAGATGCGGTGAGCAAGGATTATAATGCTCTTTTGCGTGCCTTTCTGCTTCGCCGCGACAGCGTGCTTGCCGCGCGCATGAAGGCTTCGGGCGCGGCCTGAGTCACTGTCCACGATGATCCGATCTCACTCACATCCTGATTTGACCTTCGCACGCCTGACAGAAGTCCCGCTCGAAACGCTTGTCGAGCATATGTCCGACCCCCGCGTCGCACGGCATATGCCGCTCTTGTCGCAACCTTGGGATGTCGATGCAGCGAAACACTTTGTCGCCGCCAAAGAAGCGTGCTGGCAGCGTGACGGGTTAGGGCATTGGGCGTTTCTGCAAGACGGCCACTACGTCGGCTGGGGCGGTTTCCAAAAGGAAGGAACGGAGTGGGATTTTGGCCTTGTCCTACGGGGAGAGGCCTTTGGTCTTGGCCGCGCGATCACACATGCGGCATTGAATTTCGCCCATGCGGACGCACGCATCCCTTTCGTCACTTTTCTGCTGCCACCTTCGCGTCGTCATCTTGGGGCCCTTGCTCGGATAGGCGCAGAGTTGGTGGGCGAGGTGCCTTATGAAACGGCACGATTTCTCAAATTTCGTCTTGATACCCCCTGCCCTGCCACACCCCCCACTTTGCGAAACTGAAAGGACAATCCATGACAATGATCGACCACCTAAGCCTCGGTGTTGCCGATATCTCTGCCGCTTGCGGTTTCTATGCCCGCCTGTTCGAACCGCTCGGAATCAACTGTCTGGCCGCAGGCGACGGCTTTGCCGCCTTCGGCCGTGACCGGATCGCGTTTCTGTTGCTGCCACCCTTCGACGGCAAACCGGCAAGCGCTGGCAATGGCGCGCATGTCGCATTCGCAGCACCGTCGCGCGAGGCGGTCGATGCCGCCCACGCTGCGGGGCTTTCCGCCGGGGCTGGTGATGAAGGCGCGCCGGGTGTGCGCGCGGCCTATCCCATGCCGAATGTCTACGCCGCCTATCTGCGCGATCCTTGGGGCAACAAGCTGGAAATCGTCCATGCCGGATTCTCGGCCTCACAAGACCCGGCCTGAGATCGCGCAGCTGCGGGCCGAAATCACGGCCTGCAGCGCCTGCTCAGACTTGCCGTTCGGACCTCGTCCGCTTTTTCAGATCGGCGCGGGTGCGCGCATCCTCATCGCTGGACAGGCACCAGGTCGTAGAACACACCTTGCAGGACGGCTCTTCGATGATGCCTCAGGCGTGCGGCTGCGCAACTGGCTCGGCCTCGACGAAGCGACGTTCCGTGATCCGGAAAAGATCGCGATCCTGCCCATGGGGTTCTGCTTTCCCGGAACTGGCCGTTCGGGTGATCTGCCTCCGCGCCCGGAATGCGCCCCTTTGTGGCGTGTACGCGCGATGGCGCTGTTGCCCGACATCATGCTGACGGTCGTGATCGGTCGCTACGCCCAAAACTGGCATTTGCCCGAAACCTCACACCTGCCCCTTGCCGAGGCGATGCGGGATTGGCCCGCACGTTGGCCGGCCAGCATCCTTCTCCCGCATCCAAGCCCGCGCAATATGGCATGGTTTCAACGCAATGTTTGGTTCGAAACGGATCTGCTCCCCGTATTACAGGCGCGAGTCATCGAACTTGTCGGAAAATGTGCCGAGCAGCGCACTTTGGGTCACTGACCCGAAATCGAACAGCGAGAGCACGGTTTGAAATCACAACTGCACTCTTTGAAACATCCGGGCCAGCATGCGACAGGCTGGCCCGGTGTCGGTTGCCCTCGTCAGAGGTCCGTCGCGGCAGTGTGTTTGATCTTGCCCCAGTTTGCTTCGGCCTTTGCGACAGTGCCCGCCTGATCCTTGAGGTATGCCTTGTACACATCCTCGTTGAGGAAAACGTAGAGTTTGTCGTCCATCACGGCTGCAAAGCTCGGGTCGCCGTCAAACTTTTTCCCGACCGAGACCCCAAAGGCGCAGAACCCGCCATATTGCGGCATGTAGCGCGCCGGGTTCGCCTTGAACGCCTTCATGTTCTTTTCCGAGGCAAAGTAGTAGGCGACCCCGTCATGAGCGGCAACATAAGCGGCGCTGCCTTCGGTGTTTTCACCATGATCGATTAGTGAAACCGGGTCGGCACCATGCAGGCCGAGCGGCGCACCGCTATAGGTAAGACCCGGAGTGACGTTGGCTTCGTCGGCAGCCATTGCAGGTCCGAAAGCACAGAGCGCGGTCAGCGCGGTGGCCGCGAAGATCAACTTGCGAGACATTGGATTTCCTCTTTTCATAGGTGATTACATCCCGTACCGAACGGCACAGTCCGCCAAAGCCCGCGGGAAAAGGATTGCTTCCCGCCAACGAAGGCGCGGTGCCAAACTATCCAATCCAAGCGTTTCTTTAATGCCGGTTAGTCCGCATTATATGTCTGTTCGTCCCTTTCGATGAACGATTCTGACTTGGCTGCCAGCCCCATGAGCGGGCCCAACCTGCTTGGGGATGCCCTCTGAAATGCCATTGAATTTCTAGAGGGCTCGTCCGCCGCGCCACGCATGGTCTGACCTCAGAGGGGGGCATTCCCATGCAGTCCGGGTAGATCCCTGAGGTGCGCCGCCCGCCCTGAACGCAGGCCTCGTTACCATGACCACCAAAGAGCATGGACGGAAAAGTGGATTTCTGTATCGAGACCGCCGTAGCACCATAAAAATATTACCTTTATTTGCTAACAGCATTCCCACCAGAGACCCGAAACCCTTAAGGAGCGCGCGATGTCCCGATTGCAGGCCGACGAGGCCCTGATCCACCCCGACTGCGAGATCACCGATTGCGAATTCGGCATCTACACAGAGGTCGGGCGTGGCAGCCGCCTCGCGCATGTGGCGATGGGGGATTATTCCTATTGCGACCGCTCCTGTGACCTCGCCAATGCCGAGATCGGTAAATTCGCCAATATCGCCAGCTTCGTGCGTATCGGGGCCACCGATCACCCGCTCGACCGCGCCAGCCTGCATCACTTTCTCTATCGCTCTGCCAGCTATTGGGACGATGTCGCAGACGATGCGCTCTGGTTCGACAAACGCCGCGCCCGCGTGGCGCGCATCGGCCATGACACCTGGATCGGCCATAACGCGCAGGTAAAGCCCGAGATCACCGTGGGCCATGGCGCGGTGATTGCTGCGGGGGCCGTGGTGACGCATGACGTGGCCCCCTATACGATCGTCGCGGGCGTGCCCGCCCGGCCCCTGCGCCTGCGCCTTGCCCCCGCTCTGGCCGACCGCATGATGGCGCTCGCGTGGTGGGATTGGGATCACGCCCGCCTGCGGGAAACCCTGGATGATTTCCGCAGCCTGAGCGCCGAGGCGTTTCTCGAAAAACACGGCGGCTGAGCACAAGAAAAAGGCGGCCACAGCGGGCCGCCCGTTGGATGCTGAAAATGACGGATCAAAACGGCAGCAGGAATAACCCTGCTGATAGGCGCCGGGTGTGACAGGACCGTGACAAGACGGGCGGTTTTTCAGGCCTCCGCCAGTGTCAGCGTGATCCGATCCCCGGCAAACCAGGTGCGCCCATATTCGATGGGTTGCCCTTCGGGATCGACATTGACCGCGAGGGTGCGCAGGATCGGCGCGCCGGGGCTGAGGTTCAGATGCACCGCCTGCATCGGGCTTGCCAGTTTGGCATTGAGCCGGGTCGAGGCGCGGGTGAAATCCGCCACCCCCTGCTCGGCCAGCGCCGCCGTCACCGATCTGAGCCGCCTCAACGCCTCGGGCAGGCCGGGAAACCGCGCGGCCGGGAATGTGCTGCGAAACACCGCCACCGGCACGCCATCCGCCAGCGACACCCCGTCACAGACATGCACCATCGCCCCCGGAACCAGCTTCAGCGCCTCGGCCTCGGCGGCATCGGCACTGCGGGTCTCAAGCGCGAGAATTTCCTTGGTCGGCAACCGCCCGGCAGCTTGCAGATTCTGGTGAAATCGCACCCGCCGACCAATCGGATACTCGGTCGGGCGATGCGCCACAAAGGCCCCCGCCCCGCGCCGGGTAAAGATCGCCCCCGCCTCGGCCAGAGCTGCAAGCGCGCGCCGCACCGTATGACGATTGACCCCGAATCGTGCGGAGAGCGCCGCCTCGGTCGGCAGCTTGTCTCCGGGGCCATAGCGCCCCGCCGCAATATCGCCGCTCAGGCTGTCACGGATCGCGCGCCACAGGGCGTCAGGTTTTTCTCGGCTCATGTCACAGAAGTTTCACCTGTTGCGGCCTTGCTAGAGGCCGGGGTTTCGCGTATAGATTTGTCTAGTTGTATAGTAATCTCGACAACTTCGCAAGATGTCCAACAAGGTGTCCGCATGAGCACAGAAACCGAACGCAAGGGCTGGATGGGCCTCTTGGCGCGCGCCCCGGCCGAGGATCTGCACCGGCTCTGGTCCGACACCGGGCTGACCCCCGATCACGCCTATTTGCGCGCCCCCGAAGTGGGTGGCGTCATGGTGCGGGGCCGCGCCGGGGCCACCGGGGCGGCCTTCAACCTTGGCGAAATGACCGTCACCCGCTGCGCGCTGCAACTGGGCGATGGCCGGGTCGGCCACGGCTATGTGCAGGGCCGAGACAAACGGCACGCCACGCAGGCCGCCTTGATCGACGCGCTGATGCAAGGGACCGAGGCAGAGAGGATCCGCTCCATGATTCTGGACCCTTTGTCCGAGGCCGAGACTGCCCGCCAAACCGCCCGCGCCGCCCGCGCCGCCGCGACCAAGGTGGATTTCTTCACCCTCGTGCGAGGAGAGGATTGATGCAGACCGAGGCTCTGACCGGCGGCTTTACCACCGCCCCGACCCAAGCTGCCGAGGCGTTTCGCGCGGTGATGCGCGCCATGGCCCGCCCCGGCACCATCGAGCGGATCACGGGGGCACGGCCGCCGCTGCCGCTCTCACCCGCCGCCGGGGCGGTGATCCTGACGCTGTGTGATCCCGAAACGCCCCTGCATCTGGCGGGGGCGGCCGATACCCCAATGGTGCGCGACTGGATCACCTTTCACACCGGCGCACCGCTGGTGGCACCCGCCCGCGCCAGCTTTGCTCTAGGGCCTTGGCAGGCGCTCTTGCCCCTCACCGACTATCCCATCGGCAGCGCCGAATACCCCGACCGCTCGACCACCCTGATCGTCGAGATGCCCACGCTCACGCAAACCGGCGCGCGCCTCACCGGGCCGGGGATTGAAACCGCCGCCGCCCTCTCGCTGCCGGACATTGCCGCGTTTCAGCGCAACGCGGCGCACTATCCCTTGGGGCTCGATTTCCTCTTTACCGCTGGCGATCATCTCGCGGCCCTGCCGCGCTCAACCCGCGTGGAGGCCCATTAGATGTATGTTGCAGTCAAAGGCGGCGAACGCGCCATCGACAACGCCCATGCCTGGCTCGCCGAAGAGCGGCGCGGCGATACGGGCGTGGCCGACCTCAGCGTGGCGCAGATCCGCGAACAACTCAGCCTCGCCGTCAATCGTGTCATGGCCGAAGGCTCGCTCTATGATCCCGACCTCGCCGCGCTCGCCATCAAACAGGCGCGCGGTGATCTGATCGAGGCGATCTTCCTCATTCGCGCCTATCGCACCACCCTGCCCCGCTTTGGTGCGTCCCATCCGGTGAATACCGCCGCCATGCGCTGCGACCGGCGCATTTCGGCCACGTTCAAGGACGCGCCGGGCGGTCAGGTGCTGGGCCCGACCTTTGACTACACGCATCGCTTGCTGGATTTCAAACTCGCGGCAGAGGGCGAAACACCCCAAGCGCCGACCGCCACGCCCGCCCCCGGCCCCACACCGCATATCATGGGCTATCTCGACCGCGAGGGTCTGATCCAGCAGGAACCCAGCAGCGACGAGACGCCCCCCGACCTCACCCGCGAACCGATGCAATTGCCCGCAGACCGCGCGCTGCGACTTCAGGCGCTCACGCGCGGCGACGAGGGGTTCATCCTCTCGCTCGCCTATTCCACCCAGCGCGGCTATGCCCGCAACCACGCCTTTGTGGGGGAACTCAGGATCGGCGCGGTGGCGGTGGAAATGGACATCCCCGAACTGGGCTTTGCGATCGAGTTGGGCGACATCACCCTCACCGAATGCGAAACCGTCAACCAGTTCAAAGGCTCCAAGACCGAACCGCCGCAATTCACCCGTGGCTATGGGCTGGTCTTTGGCCAGACCGAGCGCAAGGCCATCGCCATGGCGCTCGTGGACCGGGCGCTCCGGTGGAAAGAGTTGGGCGAAGAGGACCAAGGCGCACCCGCACAGGACGAGGAATTCGTCCTCATGCATGCCGACAACATCCAAGCCACCGGCTTTCTCGAACATATCAAGCTGCCGCATTACGTCGATTTCCAGTCCGAACTGGAACTGGTGCGCAAACTCCGCCGCGAGGCCGAGGGCGCAGCCCACCGGGAGGCGGCGGAATGAGTATTTTCGCCATAAAGAAACAGGCGCGCCCATGACCCTCATCGTCTTTGACATCGGCAATGTCCTCTTGCGCTGGGACCCGCAGGCGGCCTTTCGCCATGCCATCGGCAGCGACGCCGAGATTGACGCGCTGCTGGCAGAGGTCGGTTTCTACGACTGGAATTATGAACAGGACCGGGGCCGGAGCCGGGCCGAGGCGGTGGCGGCGATTGCCGCCCGCTGGCCACACCATGCAGACCTCATGGACGGCTATTTCGACCGCTTCGGCCTGACCATCCAGAACCGCATCCAAGGGTCATGGGACATCGCCGCCGCGCTCAAGGAAAGCGGCCACCGCCTCTGGGCGCTCACCAATTTCTCGGCCGATACCTGGCCGCAGGCGCTGCAATTGCATCCCCAACTGACCACGCTGTTCGAGGGCATCGTCGTGTCGGGGCACGAGCGCATGGTCAAACCCGACCGCGAGATTTTCGATCTCCTCTGCGCCCGCGCCAAGGCCGCACCGGAGGCGTGCTATTTCATCGACGACAGCGCCGACAACGTGACGGGCGCCCGCGCCGCAGGCTGGCAGGCGCATCACTTCACCGGGCCAGAGGCCCTCAATGCCGACCTGCGCGACCGGGGGCTTTTATGACCGATTACAACTTTGCCTATCTCGACGAGCAGACCAAGCGCATGATCCGCCGCGCCATTCTCAAGGCGCTCGCGATCCCCGGCTATCAGGTGCCCTTTGCCAGCCGCGAAATGCCGATGCCCTATGGCTGGGGCACGGGCGGCGTGCAGGTCTCTGCCGCCTGTCTCACGCCCACTGACACGCTCAAGGTGATCGACCAGGGTGCCGATGACACCACCAACGCGGTCTCGATCCGCAAATTCTTCGAGAAAACCGCGCAGGTTGCCACCACCGAGGAAACCGCCCGCGCCAGCCTGATCCAGACCCGCCACCGCATCCCCGAAGAACCGCTGACCGAGGATCAGATCCTCGTCTATCAGGTGCCGATCCCCGAACCGCTGCGGTTCCTCGAACCCTCCGAGATCGAAACCCGCAAGATGCACGCGCTCGAGGAATACGGCCTCATGCATGTGAAACTCTATGAGGACATCAGCCAACACGGGGCCATCGCCACCGCCTATGCCTATCCGGTCAAGGTCGAGGGGCGCTATGTGATGGACCCCTCCCCGATCCCCAAATTCGACAACCCGAAACTCAGCATGGCCGCGATCCAGCTTTTTGGCGCGGGGCGCGAACAGCGCATCTATGCCCTGCCCCCCTATACCCAGGTCGTCAGTCTGGATTTCGAAGATCACCCGTTTCAGGCAAGCAAGGCCGATCACGATTGCGACCTCTGCGGCGCCGCCGACAGCTATCTCGACGAGGTGATCACGGATGACGCGGGCGGGCGCATGTTCGTCTGCTCCGACACCGATTATTGCCGCGCGCGCCGCGCGGCGGGCCACATCGGCGCCCAGGGCGCCCCCTATGAAGAGGCCACAGCATGACCCCCCTCTTGCAGGTTCACGGTCTTGCCAAGTTCTACGGCACCCGCCGCGGCTGCGAAGGCGTCAGCTTTGATCTTTACCCCGGCGAGGTGATGGGCATCGTGGGCGAGAGCGGATCGGGCAAATCCACGCTCCTGTCCTGCCTTGCCGGGCATCTGCCCCCCGACCGGGGCGAAGTCATTTTTGACACCCGCGGCCACGGCCCCCGCGACACGCTCACCATGTCCGAACCCGAACGGCGGATGCTCATGCGCACCGATTGGGCCTTTGTGCATCAACACGCCCGCGACGGGCTGCGCATGGGAGTTTCGGCGGGCGGCAATGTGGGCGAACGCCTGATGGCCGTGGGCGCGCGGCATTACGGCGATATCCGCGATCAGGCGATCGACTGGCTCGGACGGGTCGAGATCGCCGCCGATCGTGTCGATGACAAACCGCAGGCGTTTTCAGGCGGCATGCAGCAGCGCCTGCAAATCGCCCGCAACCTTGTGACCGGCCCGCGCCTTGTGTTCATGGACGAACCCACCGGCGGCCTCGATGTCAGTGTTCAGGCGCGGCTTCTCGATCTCCTGCGCGGCTTGGTGCGCGAAATGGGGCTCTCGGCCATCATCGTCACGCATGATCTGGCCGTCGTGCGCCTGCTCGCCGACCGGCTGATGGTGATGAAGGATGGCCGCGTGGTCGAGGATGGGCTGACCGATCAGGTGCTCGACGATCCGCAACACGGCTACACGCAATTGCTTGTCTCCAGCGTGTTGCAGGTCTGACCGATGAAAGGGACGCAAGCCATGATCGAGATCGAAAACCTGAGCAAGAGCTTCACCCTGCACAATCAGGGCGGCGCGGTCATCCCGGTGATGGCGGGCGCACATCTGCACGTCGGCCCCGGCGACTGCGTGGCCCTGACCGGCAGCTCCGGCGCGGGCAAATCCACCCTGATGCGGATGATCTATGGCAATTACCGCGCCAATGCGGGCCGCATCCTCGTGGGTGAGACCGATGTCGCCCGCGCCGCGCCGCGCGAAATCATCCAATTGCGCCGCCATACCCTGGGCTATGTCAGCCAGTTCCTGCGTGTCGTGCCGCGCGTGCCCACCCGCGATGTGGTGGCCGAACCGCTCCTGATCCTCGGCACCCCGCGCGAGGCGGCATTGGCCCGCGCCGAGGCGCTGCTTGCGTGCCTCAACATCCCCGAACGGCTCTGGTCGCTCAGCCCCACGACCTTTTCGGGCGGCGAGCAACAGCGCGTCAACATCGCGCGCGGTTTCGCCCATGACTTTCCGGCCCTCCTGCTCGATGAACCCACCGCCAGCCTTGACGCCACCAACCGCGAGGTGGTGCTGACCCTCATCGAAGAGGCCAAGGCGCGCGGCGCGGCGATCGTCGGCATCTTCCACGACGAGGCCGCGCGCGCCCGCGTCTGCGACCGAGAGGTGGATGTAACCGCCTTTACCCCGGCGCGCGCGGCATGACGCGCGGCCGCCTCATCGCCGTGGTCGGCCCCTCGGGCGTGGGCAAGGACACGCTGATGCGCGCCATGATCGCAGAGCGTCCCGGCCTGCGCCGCGCGCGTCGCGTGATCACCCGCGCCCCCGACCCCGAGGGCGAAGGCCACGAGGCAGTAAGCGAGACCGAATTCGACGCCCGCCTCAAGGAGGGGGGCTTCTCGCTCCACTGGCGGGCGCACGGGCTGCGCTACGGCGTGCCGGTGGGCATCTGTCTTGATCTGGCGGCGGGGCGCGACCTGCTCGTGAACCTCTCGCGCGGCGTCCTGGAGCAGGCGCAGGCGCGGTTTCAGCCCTTCGTCATCCTGCACCTGACCGCCACGCCGCAGGTTCTGGCCGCCCGCCTTGCCGCGCGCGGGCGCGAAACCCCACAAGACATCGCCGAACGCCTGACCGGCGCCGATATGGCCCTGCCCGAGGGGGTCGGCCCGGTCGTCACCCTCGACACCGACGCGCCCCTGCCCCGACTGACCAAATCGGCGCTCAAATCCATCTATGCGGTGAGGGTCTGACGGTGGATCAGATGAAACCGCCCCGCCGCATCCTCGCCCACCAGCGACAGCGCGTCGATCCCATAGGGGCGCGGCAGCAAGGGCAGCAACAGCCCCTCCAGCGCCGCCTTGATCCCCGGCAATTCTCCCTTGGGCCGCTTGCCCGTGAGCGTGATGTGAAAGCGGAATTCTTCCATCACATAGGGATAGCCCCAGCGCAGCAAGAGCGCGTCTTGCGCGGGGCTCAGGCCGCCCGCCCGTCGCCGCGCCACTTGCGCCTCGGTCAACGGCGCGCGCCACGGCTCGAACGCCGCCACCGCGCGCGCGGCCAAGGCGCACAATGCGCCCTGATCCCCCACCGGCACCAGCGCCAGAAACCGGCCCAGCGCCGCAATCTGCAACCCCTCCAACGTGACCGCCGCCTCGCCTGCGCAGAACCGCTCGAAGGCCGCGATCAACCCGGCCTCTGCCTGCCCCTCCGCCAGGGCGAAGGGCGGCTTGATCGTCGCATGCAGCCCGTATTTGCGCGGCGTCTCGGTGATCTCGGCCACGGGGGCTGGCAGGCCCGAAACCTCTGGATGCGCCGCGGCACAGCCCTGCGCCGCATCCCATCCCAACCACGCCGCACCAAGCGCGGCAAACTCCCCCTCGGGGGGCGTGAAATAAATAGCGTAGCGGTGAAAATCCATGATCTCTCTCGTCGGGTTGCCGTGACGTGCCAGGAAAGCGTGACATCCCAATGACAGAAGACATCATACTCGCCAATGCCCTCCTCGTTCTGCCCAACGAGGTGATCCGCGGCGCGCTGCACCTCAAAGGCGGCAAAATCACCGCCATCGACAGCGGCGCGGCCCTGCCTCCCGGCGCGGTCGATTGCGACGGCGATTACCTCGCCCCCGGCCTGATCGAGCTGCATACCGACAATCTGGAGCGGCACATCCAACCCCGCCCCAAGGTCGACTGGCCGCATAACGCCGCCATCCTCGCCCATGATGCGGAATTGGCCAGCGTGGGCATCACCACGGTGTTCGACGCCATGCGCGTGGGCTCGATCCCGACCGGCGTCGGGCGCTACGGTAAATATGCCCGTGGTCTCGCCAACGAGCTTCTCAGCCTGCGCGCCGAGGATGCGCTCAAGATCAGCCATTTCCTGCACCTGCGCGCCGAGGTCTGCTCGGAAACGCTGGAAGAGGAGATGGAGGAATTTGAACCCCAAGACCGCGTCGGCATCGTCAGCCTGATGGACCATACGCCGGGGCAGCGGCAATTCCGCGACCTGACAAAGCTCGAAGCCTATGTGAAGGGCAAACACGCGCTCTCGGACGCAGAATTTGCCGAACACGTGGCTCAGCTTCAGGCCCTGCGCGCCGCCAATGGCGCCCGCCACGAGGCCGCCGCCGTGGCCCATGCCGCCCGCTACGGCGCGGTGCTGGCCAGCCATGACGACACGACCGCCGAACAGGTGGCGGTATCCAGCGGCTACGGCATCCGCCTGGCCGAATTTCCCACAACGGTCGAGGCGGCACGCGCCTGCCATGCCCATACCATCAGCGTCATCATGGGCGCGCCCAATCTCATCCGGGGCGGCTCGCACTCGGGCAATGTCGCCGCCGCCGAGCTGGCCGATCTGGGCTACCTCGATATTCTCTCGTCCGATTACGTGCCCTCGGCCCTTCTCCTGAGCGCGGTGCAACTGGGCACGCGCTGGGGCGACATGGCGCGCGGTCTGGCCACCGTCACCGCCAATCCCGCCCGTGCCGTGGGCCTGTCGGATCGTGGTCAACTGGCGGTGGACGCCCGTGCCGACCTCATCCGCTTTCGCCTGCGTGGCGGCGCACCGGCGCTGCGCGGTGTCTGGTCTCAGGGCCGCCGCGTCGCCTGACCCCGCTTTGACAAGGGCCAAATCGGGGCGCATAAGAGGCGCGAATTCAATCGCTTGCCCCGGAGGCCCCGATGACCCAACCGCTTTTCACCCTGCCACAGCCGCCCCTCGTGCCGATCTCCGGCACGGACCTGGGCTATCCGGTGCAGCGCATTTTCTGCGTCGGGCGCAACTATGCCGCCCATGCGCTTGAAATGGGCAACGAGGTGGACCGCGAAGCGCCCTTCTACTTCAACAAGGCGCCGCAAACCCTCTGCCTGAGTGGCGCCAGCATCCCCTATCCGCTGGAAACCTCGGATTGCCATCACGAGATGGAATTTGTCGTGGCCCTCAGTGCCCCCGCCTTCCGCGTCAGCGTGTCTGACGCGATGGACGCAGTCTACGGCTATGCCTGCGGCATCGACCTCACCCGTCGCGACCTGCAAGGCGTGGCCAAGGAAAAGCGCCGCCCCTGGGACATCGGCAAGGATTTCGAAAACGCCTCGATCATCGCCCCGCTGACCCCCAAGTCCGAATTTGGCGACATCGCGGACCAAAGCATCCGCCTCTCGGTGGACGGGCGCATCGCCCAAGAGGCGACCCTCGCCGACATGATCTGGTCCGTGCCCGAAATCATCGCGCATCTGTCGCGCTTTTACCACCTCGCCCCCGGCGATCTGATCTATACCGGCACGCCCGCAGGGGTCGGCCCGGTGCTGCCCGGCAACGTGCTTTTGGGCGAAATCGACGGTCTCGCATCCCTGCATCTGACCATCACCGCCGCAGAGTAATCGCAATGTCAGACCCGACACAAAGCCACCTGCAATATGTGCCGGTGACACTCTTTACCATCGTCATGGGCCTCTGCGGCTTTACCCTCGCGCTCCGCGCGGGCGAAAACTCCCTTGGCCTGACGCACGCGGCCTCTTGGGCCGCGCATTCGCTGACCATGGCGGTCTTTGCCGCCGTGGCGCTCGGCTATCTCGCCAAGGCGATCCGCCACCCCGCCGCCGTCGCCGCCGAATGGCGGCACCCGGTGAAACTCGCCTTCTTCCCGGCGATTTCAATCGCGCTCGTGCTGATGTCCATCGTCATGCTCGCCCCCGCCCCGGCCATCGCCCATGTCATGTGGCTGATCGCCGTGCCGATGCAACTGGTCCTCACCCTCGCGGTGGTCAGCGGCTGGATCAGCGCGCGCGCCTTTCAACACGGGCACCTGTCACCGGCATGGTTCATCCCGGCGGTGGGCAATGTGATTGTGGCCATCGGGGGCGTGCCGCTCGGCTACCCCGAAATAAGCTGGTTCTTCACCAGCGTGGGCCTCATCTTCTGGCTCGTGCTGCTCTCGCTGGTGATGAACCGCCTGATCTTTCACGATCCCCTGCCCGAACGCCTGCAACCCTCGCTCGTGATCCTGATCGCGCCGCCCTCGGTGGGCTTTCTCGCCTGGGTGCAATTGGTGGGCGGGGTCGATGCCTTCGCCCATGTGCTGCTCAATTGTGCCTATCTCTTCACGCTGATTGTCGCGGTGCAGCTGCCCCGACTCTTGAAGTTGCAGTTTTCCCTCAGCTTCTGGGCCCTCAGCTTTCCCATGGCGGGCGTCACCATCGCCAGTTTCACCTATGCCGAGGCGGTGGGATCACTCGGGCATCGCCTGATCGGCCTTGCCCTGCTCGGCGCCCTCTGCGTGATCATTGGCGGGCTCCTGTGGCGCACGCTCAAGGCCCTGCGCGCGGATGCGATCTTTCAGCCGGATTGACAGCGCTCAGAAATCATCCGCCCCGCGCTCCTTGATCCAAACCTCAAAGACCGGGTCACTGATGCGCCACTCCCCCTCCCATTGATCGGCGATGCCACGCCGCAAAAGGGTGCGCAAATAGCTTTGCCGGGTCTGGGGAATGGGCGCATCCCCCCCCGTCAAGGCCGCATAGCGCGCAGCCCCACCGGCGCCAAACGGATCAGCCACCCGCTCGGCAAGGATTCGCGCCATCGCCCGATGCCCCGCCTCAAGTTCCAACCATTTGCGGTCAAACTCCAGATCCGCAGCCAAATCCTGTGCTGTCTGCTGCGCGGCGTCTGCCTCTGACAGATGCGGCGACAGGCCCAGCGCCGTTAGCCACCGCTGAAAGAACATCGGATTTCCCTGAAATCGCTCGAAGAACCCCAGCGCCGTCTCGCGGTCCAACGTCCGGCGATAGACCCCGTGAAAGACCTTGAGTTGGTGTTCGACAAACTCTGCCCCCATGGGCGGCAGATGCAAGGGGGCCGCGAACCGGTAAAGCGGTGCATTTCGAGCAGAGAACACCTTGTTCAGCCCCACTTGCGACGAGCCGGTAAAGACCGTGCGCAGCCCCTCGCGCCGCCGATCCAAGGACGTGCGCAGCCCCGCCATGATCTCGGCCCCCTGCGGGTGGCTGACCAGTTCCTGCACCTCATCCAGCAGCAAGAGCGCGGGCCGCTTGGCATCGGCAAGCCGATCAAGATGCTGATCCAACAGCAGCAATTCATCCGCCGGGCGCGCGCTCTGGCGTTGGCCAAGGTCGATCTCGATCCCTGCCAGCCCCTTGAGCGAGCCAAGCCGGATCTTGACCGGCGGCGTCTGCGTCCAAGTCAGCAAGCGCTCGGGGAAACTCTGCGGGCGCAGCGCGAGATCACAGGCATAAAGCAACAGCGCCAGAGGCGCGGCACTGGCCTGCCAGAAACTGGCATAGAGCACGCGGTGCCCATAGACCTCTGCCGCCATATGCCCCAGATCGCGTTGCAGAAACTCGGTCTTGCCGGTGCGGCGCGGTCCAAAGAGCCGCAGCGCCGGGGCCGGCCCCTGCGTCAGCGTTACAAACACACTATGGGTGAACTCACGCCGGGGAAAATGCCAATCAGACGGGGCCATGAGCCGAAACTAGTCATCAATGACTAATTAGTCAATCACGGCTAATTCCAACTCACCCTCAGCCCAACAGCCGCCGCGCGATCACCTGCGCCTGAATCTCGGCCGCCCCTTCAAAGATGTTCAAAATCCGCGCATCACACAGAATCCGGCTGATCGTGTATTCCAGCGCAAAGCCGTTGCCACCATGGATCTGCAACCCGTTATCCGCCGCCGCCCACGCCACGCGCGCACCCAGCAGCTTGGCCATCCCCGCCTCCAGGTCACAGCGCCGCCCGTGATCCTTTTCCCAGGCCGAGAAATAGGTCAATTGCCGCGCCACCATGATTTCGACCGCCATCATCGCCAGCTTGCCCGACACGCGCGGAAACTCGATCAGCGCGCGACCGAACTGCTTGCGGTCCTGCGCATAGCGCATCGCCACATCGAGCGCCGATTGCGCCACCCCCACGGCCCGCGCGGCGGTCTGAATGCGCGCGGATTCAAAGGTCTCCATCAACTGCTTGAATCCCTTGCCTTCTTCGCCGCCGAGCAGGTTCTCGCCCTTCACATGGAAATTGTCGAAGCCAAGTTCGTATTCCTTCATGCCGCGATAGCCCAGCACCTCGATCTCGC
The DNA here is from genome assembly GCF_963972555.1 of uncultured Roseovarius sp. Taxonomy (NCBI): domain Bacteria; kingdom Pseudomonadati; phylum Pseudomonadota; class Alphaproteobacteria; order Rhodobacterales; family Roseobacteraceae; genus Roseovarius; species uncultured Roseovarius sp. The sequence continues at coordinate 57,317 of NZ_CAXAUM010000001.1, forward strand.
CGCCGGTCATGCCGGGGGTCGGGAACGGGGCCTCATCCGTGCCCGGCGTCTTCTCGGCCAGAAACATCGACAGCCCCCGGTGATCGGTGGTGTCCGGCACGGTGCGCGCCAGAAGCGTCATCACATGGGTGCGCGCGGCATGGGTGATCCAGGTCTTGTTGCCCGTCACCTTCCAGTCGCCATTCTCGTCCTTGACCGCGCGGGTGCGCAGACTGCCCAGATCCGATCCGGTGTTTGGCTCGGTAAAGACCGCCGTCGGCAAAATCTCGGCACTGGCCAGCTTCGGCAGCCACTGTGCCTTTTGTTCGTCGGTGCCCCCGCAGAGGATCAATTCGGCGGCAATCTCGGACCGTGTGCCCAGAGAGCCCACACCGATATAGCCCCGGCTCAACTCCTCTGACACCACCACCATCGACGCCTTGGAGAGACCAAAGCCACCGAATTCCTCGGGAATGGTCAGGCCGAACACGCCCATTTCCGCCAATTCCTCGATGATCTCCATCGGGATCAGCTCATCCTTGAGATGCCACTCATGCGCGTGCGGTTCGACCTTCTCGACGGAAAAGCGGCGGAACTGCTCGCGGATCATCTCCAGCTCGTCATCCAGCCCCGTGCGCCCCACGGTGATCTCGGCGGCACGTTCCTGCATCAACGCCACCAACCGGGTCCGCGCCGCTTGGGTATTGCCCGCTTGCATCAGCATTTGCGCGGCCGGATCCATCAGCAGATGCGCATCATCCGGGCTCAGGCCCAGATCCTGAAGCCGCACCATCTCGCCCTGGTTCATCTGGATGCCGCCCGCGATCTGGCTCAGGTATTCGCCAAAGGCGATTTGCAGGATCAATTGCTCGACCTCGCCAAACTGCCCCTTCTCGTCGAGCCGCACCGCCCAGTTCTGCATCTGGCGCAGCGATTCGACATAAGTCGCCAGCCAGGCCAGACCATGCGCCGCCGTCTGATGCGCCTCGATCGCCGCCCCCGACACACGGCCCTCGACCGTCACCATGGCACGCACCGCCCCCGTGGCCCGCTCCAGCAGTGCCTCGGCTGGGGCCAGAGCCACACCCGTCAGCGCCAGCAGGTCGCCCAGAATGATCGGTTGTGCCATCGCAAGATCCTGTCCGTCATGTGCCATGAATCGCATCCTTTTCCTGATCTGGTGCCTTTTATCCATTATGCAGGTGCAGCGCAACTATTATGCTTTTTGTCGCAGGCTTTTGTTCGAAAATTGCGCGTTGATTTTTTGCAGCGCAGCACTAACGCCATGGTCAGCCGCCCAAACGCCATGATAAGAGGCGAAATGGACGCATTTTTCGACATAAGCCCTCTCTGGACTCCGCTTTGGGGTTGGGCCATGGCCTTTACCGTGGCGGTCTGTGCCGGCATGGTCAAGGGCGTGGTGGGCTTTGCCATGCCCACGGTGATGATCGCGGGGCTCAGCACGATGATGCCCCCCGATCTGGCCCTTGCCGGGCTGATCCTGCCGACACTGGCCACCAACCTGTGGCAGGCGCTGCGCCAGGGTCCGCGCGCCGCCATAGCTTCTATCGCCCGCTTCCGGGTGTTTCTCATTGCGGGCGGTCTGGTCATGGTTTGCGCCGCGCAATTGGTGCCGGTGCTGCCGCCCTCCGCGATGCTGCTCTTCATCGGCCCGCTGATCACGCTCTACGCCGCCTCTACCCTGCTCGGGCGCGGGTTGCGCCTGCCGCCAGAGCCGGGGATCAAGGGCGAGGCGGGCATGGGCGCGCTCGCCGGTCTCTTTGGCGGCCTCTCTGGCATCTGGGGGCCACCTACCGTCGCCATGCTGATCGCGCGCAGCACCGAGAAAACCGAACAGATGCGCGTGCAGGGCGTGATCTACGGTCTGGGCGCGCTGGTGCTGCTTGGCTCGCATATCGGATCGGGCGTGTTGCGCGCCGAAACCCTGCCGCTCTCGGCGGCCATGGTCGCCCCGGCGCTCTTCGGGATCTGGATCGGCTTTCGCCTTCAGGACCGGTTTGATCAGGCCACCTTTCGCAAGATCACGCTCTGGGTGCTGCTGATTGCCGGGCTCAATCTCGTCCGGCGCGGGGTGATGCTGCTTTAACACCCGCCCCGGGCTCGACCCGGGACCTCGCCACGGCGGGGCGGAGGCCGGGGCGATGTGACAGGCCCCGGACCTTACAAAATCCAGGGGCAAACCTTACAGAGCTTACACGCGGCTCAGCCCCGCGCCACCTCTGCCGCGAACCGCGCCACATAGCGCGCCCGCGCCTCGGGCAGAGGCCGATTGCCCAGTTGTGGGGCAAGGTGATTTTTCAGGAAATGTCCCGTTACTTCAAACCCTTGCAGGATTTCCGCATCGGGCGCCGGACCATGCCCCATCAGACAGGGCGGCAGCGGCAAGAGGCGATCCGCCCACTCCCCCGCCCCAGCGCGTGACACAGCGCGCCCGGTCTTGGGGGATATGTAACTGAGATCATTGGCCTTTTCTCCCAGAACCGCACAGCGCCGCAGGTCCAAACCAAAGCCCATTTCCTCCAATAGCGCCATTTCCCAATTGAGATAGGCCAGCGTCCAGATCTCGGGCTGATCCAGAAGATCAAGCAATATCAATGTCTTGTGGTATAGCTCCGCATGTGCCTCGCGCTCTGGCAGCACAAACAGCAAGAGCGCACAAACCGCGTTCAACCCGGCCAGCGCCATCCGGTCTCCCATGGTCCAAGCCCTTGATTTCAAAGGCTCAACCCGGAATGTCCCGATATGATCCTCCAGCCGCGCGCGCCATTCCACATCCAGTTGCGCCCCCGGTTGCAGCACAGGGGCCATCTTGCGCGATGCGCCACCCCGCACAACACCCGCATGCCGCCCCCGCTCAGGCGTGAAAACTTCAATGATTACAGAGGTTTCCCCGTGGCTTCGGCTGCTCAGAAGAATGCCCTGATCGCGCCAATCCATCGGCCCTCACCCCGCCAAACCATCCTGATCGAGCAGATGCCGCCCCTCCCGGTCCTCCACCTCGATCACCCACAGGTCGGGATCATAGCCCTTTTGCCGCGCGACCGCCGCATCCACGTCGGATTCCGCGCCCTCGGCCAAGGTGATCCAGACCCGCGCGCCACTCATGAGGTCGATAGAGCGTTGAAAAACCTTCGCTTTTCCATCCAGCGTATTAAGCTTGACCAGAACCGCGCCGCCCGTGTCGTCACCATGCGCAACCACGAAGGCGGGGACATCCGCCAACCTGAGACGCGCCAGATAGGCATCCACCCAAAAGCGCGCGCTCAGTCGGGCCATGGGCTTAGTTCCCGTCCTTGAAATCCAGCCCCATCTCGGAATAGCGCTCGGATTCCTCTTGCCAGTTCTCTCGTACTTTTACCTGCAAAAACAGGTGGATACGGCGACCAAGGAATTCTTCCAACTCTTCGCGCGCGGCCTTGGAGACGGCCTTGATGGTCTCACCCTTGTTGCCCAGAACGATGCCCTTGTGCCCGTCGCGCACCACATAGACCACCTGATCAATCCGGGCAGAGCCATCCTTGCGCTCTTCCCAATTCTCGGTTTCGACGGTCAATTGATAGGGCAATTCCTGATGCAGCCGCAGCGTCAGCTTTTCGCGGGTCATCTCGGCGGCGATCATCCGCATCGGCAGATCGGCGATCTGATCCTCGGGATAAAGCCATGGTCCCTCGGGCACCTCACCCGCCAGCCATTGCCGCAGATCGTCCACTCCGTGCCCCTTCTCGGCGGAAATTAAGAACGTCTTTTCAAAGGCAAAGCGCTCGTTCATGTCCTTGGTCAAGGCCAGCAGAACCGGGGCCTGCACCCGGTCTATCTTGTTGATCGCAAGCGCCACCTTGCGACCCTTCGCAATCCCGCTCAGCCCCTCAAGGATACGCTCCACCCCTTCGGTGATACCGCGATGCGCCTCGATGAGCAGGATCACCACATCGGCATCCGATGCCCCCCCCCAAGCGGCCGCGACCATCGCGCGGTCCAGCCTGCGGCGCGGCTGAAAGAGGCCGGGCGTGTCCACGAACACCAACTGGCTCTCGCCCTCCATCGCCACGCCCCGGATGCGCGCACGGGTGGTCTGTACCTTGTGGGTGACGATGCTGACCTTGGCCCCCACCATGCGGTTGAGCAGGGTGGATTTGCCCGCGTTGGGCTCTCCGATCAGGGCAATAAATCCGGCGCGCGTGGTCATGGGATGCGTCTCGACTGTTATGATTGACAGGCTCTAGCCGATTTGACGCCCCGCGACCAGAGCAGAGCGTCAATTCGCGCATCCGAAGGGGACAAAGGTGCTCGCCATGCCCTCGTTCATCGTCATCATGGTCAGCAAATCGGCCAACGCATAGTCCTGTGCAGTCTGTGCACAAATGCGCGCGGGCGCGACACATCCAGACCTTATAAAGGTTTGGTTTTCCTCTAAAAATCTTGGACTTAGCCCCTCTTGGCCAAGGGCGGCCAAGGCATCTTCGGTCGCCTGCGCATAGAGCGCGCATTTGCGGAGCGTCCAGGCATCGGCGGGTGCCTCTTCCGCCTTGGCAACCGACCCCAAGGCGACGATAACGGTCAAAAAGACGGCCCTGCGCACAAGCTCACTCCGCCTGCAATTCATCCAGCAGCGCGCGCGCCGCTGCCTGTTCCGCCTGCCGCTTGGACCCGGCGGTGGCCTCGGCGCTCTGGCCGCTTTTCAATTGCGCGGCAATGGTAAAGACTGGCGCGTGATCTGGTCCCGTACGGGCCAGTTCGACATAATCGGGCGGCGGCAGCCCACGCGCCTGCGCCCATTCCTGCAACGCGGTCTTGGCATCGCGCGCATCTTCCTTGACAGCACCCACCCGCGCACCCCAGAGTCGCAGCACCACCGCGCGCGCCGCCTCGAACCCGGCATCGAGATAGACGGCAGCAATCACCGCCTCCATCGCATCGCCCAACAACGCCTCTTTGCGCCTCCCGCCCGAGAGCATTTCGGAGCGCCCCAATTTCAGCACCGCACCAAGGTCGATCTCACGTGCAACATCGGCGCAGGCCTCCTTGCGCACCAACGCGTTGAACCGTGGCGCAAGCTGCCCCTCGGTGGCCGCCTGATCCTGCGACAAGAGCGCCTCGGCCATCACAAGGCCGAGGACCCGATCACCCAAAAACTCCAGCCGCTGATTGTCATCGCGATTGGGCGTCGCCATCGAGGAATGGGTCAGCGCCCGCACCAAGAGGCCCGCATCGGAAAACTGATGCCCGAGCCGCGCCTGAAACGCCTTTGTTTCCGCTGAAATCTTCACTCAAGCCTCTTGAAGAAGCGATCGCCGCGCCATGTCCAGAAGGCCAGCATCGAACGCCCACCCGAGGAAAAGATCACCCGGTTCGCACGCCCGATCAGGTTCTCGAAGGGCACAAACCCGACACCGCCTACCGCCTGCGGAAAGCGCGAGTCGGTGGAATTGTCGCGGTTGTCGCCCATGAAGAAATAATGCCCCGCCGGCACGGTAAAGACGCCCGTGTGGTCCGAGCGCTGGTCTCCGATGTTCAGGATCGAGTGTGACCGACCGTTGGGCAGCGTCTCGATCTGGCGGGATTTGATGCAATCGGCCCCCTCGCCCACCACGCCATTCTCACAGCGCGGGCGAATGCCCATGGGCCCTTGGCGGGTGAATTCCTCGACGAAATCTCCCGCCGGTTCCAGACCGACAGCAACCTCGTTGATATGCAGCACGCCATCCTTCATCTGGATGCGATCCCCCGGCAGGCCGATCACCCGCTTGATGAAATCGGTGCCATCGGTCGGCTGGCGAAAGACGATGATGTCGCCGCGCTCGGGCTCGGAGCCAAAGATGCGGGTATTGTCGCCGTCGATGAAGGCGCAGATCTTTTGCGCATCGAGGTTCAAGCCGCCCAGCCGGATCGACGGGCAAGAGGCATAGGAATATCCATAGGCCATCTTGTTGACGAAGAGAAAGTCACCGATCAGCAGCGTGTCCTTCATCGAGCCGGAGGGAATCCAGAACGGCTGAAAGAACAGTGTGCGGAACAGCCCCGCGATCACGAGGGCCCAGAACACCGTCTTGACGGTTTCCCAGATAGAGCTCGATGTCTTGCCTGTGGCGGCCATTTGGCGTCCTCCGCTATCTCTCCGGCGCTACATGCGGGGCCGGGGCCATGGTGTCAAGCCGGGCCTGCGACGGGCCGCGCCTCGATCACCACAAAGGCCTGTGCCCAAGGGTGATCGTCGGTCAGTGTCACATGGATGATCGCCTCGTGCCCCGGCGGCGTCATCTCGGCCAGACGTGTCGCGGCCCAGCCCGTAACCTGCATGACAGGCTGGCCCGTGGGCAGGTTCGTGACCGCCATGTCCTTCCACGCGATGCCCATGCGCAGGCCAGTGCCAAGCGCTTTGGAACAGGCTTCTTTCGCGGCCCAGCGTTTCGCATAGGTGCCCGCAACATCGGCGCGACGTTCGGCCTTGGCCTGCTCCACCGGCGTGAAAACCCGGTTACGAAACCGGTCGCCGAACCGCTCCAGCGTGCGCGCGATCCGCTCGATATTCGCCAGATCCGTGCCAATCCCCAAGATCATCCATTCATCCCCGTTACAAACAGCGGAAAACTGACGCCAAGCGCCCAAGCGAGGATGAGGCCAAGCGCCAGACCCGCGCTCAGTGCCCCTGCCCGTGCCGCTACCCAACGGCCCATCAGCCCGTATATCAGGAAAAAGAGCAGGATCACCGGCGCAATCATCGCCAAGAAGAAAAGCCGCTCGGTATCGAGCAGGATGGCCAACCCCAACGAGGCCAGAAAGCCCGCCCGCGCCGTCAACCTCTGCCAGAGCGGCGCGCCGCGTGTCAAAACCGCATCCGCCACCATGAAAGGAACCGCACCAAGGCTCAGCGCGGCGATGATCGCCAACCGTTCGGGCGTGGGCCAGAAATTCGCGCCATACCGGTCGAGGGCCAAGCCAAAGACACCGAGCCCCCACACCAGAAGCGCCAGCACCGCGACGGGGTGAAACCCGCTTGGACGCCGCCCAACGGAGCCCAGCAAGCCCACCTGGATCAGCCCGTAGAGCACCAGATGCAGCGCCAGATAATCCGCCACCAAGACCGGCAAGAGCCGCGTTTGCACCTGCACCGCCAAAAGCGGCGCAAGCAGCGCAGGCACCAGAACGACAAGGGTGAATTGCCCCCCGCGCAAGGCCCTCGGCGCGCGCGGCGCCGTCTGCGGCAAAAGCCGCGCCAATGGGGCCGCGAGCGCCACGATCGCAGCCATCAGCACCAGAAACCATGGCCCTGTTGCACGCACCGCGACATCACTCGTGCGGCCATAGGCGGCATCGAGCCAGCCAATCGCCTCGGCCCGGCCCAGACGGCTGTGCAGGACCGCCACATGCTCGGACCAGGGTGCCACCACCGCGCGGCGCGTGACCGCCCCGGCCTGCACGGTATCGCCCTCGCCCGCGCCGGGCGCGACCATCGCCACCGCCGCGCGGGCAAAGCTGCGCAGTCCCGCCTCCCACGCGCCGGTGATAAGCAGAAGATTGTCTGGCTCTGTCGCTGTCACCGCTTGGGAGAATGCCGAAATCACCACCACGGGACCGATCCTTGCATCCTCCAGCGCGGTTCGGATGATGATATCCGTGGCCATGGAATGCCCCAAGAGCGCGACCTCGCCCGCAAAGCCTTCTTGCGCCATGGCTGCTGTGACAACCCGGCCCGTCTGCGCCATCAAGAGCCGCGACGTGCCGTCGATGCGGGTCACATCGCCCGACATCGGCACCCGGTTGCGCCCGTGCCCTTCGAAATCAAACGCCCAGACCCGATAACCCGCCCGCGCCAGATCAAGCCCATAGGCCTGCATCATCTGCCGCGACCCGGCAAAGCCATGCGCGACGACAACCACCGGCCCATCGGCCCCCGGCATGGCCATCCGCGTGATCGGCGTGTCCGAGACCGTAAAGCTGGTGATGTCCACGCCACGCCGCTGCCCCTCAAGCTGCCAGAGGGCAAGGCAGGCAACAAGAACGGCCACCGCGGCCAAAAGGCCTCGCCATGGTGTCATGCCCGAGCGGCCCGGCGCGGCCTCACCCCCGCGCCTCGTCCATCAGCCGCCGCATCTCTGCAATCGCCGGTCCCAGCCCGCGAAAGATCGACTCGCCAATGAGGAAATGCCCGATATTGAGTTCCATCACCTCGGGGAAAGCCGCGACCGGCTGCACCGTGTCATAGCTGAGCCCATGGCCCGCGTGCACCTCGAGCCCCAAGGAATGGGCATAGGCAGACATCTCGCGCAAACTCTCCAGTTCGCGGTCGCGGGCGTCGAAATGCCCCTCGGCATGGGCATCGCAATAGGCGCCGGTGTGCAATTCGATCACCTCGGCCCCGATCCGGTGCGCGGCCTCGATTTGCCGTTTGTCGGCCGCGATAAAGATCGACACTCGGCATCCGGCCTCGCGCAAGGGAGCGATGAAATGCGCCAGCCGGTTTTCCTCACGCGCGACCTCGAGCCCGCCCTCGGTCGTGCGCTCCTCGCGCTTTTCCGGCACGATGCAGACGGCGTGCGGCTTGTGGCGCAGGGCAATCCGCTGCATTTCCTCGGTCGCAGCCATCTCGAAGTTGAGCGGCACTGTCAGCACCTCCATCAGCCCGTCGATATCCGCGTCCGAGATATGGCGGCGATCCTCGCGCAGATGCGCGGTAATGCCATCTGCCCCCGCCTCTTGCGCAATCTTGGCGGCGCGCAGGGGGTCAGGATAGGCCCCGCCGCGCGCATTGCGCACCGTGGCCACATGGTCGATATTGACGCCTAGGCGTAGCTTCTTTCCTGCCGACATCGGCCTCTCCCGTAATTGATCCGCGACTCGTGATGCAAGCTAGTCCGATTTACCCGCCTCGTCAGCCGCGTGCGCCTGTTTTTCCTTGGTCGCCTTCTTTTCCTTCATCGCCACCCATTTCGCCTTGAGCGCCCCCTTGCGACGGTGCTGATAGGCGGTGATCACCGGCAGGCTGATGTAATAGGCCGCGAGTGCCGTCACGATCCCCGGCACAATTCCCCCGATCATATAGGGAAAGAAAACATCGTCATAAAAGAGCTTGAGACTGCTCCAGTCAGCCTTGTGGTCCATGAAAATGGCCAGAAAGTTATTCTTGAGATCATCGCCCGCGTCCAGAAACTTGCCCCCGAGCGAGCGGCTGATTTCATCCTCAGCCATGGCGCCGCGCCCCAGCATCGCGTGCCCGGTCTGAAGCGAGACAACCCCGATGGGCACATAGGTCAGCGGATTGCCAAAGAACGTCCCCAGGAGAGCCGCCGGGATATTGCCACGCAAAATCCACGCCAGCGTCGCGGCCACGATGAAATGCAACCCGTAAAACGGTGTAAAGGTTGTGAACACGCCTGCGAAAATTCCACGCGCGATGCGGTCGGGCGGATCAGGCAGCCGGTTCAGTCGATGGCGGACATAGGTAAAGGCCCGCCCCCATCCGCCCTTGGGCCAGAGAAACCCGGCAATGACCTTCCACCAGGGGCGTCTGTCACGACGTCTGAATACCACCTGCGCGGCTCCTTGAATTGGTCTCAGCCCGCCCCCACGCGGGACGGATCACGATAGCGCTCGACAGCGGCGACATCGCTTTCCGCATCAAGCGCCGAGAGCACGCCGTGCAAATGCTCGGCATCGCGCAACTCGACATCAATCAAAAGACGATAGAAATCCGGTTTCCGGTCAACGAATGTCAGGTCCGAGATATTGGCCTTCTGCTCGCCGATCAAGGTACAAATCCGCCCCAGAACCCCGGCATCATTCCCGATCGTCAAATCGAGCGTCACATCATAGGCCGCCGGATGCGTGCCGGTATGCCAGTGCAGGTCCATCCAGCGGTCGGGTTGCTGGTCATATTGCGACAGCGTTTCGCAGTCGATGGCATGGATCACCACACCCCGCCCACGATAGGTGATGCCCACGATCCGTTCACCCGGTAGCGGCTGACAGCAGCGCGCCCGCTCAAAACTCTGGTCTGCCTCCAGACCGATCACCGCACGGTCGCGCGTCACCTCGTTACCAGCCTCGGGCATGAGATCGGGATAAACGGCATGGAGCACCTGATGCGCGGTCAGTTCGGCGCTGCCCAGCCTTGCGCGCACCTCGTCGGCATCGCGTAGGCGCAACGTGCGCGCAGCAGCCTCAAGCGCCTTGTCGGTGGCCTTCTTGCCCACATGCTCGAACGCCGAGCGGGCGAGCTCGCGACCCAGCTTGATATAGCGGTCGCGGTCCAGCTCACGCAGCGCACGACGAATGGCCGCCCGCGCCTTGCCAGTGGTGGCGATATCGAGCCAGGTGGCCTGCGGCGTCTGCCCATCGGCGGTGATCACCTCGACCGATTGACCGTTCTTGATCCTGGTCCACAGGGGCACGCGCATGCCGTCCACCTTGGCCCCGACACAGGCATGGCCGATCCGCGTGTGGATCGCATAGGCAAAGTCGATCGGCGTGGCCCCGCGCGGCAGCTTGATCACATCACCCTTGGGGGTGAAACAGAACACCTGATCCGCATACATCTCGAGCTTGACCGCTTCAAGAAAGTCCTCGTGATCCTCCTCGGCGTCGAACTGCTCGCTGACGCTGGAAATCCACTTGGCGGGATCAACGGCAAAGGGGTTTTCCGAGCGAACCCCGTCCCGATAGGACCAATGCGCCGCCACGCCGGTTTCGGCCACGTCATGCATCGCTTGCGTGCGGATCTGCACCTCGACCCGCTTGCCGTCCCGCCCCGACACCGTGGTGTGAATCGAGCGGTAACCGTTCGATTTCGGTTGACTGATGTAATCTTTGAAACGCCCCGGCACCGCGCGCCAGCGTTGGTGAATGGCCCCGAGCGCGCGGTAGCAATCATTCTCGGAGCGGGTGATCACGCGAAAGCCGTAGATGTCCGACAGCCGCGAGAACCCCATCTCCTTTTCCTGCATCTTGCGCCAGATCGAATAAGGCTTCTTGGCACGGCCAAAGACATCGGCCTCGATGCCAGCCTTGTCCAATTCGTGCCGCATGTCGCCGGTGATCCGCTCGACCACATCGCCGGTCTCGCGTTGCAGGGTGATGAACCGGCGGATGATGCTGGCGCGCGCCTCGGGGTTGAGCACGCGAAAGGCCAGATCCTCGAGTTCTTCGCGCATCCATTGCATACCCATGCGCCCCGCCAGCGGCCCATAGATATCCATGGTTTCACGCGCCTTTTGCGCCTGCTTTTCCGGGCGCATCGCCTTGATGGTGCGCATATTGTGAAGCCGGTCGGCAAGCTTGACCAGAATGACCCGCAGATCCTTGGACATCGCCATGAACAGCTTGCGGAAATTCTCGGCCTGCTTGGTCTCGGAATTCGAGAGTTGCAGATTGGTCAGCTTGGTGACGCCATCCACCAGATCGGCCACTTCGCGGCCAAACTTCTCAGCAACGATCTGATAGGACGCTTTGGTGTCCTCGATCGTATCGTGCAAGAGGGCGGTGATGATGGTGGCATCGTCCAGCCGCTGCTCGGTCAGGATCGCGGCCACGGCAACGGGATGGGTAAAATAGGGCTCGCCCGAATGGCGAAACTGCCCTTCATGCATGGCGCGACCAAAATCATAGGCCGCACGAATGAGCGCCTCGTCCGTGCGGGGGTTGTAGTGGCGCACCAGCGTGATCAGGTCATCAACGGCGATCATCGGGGTCGCGCCTTGCCGTAGGGGTCGGAGTTATCCCTGACCCTGTGCTTCCATCAGGGCGCGCAGCAGCTTTTCTTCCGACATATCGTCAGTGTCGGGCTTGTCCACATCACCACCCATCAGGAGAGCCATGGAATCCTCTTCCGGCTCGTCCACCTCGATCTGGGTCTGATTCGATTCGATCAGCCGCTCGCGCAGGTCATCCGCCGATTGGGTTTCTTCGGCGATTTCGCGTAGCGCCACGACCGGGTTCTTGTCGTTGTCGCGGTCCACCGTCAGTGGCGATCCCGCCGCAATTTCACGGGCGCGGTGTGCGGCAAGCATCACCAGATCAAAACGGTTTGGAACCTTGTCAACGCAATCTTCTGTGGTAACGCGGGCCATCAGACCTCCGGAACGGGTTGGGGCGGATTTCAAGAAGCCTTGTATTTAGGGCGTCAAACCGGGATTTACAAGCAGAGAATCAAAGCGCCTCGACCTCGTCGCGCGCGGCTTGCGGCAAGTCGTCCAGCATCTGTTGCACGGACCGGCCCAGCACCGGATGCACCCAGTCGGGGGCCACATCCGCCAGCGGCACCAACACAAAGGCCCGCTCATGCAGGCGCGGATGCGGCAGGATCAGCCGGTCCGGCGCGCGGCTCTGCTGCGCCTCGGGTGTCAGACCGCGCCACGCCTCGAACCCCGTCCGGTCCGGCAGAACATGCGCGCCCATTGCTATGAGATCAAGATCCAGCGTGCGCTCGCCCCAACGTGTCTCGCGCCTGCGACCAAAGACCGCCTCAACCCGGTGCAAGAGCGCCAGAACCGCCCCCGGATCGAGCGCCACCCGCAGCACGGCCGCCGCATTGACAAAATCCGGGCCAGCCCCGGCAGGAAAGGCCGGTGTTCGGAAAAACCGACTCACCGCTTGGATTTCCGCCCCCTCTTCGCGCAAGCGCACAAGGGCCTCCGTCAGGATCGCTTTCGGGTCCAACGTGCCGAACGGCAAGTTTCCACCCATCGCGATCAAGCATTGTTGATCCAAAGTCATCACTCCCCTATCCTATCCCGACGTAACATGCCCTTGCATGCAGAATTCTTAACCCCTAATTATCGCTGCTACCCTGTCCTGCCTTCACCACTCACACCACTCACACACTCCCAGGCAAGACATGACCATTCGGAAGGACATTTAAGATGTTTTACAAGGACGAGCGTTTAGCCTTGTTCATCGACGGCTCGAATCTCTACGCTGCGGGCAAGGCGCTTGGGTTCGACATCGACTACAAGTTGCTGAGATCCGAGTTCATGCGCCGTGGCAAGCTGCTGCGTGCGTTTTACTACACTGCCCTGTTGGAAAATGACGAGTATTCACCGATCCGCCCGCTGGTCGATTGGCTGCATTACAACGGCTATTCCATGGTCACCAAACCGGCCAAGGAATACACCGACAGCCAAGGCCGCCGCAAGGTCAAGGGCAACATGGATATCGAGTTGACCGTGGATGCGATGGAACTCGCCCCGCGCGTCGATCATATCGTGCTGTTCTCTGGCGATGGTGATTTCCGGCCCCTGGTCGAGAGCCTGCAACGTCAGGGCGTGCGCGTTTCGGTGGTCTCGACCATCCGCAGCCAGCCGCCGATGATCTCGGATGAATTGCGCCGTCAGGCGGATAATTTCATCGAGCTGGCAGACCTCAAGGATGTCATCGGCCGCCCGCCGCGTGACACCCAGAACGACCGCCAAGAGGCCTATGCCGAAACCAACTGATCTGGTTCCTCGGCCCTGCGACACCGCCCGGATTGCCCCTGCATGAACATGGGTGATCCGGGCGTTTTCGCACAATTGGCAGGGCTTTTTGCTGCGGCCTTTGGCGCAGCGACCATCCTGCCCTTTCAGTCGGAAGTGGTGTTTGTCGGCCTACAACTGGCAGGCACGATCTCTTTCACGACACTCATTGTCGTGGCCAGCGTCGGCAACACGCTGGGCGCCGTAGTCAATTACGCGATGGGGCGTGGGATCGAACGGTTTCGCCACCGCCGCTGGTTCCCGGCCAATGCCGCGCAAATGGCACGGGCAGAGCGGTGGTATGCGCGATGGGGCGTCTGGACCCTGCTGCTCAGCTGGGCCCCCTTGGGCGATGCCTTTACCGTGATCGCCGGGGTCTTGCGCACACCAGTCTGGCTATTCCTTCTGCTCGTCACGATTGCCAAGACCGGGCGTTACATCGTGCTGGCCTGGATCACGGCGCAGGCGATGGGCTGAGGGGCGGGGCAGGCAAGAGAGCTTCATTCACTTCCCGTGTGGTTCGACAGACGTCACAAAGCCTATTTCCAACCCCACCCTTTACCTGCGCGCCCACCTGCCTTACCTCTATGCGGGATCAGGAGACGCGCGATGACCAAGCCCCCCCTCACCCTCTATCTCGCGGCGCCGCGTGGTTTTTGCGCCGGTGTGGACCGTGCCATCAAGATCGTGGAAATGGCGCTCTCGAAATGGGGCGCGCCCGTCTACGTGCGCCACGAGATCGTGCATAACAAATACGTGGTCGACGATCTGCGCACCAAGGGGGCCGTCTTTGTCGAGGAACTCGACGAGTGCCCCACCGACCGCCCGGTGATCTTTTCCGCCCACGGCGTGCCCAAATCGGTCCCGGCAGAGGCCGCCGCGCGGCAAATGCTCTATGTCGATGCAACCTGCCCGCTGGTCTCGAAGGTGCATATCGAGGCAGAGCGGCACCATGAAAACGGGCTGCAAATCGTGATGATCGGCCACGCGGGCCACCCCGAAACCGTCGGCACCATGGGGCAACTGCCGGATGGCGAGGTGCTCTTGGTCGAGACCCCCGCCGATGTGGCCACGCTAGACGTGCGCGATGCGAACCGCCTCGCCTTTGTCACCCAAACCACACTCTCGGTCGATGACACGGCCGAGGTCGTGGCCGCCCTCCAGACGCGCTTTCCAGCCATCGTCGGCCCGCACAAGGAAGACATCTGCTACGCCACCACCAACCGCCATGAGGCCGGCAAGGAGATCGTGCTGATCGGCCACGCCGGCCATCCCGAGGTCATCGGCACCATGGGCCAGCTGCCCGACGGCGCGGTGACCCTGATCGAGACCGTGGAGGACGCCTTGGCCTTCACGCCGAAGGACCCGGCCAATCTGGCCTTCGCCACCCAGACCACGCTTTCGGTGGACGACACGGCCGGCATCGTCGCAGCCCTGCGCGCCCGCTTTCCCCTGATGGCCGCCCCCCACAAGGAGGACATCTGCTACGCCACCACCAACCGCCAGGAGGCGGTCAAGGCCATGGCCGAACGGGCTGAGGCCATGCTCGTGGTGGGCGCGCCAAACTCGTCCAATTCCAAACGTCTGGTCGAGGTCGGCGCGCGTGCGGGCTGCGCCTATGCCCAGCTTGTGCAGCGCGCTTCCGACATCGACTGGCGCGCACTCGACGGTATCCGCAGCATGGGTATCACGGCGGGGGCCTCTGCCCCCGAAGTGCTGGTGAACGAGGTGATCGACGCCTTCCGCGCCCGCTATGATGTGACAGTCGAAGTGATCGAAACCGCACAGGAAAACGTCGAGTTCAAAGTGCCAAGGGTCCTGCGCGAGAAGGTGTGAGCCGGGAAACAAAGGGTTAGGACAGTTCTTAATCCGTTGCGCTCATTCCGCTTCAGGGCGCGCTTGACATGAAACGTGGGGATCATGGATTGACCGCCTCAGTGGTTCGTGCTGAAAACGCTTGAATATCAAGCAGGAGACCTTCATTGAAACTTTTTTCTATCGCTCGCACGAGTGCTGTTTTGGCGGCGTTTTCGATCCTGTCCGCATGCGGCGGCACATCTGGTCCGAGCCTGTCGACCAGTAATCCGAATTTCTTTTCTTCGCGCGTTTCCGAAGGAACGATGCTCGGCGCGTTCAACCCTGCCGGTTTCTCCGCCAAGGAGGTCCGCAAGGTGGTGGCCGAAACCTGCACGGGCGCGCTTGGAGGGTTCAACACGCAACCGCGCGAAGATGGCCTGACAGCTTTCTCCGCGACGTGCGCCGCGTGGCGCAGCGGGGCGCGTCTGGTCGAGTATGAACGCGCCAGCGGCTCGATGGTGATCATTGAAATCACGGGCTCAAAATCCGGCAATCTCTTGTATGATCGGATCGAAACCAACGTCTGATTGGCTGTGAGTGGCCCTTGCGTCTGGCACGGAAACTGCCGTGTCAGACACCATCAAATTGCGAGCGCGCCATCGCCATCGGCAGACCATCTTCTTGCGGCCCAATAGCCGCGATCCCGTCACAGACCGCCAACCCCTCACTCGTTATCCCTGAGCCACGCAGGCCGCAACACCACGATGGTGGGCCGGTCCGGCAGGCTGCGCAGGGACACTTCGATCTCGCTCACACCGGGACGCGAGATGGCGAACTCACCCTCCATCCCCGCCAGAAACCGCTCCAGCGTGCTATCGCCAAACCAGTGCATCGGCAGCACGATCGACGCTTTCACCCGCCGGAGCACGTTCATCATGTTCTCGATATTCATGGTATAGCCGCCATCGACCGGGGCCATCACCACATCCATCCGCCCGAGTGCCGCATATTGATCGTCCGACGGCTCGTGATGCAGATGGCCCAGATGCGCGATGCACAGCCCCTCCGCCTCGAAGACGAAAATCGAATTGCCATTCGCCTCCACCCCGCCACCGGATCGGATGTCTGTGGGCACATTGCGCACCACCAACCCGCCCAGATCAAGGTGATGATCGGCCCCCACGCCATATTCCCCCCAACCGCGCAGCACATGCGGGATTGCCGGGTCGGGAAAGGCGGTCCAATGCGTTTCATGCGCGTGGTTCATCGTAACAACATCGGGGATCAGATTTGCGCTGCCGATAAAGCCGGTGAAATCCGTCACCGCATTGTATCCGCCCGCCTGAATGAGAAAGGACGCATGCGCGATGTAGCGTAGCCGAACCGTATACTCCGGCAAAGGCGCGCGAAAACTGGCCCGGTGCAGATATTCCAGCCCCGGCGCGGCATCGGCAAGCGCGATACAATGGCTCGGGCGGCGATCCTGCGCGGTGGCAGGCGCGGCCAGCATCAAGACGAACAAGACAAGTCGGATCATGGGCGGTCCTCCTCTTGGTCCTGTGCAAGATAGCACGCTTTGCAAAAGCGTCATCTTTTCCGAAGGGGCGCGCTCAGCTTTCCTTGACCAACGGTACGATCGCTGGATCGGTTTCGGGCGCCAATTCCTCGAAATCGAAATTGTCCAACCGCCGCGCCCGCCGCCCGGCCTTGTCCGCCGAAATCTTGATCTCCGCCACATCCTTGGCGGCCTGCGTGAAATGCCGGTCGAGGTTCTCGACCCGCGCGCCCAAACGCTCCACATCAGCAAAGAGAAGACCCAATTCACGCCGGATCGCGCCTGCCTGTTCCCGCATCCGCGCATCCTTGAGGATCGCGCGCATGGTATTGAGCGTGGCCATGCAGGTCGTGGGCGACACGATCCAGACGCGCGCGGCAAATCCATCGCGCACCACCTCGGGGAAATTGGCGTGCAACTCGGCATAGACTGCCTCGGAGGGCAGGAACATCAACGCCCCGTCAGCGGTTTCGCCCTCAATGATGTATTTCTCGGAAATATCCTTGATATGCTTGCGCACTGCTGTGCGCATCCCGCGTGCCGCCTCGGCCAATTCCCCGTCTGTCTTGGCCCGGCGCAGCGCCTCATAGGCCTCGAGCGGGAATTTGCTGTCGATGCAGATCGGCCCCGGCGGGTTGGGCAGATGGAGGAGACAATCCGCCCGCCGCCCGTTCGAGAGCGTCGCCTGTAACGTGTAGCTGTCCGACGGCAGTGCCTTGGTGACAATATCGGTGAGCTGGATTTCCCCAAACGCCCCCCGCGTCTGCTTGTTCGACAGAATATCCTGCAACGACAGCACATCACCCGAGAGCTTGGTGATATTGTCCTGCGCCTTGTCGATGGCTTGTAGGCGCTGCTGCAATTCGCCGAGCGATTGCGCCGTGCGCCGCGACGTGCCTTGCAGGTTCTCGGTCATGGCGTGGCTCACCTGCGCCAGCCGCCTTTCCATCAGTTGCAACAGATGCGATTGCGCCGCCGCCTGCGCCTCGGACACATGGTTGAGGCCCCCCGCCAGCTGATGCTGCCCATCCGACAGGCCCTGCACCCGCTGGCCCAATTGCCCAACCTGATAGGCCAAAGGCTCTGCCAGCCGCGCCGAGCGATTGGCAGCCCGCAAGCCGAGAATGAGCAGCAGCAGGATGAGCAGTAACACCACCACGCCAACGAGCCCCGCCAGAACAACAGGATCATCAAAGGCATAGGTTTGCGTACCGATCTGGATCATGTGCGCCCGAACAGCCGCTCAATATCCGCCAGCCGCAATTCCACATAGGTGGGCCGCCCGTGGTTGCATTGCCCGGACATCGGCGTGCGCTCCATCTCGCGCAAAAGGGCGTTCATCTCGTCCGCGCTCATCCGGCGCCCCGAGCGGACCGAGCCATGGCAGGCAACCCGGCTCAGGATCGCGTCGATCCGCGATTTCAGCGTGCCGCTTGCGCCCTCGTCCTGCAATTCGTCCAGAATGTCGCGCAACAGCGCCTTGGCGTTGACCGGCCCCAGAATGGCCGGGGTTTCGCGCACGGCAAGGCTGCCTGGCCCAAACGGCTCGATCCCGAGCCCCATGCCCGCCAACTCCTCGGCATGGTCCATCAACAGCGCGCAATCGGCCTCAGAAAAGTCGACAATTTCCGGGATCAACAGCGCCTGCGCCGCAATCCCACTCTCGGCCATCTGACGCTTCAAACGCTCATAGACCAACCGCTCATGGGCGGCGTGCTGATCCACGATCACCATCCCCGTTTCAGTTTGCGCGATGATGTAATTCTCATGCACCTGCGCCCGCGCGGCCCCAAGCGGCAGCGCTGTGGCCGGCACCTCTTGCGCCTCAGGCTCTGGCGCGGATTCGACCCGCGCGCTCCACTCTACGCCCATATCGGCAAACCCGGGCGCCTGTGCGTTATAGGCAAGGGCCCGCGCCTGCGGTGACGGGCGATCCATCTGATAGATGCGCCCCACCGGCTCTGCCCGGAACGCGCCCAATGTCGCCCCCGCCACCGTGGTCGAGGCCCGATGCCCGGCGTCGGCCAAGGCATGCCGCAAGCCCGAAACAATCAGCCCCCGCGCCAGCCCCGGATCGCGAAACCGCACTTCCGATTTCGCCGGGTGCACATTCACATCGACCAGCGTGGGATCACAGCCCAGAAACAGCGCCGCCGCCGGATGACGGTCGCGGCTCAGCACATCCTGGTAGGCGGCGCGCAGCGCGCCGTAGAGCATCTTGTCCCGCACCGGGCGGCCATTGACAAAGAGATACTGCGCCACCGCCGATCCGCGCGCATAGGTGGGCAGCGCGGCATAGCCGGTCAGGCGCAGCCCCTCGCGCGTGGCATCAATTCTCAACGCATTCTCGGCAAACTCGGCCCCCAGCACCCGCGCCAACCGCCCATGCAGCGCGTCAAAGAGATCACCATTCTCCGGGTCGGCACGGAACACGATCCGCCCCTCACCCCCGCCCGACACGTCGCGCAGCACGAAGCCCACGAACGGTTCCGCCATCGCCAGCCGCTTGACGGTGTCGGCAATCGCCTGCGCCTCGGCCCGGTCCGAACGCATGAATTTGAGCCGCGCAGGCGTGGCGTAGAAAAGATCGCGCAGCGTCACCACCGTGCCCGCATTGAGGGCCGTGGGCTTCACCGCCCCCATTTGCCCACCCGCAACCGTGATTTCGGCGGCCTCGCCCCCTGCGCGCGATGCGATCGTCAGCCGCCCCACCGCCCCCAGGGACGGCAGCGCCTCACCGCGAAATCCAAAGGAATGGATGTTCAAAAGGTCCGAGCCGTCGATCTTTGACGTCGCATGCCGCGCAAGCGAGAGCGGCAGTTGGTCGGGCGTCATGCCGCAACCATCATCCCCCACACGGATCAGGGTCTTGCCGCCGTCCGCATAGCTCACCTCGATCCGGGTGGCCCCGGCATCGAGCGCGTTTTCCACCAGTTCCTTGACCGCCGAAGCCGGGCGCTCGACCACCTCGCCCGCCGCGATACGATTGATCGCAGCCTCGTCCAACTGGCGAATCTGCGGGTGTGCGGCGCTTATCTTGGGGCTTGGGCTGTTCATACCGCAACACTTAGCACGGATTACCGCGATTCTGCCAGAGAAGGCATATTCGCAGCCGCATATAAAAAACCCGGGCGCGAACGCCCGGGCAAGCTCTCTCAAGATCTGTCAGGAAAGAGAAGGATCAGCCCTTGGAGAATTCAGGATAGGCTTCCATGCCCATTTCCGCCATGTCGAGCCCGTTGATCTCGGTCTCTTGATCGACCCGCAGACCCATGGTGCCTTTGATGATCAGCCAGAGCACGAAGCTCACGACAAAGGTGAAGGCACCGTAGGCAAGGATCCCCAGAAGCTGCGTGCCGAGGCTGGCATCGCCGTAGAACACCACCGCAATCGTGCCCCAGATCCCGCAGAAGAGGTGCACCGGAATGGCGCCGACCACGTCGTCGATCTTGAACTTGTCGAGCATGGGCACGGCCAGCACCACGATCACGCCGCCAACAGCACCGATCCAGAGGGCGCCAAAGAGGCTGGGCGCAAGCGGCTCGGCGGTGATCGACACAAGGCCAGCCAAGGCACCGTTGAGAACCATCGTAAGGTCAGGCTTCTTGTAGAGCACTTGCGTCAGGATGAGTGCCGCAATCGAGCCCGCCGCCGCAGCCATATTGGTGTTGGCAAAGATCCGCGACACGTCCGAGACATCGCCCACGGTGCCCATGGCCAGCTGCGAGCCGCCATTGAAGCCGAACCAACCCAGCCACAGGATGAACGTGCCCAGAGTGGCAAGCGCGAGGTTCGAGCCCGGCATCGGCGTGACCTTGCCATCCTTGCCGTATTTCCCAAGGCGCGGCCCGAGGATGATCGCACCGGCCAGAGCAGCCCAGCCACCAACGGAGTGCACAATGGTCGAACCGGCGAAGTCGGAGAAGCCAGCTTCGGACAACCAGCCACCGCCCCACTGCCAGGACCCGGAAATCGGATACATGAAGCCGGTCAGAAGGATGACGAACACGAGGAACGGCCAGAGCTTGATCCGCTCTGCCAGAGCGCCCGACACGATCGAAGCTGTCGCCGCAACGAACACCAACTGGAAGAAGAAGTCAGAGCCGACCGAGGCATAATCCAGCGCGGCATCCGCCGCCGCGACACCCACCGGGTCCAGCTCGGTCATCGAGAAGAACGGCCCGACCCAACCGGCCACCAACCAGCCGTCGCCGGGATACATGAGGTTGAAGCCAACCAGCCAATACATGATCGTTGCAAAGGAATAGAGCACGACGTTCTTGGTCATCTGCATCGTGACGTTCTTTGAGCGCACCAGCCCGCCTTCGAGCATGGCAAAGCCCGCCGCCATGAAGAAGACCAGAAAGCCTGCCATGCAGAACAGCAGCGTCGTCATGATATAGGGGCCGATTTCATCAAAGCTCGGCACGGCCTCCGCCGCCGCCTCTTGAGCCAGCCCCATCTGCGGCAACGCGATCAGCGTTGCGGCAAGGCCGAGTTTTAGCATGGATTTCATGGTATTTATCCTTTCCCCTGCGCGCTCAGAGCGCGTCATCGTTGGTTTCGCCGGTGCGGACACGCACGGCTTGCTGGATGTCGAGCACGAAAATCTTGCCGTCACCGATTTTGCCAGTGCGGGCGGTTTTGGTGATTGTCTCGACGACCTGATCGGCCATCGCGGCGGAGACCGCGATTTCCAGCTTGATCTTGGGCACGAAATTCACGGCGTATTCCGCACCGCGATAGATTTCCGTGTGCCCGGATTGTGAGCCGAAGCCCTTGATTTCGGTCACCATCATGCCGCGCACGCCGATGTCGGTCAGCGCCTCGCGGACCTCTTCCAGCTTGAACGGCTTTATCGTTGCAATGATGAGTTTCACGTCTGCCCCTTTCGGTTTGCGGTGTCTCAGCGCGTTGTTTGCACATGCAGAAAAGGCGCAGATGGCAGAGTCTGGAAGGGTCAAGGCGGGAATTCGCCGCTCGAATTCGCCTCATATGCATAAAATTTAGGCATATTGGTTAATTTGCACTATTTTTGTGCACATCGGAAAGCGCGATCGGTACGCGTGGGGTCTCTACTTTTGTGATCCCACACTATAAACTGAGCCGAACACATGAGGCCGAGCAGGGCAACAATGAGCACGACAGGACCGAAAAAACCGCCTCTGGTGGCCCCCAAGCGCACCCCCAAGGCGCGCCCCAAGCCTGCGCCCGCGCGCAAGGCTAAAGGTGCGCGGCGCCGCGCTCGTCCACGCTCCAACAACGTGATGGTGCGGCTTGTCGGCGGGCTGTTGCGGGGGGTATTGCGCGTAACCTGGTGGATCACATGGCGGGTAACGGCGATCGTCGCCCTTGTCGTAGGCACTCTGGTGGCCATCACTTATTCAAGCCTGCCCGAATACCAGACTCTTATGGATGGCCGCGCCAAAGGCTCTGTCACCCTTCTCGATCACGGGGGCGAGGTCTTTGCCTGGCGCGGCGATCAATTTGGCGGCGTCGTGACCGCCGACACCGTCAGCCCGCATCTCAAGAACGCGGTCATCGCCACCGAAGACCGGCGCTTTTACCTGCATCCCGGCGTCGATCCCATTGGCATCGCCAGCGCCATCCGCATCAACCTGAACGAGGGCCGTGGCCCCCTGCAAGGCAACGGCGGCTCGACCATCACCCAGCAGACCGCAAAACTTCTGTGCTTTGGCAACGCCTATGATGAGAGCGAGTGGGAGAGCGAGGCCGACTATATCGCCGACTGCCGCCGCACATCGCTGTCGCGCAAGGCGCGCGAGGCGATCTATGCCATGGCAATGGAAGCAAAATACACCAAGGATCAGATCCTGTCGGTCTATCTCAACCGGGCCTATCTGGGCGGCGGAGCCTATGGCGCAGAGGCCGCAGCACAGCGCTATTTCGGCAAATCTGCGGCCAATCTCAACCCCGCCGAGGGTGCGATGATCGCGGGTCTGCTGACCGCGCCCTCGACCCTCGCGCCCACTGCCAATCTGGAACGCTCGCGCAACCGTGCCTCGGTCGTGGTGGGGCTCATGCGCCGTCAGGGCTATCTCACCGATCAGGAAGCGGCCCTCGCCCTCGCCAATCCTGCCGAACTCTCCGAGGCCGCAGAACGCCAGGCAGGCGGCTATTTCGCCGATTGGGTGATGGCCTCCGGCCCCGAATTCTTTACCCGAGACACCACCGAGGATGTGATCATCCGCACCACCCTCGATCAGCGCATCCAGCGCGCGGCCGAGGACGCGCTGACCTATATCTTTGACGAAAAGGTGCGTGAAGGCTCCAAGGCGCAAGCCGCCATTGTGGTCATGTCCGCCGATGGCGCGGTGCGGGCCATGGTCGGCGGGCGCAAAACCAAGGTGGTGGGCGCCTTTAACCGCGCCACACAGGCCAAGCGCCAGACCGGATCGGCCTTCAAGCCCTTTGTCTACGCCACCGCCGTCGAGCTGGGCTACAGCTATGATTCGGTCGTGGTGGACGAGCCCTATTGCATCGACATCCCCGGTTCGGGCCGCTGGTGCCCGGAAAACTACACCCGAAACTACAAAGGCCGCGTCACCCTTACCGACGCATTGGCGCAATCGCTCAACATCCCGGCGGTCAAAATCTCCGAAAGCGTCGGACGTGATCTCGTGCGCAAGGTGGCCAGCGATTTCGGCATCGACAGCGATCTGGCCGCGGGTCCGGCCTTGGCGCTTGGGGCCTCCGAGAGCACGTTGCTGGAAATGACCGGCGCCTATGCGGGTATCCTCAACGGCGGCTCGTCGGTCACGCCCTACGGCCTGGTCGAATTGAAACTTCTGGGCGAGTCAGAACCGCTCATGGGCACCGGCGGCGGCATCGGCGAACGTGTCATTCAGGAAAGCGCGGCGCAGGAACTCATCTACATGATGACCAAGGTGATCGAAGGCGGCACCGGCAGCCGTGCCCGCCTTCCGGGCCGCGAGGCCGCGGGCAAGACCGGCACCACCCAGGCCGCCCGCGATGCATGGTTTCTCGGCTTTACCGCCGATTACGTGGCCGGGGTCTGGATGGGCTATGACGACAATACGCCCCTCAAAGGCGTGACCGGCGGCGGACTGCCTGCGGAAATCTGGCAGGAAACCATGGTGCGCGTGCATGAGGGGATTGATCCCAAACCCCTGCCGATGCTGCGCCCGCAACCCCGGCCCGCGCCCACCCCCGCCCCGCAGAACCAGCAACGCCGCGCGCCACTGGCCAGCGGCAACCCAATTGAAAACATCCTGCGCAGCATCTTTGGCGGAAATTGAAAACGGCGCCCGCAGGGGCGCCGTTCTCGATAATCGTAATGGGCAGGGCGCCTCAGCCCGCTTGCTTGAGGTCCGCAATCAGCGCGTTCACATCACCATTGCGACGGTCCAGCATCGCGCCAATCTCGGTGCGTTCGCTCAGCCGCAGGCTGATGCCTTCGATGATCATATCGAAGAACAGGTCCTTGCCCGACCGGTCAGACACAAGGAAACTCACCTCGAACGGCGACTGCCCGCGCAAATAGGCGGTGGATTTCACCTCATGCCAGGATTTCACAGGCTTGACCGAATTGACCTCGATACGACCGCCGGCGAATTCGTTGAACCGCTTGCCGTATTTTCGCGCAATATAGCCGCGGAACGCATCGGTAAAGGCGCGCATCTGCGCCGCCGACACCCGGTTGGCATCGGCCCCAAGGGTCGAACGCGCGATGATGTTCACATCGGCATAGGTGTTAAAGATACGCTCGAAATCCTTGATCATCCCTGATAGCGGCTTGCCCGAGGCGATCACGCGGTTGATGTTCACAACCACCTCATCCACCAGCGTTCGGGCGCGCGCATCGTCCAGTGCCCAACCCATCCGGGGCAGCGCAGTCAGCGCGGTTGCAGCCAAGGCTGCGTTGAAAAAATGGCGGCGGCTTATCTTACTCAGCATAGGGGTCCTCCAATGGCGCGGATGGCTCAAGAGTGCCGTAAGGGTCGTCGTAGACACTACCAGCCGTGCCGCCCAGTTTGAAGCGCCGGTTTTGCAGGAAAATGGACCGCGACTGTGCATAACTGTCGGCGCTCTCATAGAGAATGGCGTCAATCGTCTCGCTGAACTTATCGCGCTTGGACAGGCCTGCGGCCACACCCGCCCCAGTGCCGATCAGGCTCTCGGGGGATTCGACGAGATAACTCAAGGGGTTGGTAAAGAGATCGACGGCGATGCCCCAGGTATCCCGCTCGGTCGACGGCCCCAAGACCGGCAGTTCCACATAGGCCCCTTCCCGCGCGCCCCAGACGTGCAAGGTTTCGCCGAAATCGGTGTTTGTGCCCGCAGGCATCCCCATTTCGCTGGCGGGATCGAACAGGCCGCCAAGGCCAAAGGTGGTATTCACCACCAGCCGCGCGGTATCATGGATGGCACCCCGCATGTTCAACTGCAGGACGTTATTCACGATGTCGCTGGGCAGTGAGAGATTCGTCGCAAAACGCCCGATAACCGTTTCGATATCATCGGGAATTGCGGCGCTGTAGCCTTTGGCGACCGGCCGCACGAGCGCACGGTCAAAACCTCGGTTAAAGTCATGCACCTCGCGGTTCTGCGATTCGTAGGGATCGAACACGTCGCGCGTGGCCTCAGACGGGCTGGGCTTTGCGCAGGCGCTCAGCGCGACCACTCCTGACAGGGTGATCAGGCGCAGCACAGCTCCGGCGGGCACAGGGAAAGATAAGGTTGGCAATGGGGTATCCGTCATTAAACGAGTCTCAGCCTTACATAAACTATAGCCCGAACAAACCCATCATCCTACGCCCCATGTTCACAATGCTGTGGCAGAATGGTGACATTGCCTGTAAGGGAAGGCAGGATTGCTTTGATGCCTTAAAGACTTGAACACAAAAGACGGAATACGAGTTTGGACAAGATGAAACTGGAAGCGGGCCGCCAGGAATTGCGCGCGGCCCGACGTGAAAGCCGTAGTCTCTACTGGTTTGTCGGCATCTTCAGCTTTTTCGCCAATCTGCTGATGTTGACCGGTCCCATCTATATGTTGCAGGTCTATGATCGTGTCCTCGGCAGCCGTTCACTGGAAACCCTGATCGCCCTCTCGGTACTGGTGCTGTTTCTCTATACGATGATGGGCCTTCTCGATTATGCTCGAGGGCGCATCATGGGCCGTGTGGGCGCGCGCTTTCAGGCGCGGCTCGACCGGCGGGTGTTCGACGCGGTGATTCGAAAATCCGCCGTTCAACCCGATGCCAACACCGCCACCGGCCTGCGCGACCTCGAATCGATCCAGCGCCTGATGACCTCGCCAGTGCTTCTGGCGATTTTCGACATGCCATGGGCACCGTTCTTTCTGGCCGCAATCTGGGTGTTTCACCCTTGGCTTGGCATACTTGCCCTTGCCGGGGGCGCTCTCTTGGTGGTCGTGACCCTTGTCAATCAGATCGTGACCCGCCGCCCCACGGGGCAGGCCACCAGCGCAAGCGTTCAGGCTGAAGCGATTTCCGAACAGTTGCGTAACGAATCCGAGATGATTCAGGCCATGGGTATGCGCGATGCCGCCTTTGACCGCTGGCAGGCCATGCGCGGGCGTGCCCTCTCGACCGCAATCGACGCCGCCGATCTCGGTGGCACCTTCACAACCACCACCAAGACGCTGCGCCTGCTGTTGCAATCGGCGATGCTGGGCCTTGGCGCGTGGCTGGTGCTGCGTGGAGAGTTGACGCCCGGTGCCATGATTGCAGGCTCGATCCTGATGGGGCGCGCACTTGCGCCCATCGAACAGGCCATCGGTCAATGGGCCCTGGTGCAGCGCGCCAGCAAGGGCTGGGGCAGCTTGGCCGAACTTCTCGGCACTGTCCCGCCCGAACAGCCGCGCACGCCCCTGCCCCGCCCCAAGGCGCGGCTTGAGGTGCAACAGCTCACCATGGTCCCCCCGGGCGAGAGCCAAGCCGTGCTGAAAACCCTGAATTTCAAGATCGAACCGGGGCAGGCCGTGGGCGTGATCGGACCCTCTGGCGCGGGCAAATCCACCCTCGCACGCGCCATCACCGGTGTCTGGCGGCCTGCGGGCGGCAAGATCCGGCTGGATGGGGCGACACTCGACCAATACGCACCCTCCGTGCTGGGCGAGTTGATCGGCTACCTGCCGCAGCGTGTGCAGCTTTTTGACGGCACCATAGCCGAAAACATCGCCCGCCTGGCCCCCGAACCCGACCCTGCCAAGATCGTCGCAGCCGCCCGCAAGGCCGACGCGCATGAGATGATCCTCAAACTGCCCAATGGCTATGATACCCGGGTCAGCGCCAATGGCGGACGGCTCTCGGGCGGTCAAATGCAACGCATCGGACTGGCCCGTGCCATGTATGGCGATCCGATGATCCTCGTGCTCGACGAACCCAATTCCAATCTCGACAACGAAGGCAGCGAGGCGGTCAATCTTGCCATTCGCAGCCTCAAGGCCGAAGGCAAGGCGGTGATCGTCGTCGCCCACCGCCCCGCCGCAATCAAGGAATGCGACATGCTTCTGATGCTTGAGGCCGGCGTCATGCGCGCCTTTGGTCCACGCGAACAGGTACTCAAGGATGTGCTCCAGAACCATCAACAAGTCACCGGATCAACCGGACCCGGAGGTGTGCGATGAGCGCCCCAAACAATAGCGCTTGGTCGGCAAGCAAGCCGCTGATTATCGGCCTCATTGGACTTGTTCTGCTGGTGGGCGGTTTTGGCACTTGGGCCAGCTTCACCCAGATTTCCGGGGCGATCATCGCGCCGGGTCGCATCGAGGTGGATCAGAACCGGCAAGTGGTGCAACACCCCGACGGGGGTGTCGTCTCTGCCATCGAGGTCAAGGAGGGCGACAAGGTCACCACCGGTCAGGTACTCGTGCGGCTCGATCCTACCGAACTGAAATCAGAGCTCTCGATCATCGAGAACCAGCTTGCCGAACTCATGGCGCGCCGTGGCCGTCTAGAGGCCGAGCGTGACGGGCGCGATACCCTGAAGTTCGATCCGCTCCTGATCGAACTTTCGGCGCAGAACGCCGATGCTGCCGATCTCATGACAGGTCAGAAAACCCTGTTCGAAGCCCGCGCCCAAACCGTTGCCGCCGAGATTGACCAACTCGACAAGCGGCGCGGGCAGATTTCCAACCAGATCGACGGCATCGAGGCGCAACAAGTGGCCCTCGCCCGCCAGCTTGAACTGATCGAGATGGAACTGACCGACCAGCAATCGCTGCTGGATCGCGGCCTGGCACAGGCAACCCGCGTGCTCGGGCTTCAACGCGAACAGGCACGGCTGAGCGGCACCATGGGCGATCTTGCCGCCCAAAAGGCCGAAGCCGAGGGCCGCATCACCGAAATCGAAATCTCGATCCTCAAGCTTGGGACCGACCGGCGCGAAGAGGCAATCACCACCTTGCGCGACCTGCAATTCCGCGAACTAGAGCTGCGCGAACAACGCCGCGCCCTGATCGAACAGATGGGGCGGCTGGACATTCCAGCCCCGCTTTCCGGTGTGGTCTATAACCTTCAGGTTTTTGCCCTGCGCTCGGTCATTCGTCCTGCCGATCCGGTCCTCTTCATCGTGCCACAGGACCGCCCGCTGGTGATCAACGCGCGAGTCGACAGCATCCATATCGACAAACTATTTGTTGGACAGGAAGTCACCCTGCGTTTCTCGGCGCTGGATCAACGCACCACGCCGGAACTCTTTGGTCGTGTGACCCAAATTTCAGCCGATGCGTTCGAGGATGAGGCCACGCGCGCCAGCTATTACCGCGCCGAGATCGTGCTGAGTGAAGGCGAACAGGCCCGCTTGCCCGAGGGCAGCACGCTCATCCCCGGCATGCCAGTCGAGGCGTTCATCCGCACTGCCGACCGCACGCCGCTGGCCTATCTGGTCAAACCCTTCACCGATTATCTGGCCAAGGCGTTCCGCGA
This sequence comes from uncultured Roseovarius sp., assembly GCF_963972555.1. NCBI lineage: Bacteria > Pseudomonadati > Pseudomonadota > Alphaproteobacteria > Rhodobacterales > Roseobacteraceae > Roseovarius > uncultured Roseovarius sp. The sequence continues at coordinate 86,050 of NZ_CAXAUM010000001.1, forward strand.
ATGACCTGTGGGCTTAGCCCACATCCGTCCGCCCGCGCCGGTCCGCCCGCAACTGCGCATAAAGAACATGCGTCCGCCAGCGTCCGTTGATCTGCAAGTAACTCTGCGCGACGCCTTCGTATTTGAAGCCACATTTTTCCAACAGCGCGCGTGATGCCTGATTCTCCGGCAGGCACGCCGCTTCGATCCGGCTCAGATCCAGCCTGTCAAAGGCGTGGTGCACCACCCCCGCAATCGCCTCGCGCATATAGCCTTGGCGCGCATAGGGCTGGCCGATCCAGTAACCCAGCGTGCCCGCCTGCGCAGGCCCGCGCCGGATATTGTCAAGCGTGATCGCGCCCAATAGCGCCTGATCCTCGCGCCTCACCAAAAAGAGTGGCATCGCGCTGCCACTGGCGATTGAACGCTGCGCCCACCAGACCCGGTTGGAGAACCCCTTGCGCGCCAAATGGTCCACCGCCCAGAGCGGTTCCCACGGCGTCAGGAAATCCGCGCTATCTGCCCGCAAACTGCTCCAGTTGCGAAAATCACCAATCACCGGCTGCCGCAGGGTAAGACGCTCTGTCTCGATCCTGAGCTTGCGGCGCGGCAAGAGCATCATCAGGCGGCACGCCTCGCATCAAGCGCGGCCAACGTCGGGGCCTGCTCAACCGGACCATAGAGCGCCAGCGCTGAAGGCGCGCGTGCGACCGTCGTTTCGGCCAACCGCCGCACATCCGCCAGCGTCACCGCGTCGATTCGTTCCACAACCTCAGGCAGGTCCGGCACCCGCCCCCAGATTTGCAACATCCGCGCCAGACGCTCCGCCCGGTTGCTCGGGCTTTCAAGACCCATCAACAGCCCAGCCTTCATCTGCGCCCGTGCCCGCTCGACTTCGGCGGCAGTCATATCCTCGGCAGCGCGCTTCATCTCGTCGATGGTAATCCCCGCAAGATCGCCCAATTGCTCGCCCGAAGTGCCTGCATAAATCGTCATCATGCCGGTGTCGGAATAGGCCCCGGCCTGCGCATAGATCGAATAGCACAGGCCCCGCCGCTCGCGGATTTCCTGAAACAGCCGCGACGACATCGACCCGCCCAGCGCCGAGGCATAGATTTGCGCGGTGTAAATATCGGGATGCGCGTAATCCGGGCTCTCGAAGGCCAGCGCGAAATGCGCCTGCTCCAGATCCTTGACATGCCGCGTCTCGCCCCCGGCAAATCGCGCAACCGGCGGTTCGATCACATTGCTTGGGATCATGTCGCCGAACATGTCTTCGGCCATGCGCACCAGCGCATCATGATCCACCGCTCCGGCCGCAGACAGAACCATCTGACCGGGCCGATAATACTGATCCACGAACCGCTCCAGATCGGGCTTGGCAAAGCCGCGCACCCGCTCTTCCGCCCCCAGGATGGTGCGGCCAAGCGGGTGGTCGGGATAGGCCTTTTCCTGCAGCCAGTCGAAAATGATGTCATCGGGCGTATCCGCCGCCTGCCCGATCTCTTGCAGGATCACGCCACGCTCTACTTCGATCTCGCGCGGATCAAACACCGGGTTGCGCAAAATATCCGCCACCACGTCTAGCGCCAGCGGCACATCTTCCTTGAGGACGCGCACATAATAGGCCGTGACCTCGCGGCTCGTGTAGGCGTTGATATAGCCGCCTACATCCTCAATCGCCTCTGCAATCTGCAAGGCCGAGCGCCGCTTGGTCCCCTTAAAGGCCATATGCTCCAGAAAATGCGCGATGCCATTCTGGCTGGCCTCTTCATGCCGGGCCCCGGCCAGAACCCAGACGCCAATCGCTGCCGATTGCAGGCCGGGCATATGTTCCGAAACGATGCGAAATCCGTTCGGCAGGGTGGTCAGTTGGACACTCAATGGGCAATCCGTTCCTTGATCAGTGTTTCAATGGCGCTCAGATCGTTCTCGACACGCGTCACACGTTCATCCCGCTCATACAGGTCCGCCATACGCGCGGGCAAGGGGGGGTGAATGCCGCTCGCCTCCTCGACCGCCGCCGGGAATTTCGCAGGATGCGCCGTGGCCAGCGTGATCATCGGTACGCCGGGGCTACGCTGCGCCTCGGCCACATGCACACCCACGGCGCTATGCGGGCATAACAATTCACCGCTCGCGGCCCATGTAGTCCGGATCGCGGCGCGGGTCTGATCCTCGTCACAGCGCCCGCTATCGAACGTCTCGCGGAGCGCCTCCAGCGCGCCTTGGCTCACGGTAAATCCGCCCGCCTTCAGCTCGTCCATCACCTGCCCCACGGCATTGCCATCCTGCCCGTAGGCGTAATAGAGCGCGCGCTCGAAATTCGAGGAGACCTGAATATCCATCGACGGGCTGATCGACGGGGCCACACCATCAGGGCGATAGTCGCCCGTGCTCAGACAGCGGTGCAGAATGTCATTCTGGTTGGTCGCCACCACCAGCCGGTCAATCGGCAGGCCCATGCGCTTGGCGATATACCCGGCAAAGACGTCGCCGAAATTGCCCGTAGGCACGGTGAAACTCACCTTGCGGTCCGGCGCACCAAGGCTCACGGCAGAGGTGAAGTAATACACCACCTGCGCCAGAACCCGCGCCCAGTTGATGCTGTTGACCCCCGCCAACCGCACGCCGTCGCGGAACTCAAAATCGTTGAACATATCCTTGACGCGCGCCTGGGCATCGTCGAAATGCCCGTCGATGGCCAGCGCATGCACATTGCTCTCGACCGGCGTCGTCATCTGCCGCCGCTGCACCTCGCTGACGCGCCCATGCGGATAGAGGATGAACACATCCACCGCATCCAGACCCCGAAACGCCTCGATCGCCGCCGACCCGGTATCGCCGGAGGTCGCGCCGACGATGCTCACCCGGCTCCCCGACCGCTTCAGCGAGAATTCGAACATCTGCCCGATTAGCTGCATGGCGAAATCCTTGAACGCCAGCGTCGGCCCGTGGAACAGTTCCAACAGGAAATGCCCACTATCCAGCTGCTTCAACGGGGCCCGTGCCGCGTGACCGAACCCCTCGTAGGCCCGCGCGATGATCCCGCGAAACTCGTCGTCGGTAAAGGCATCGCCGATATAGGGCCGCATCACCCGGAACGCGGCCTCCTCATAGCTCACCCCGTGCAGCGCGCGGATATCATCCGCCGCCATCACCGGAATGCTCTCCGGCAGATAAAGCCCGCCATCACGCGCCAACCCGGTCAGCATCGCCTCTTCGAAACTCAGCGTGGGCGCGCGGCCCCGTGTCGAGATGTATTTCACGTCGTGCCTCTTTCTGCCTGCCGCATGCGCCAGATGAAAAAACCTGTCATCGCGGCCCATATCACGGCCAGCGAAAACCATGTGATTGCGTAACTCAGGTGATCGTTCGGAATTCCGCTCGTGTCGACGGGCAAGGGCGACACGCCCACCTCCGGCTCCGACAATTTTCGCGTCACCACCAGCACCGGCTCGGTGCCCAGAACTTCGGCCATCTGCGCGATGTCGCGCGCGAACCAGATATTGCCCGCCACGTCGTTCTCGGGCGTCGAACTCAGCCGTTCGTCCGGCCAGTGCAGATTGCCTTGCACCGTGACCGCCTCCTCGGGCGGGGCCGGAATATCGGCACTTACCTTGACAAACCCCCGATCCAACAGCACCCGGCGCGTGCCGGTGTCCAGAGCGGAAATCACCCGGTATCCCGCCCCAACCTGCTTTTGGCTGACCAGCACCCGCAGCGCCTCCGTGCCGATCCGTCCCGTCACCGCGACCGGCAGATAGCGATCCCGCTCCGGCTCTATCGCTTCGGGCAAACCCACCGGGTCCGCGCTGATATGCGCGGCAATATCGGCCAGAACACCCTCTTTCCACGCCAGCCGCTCGACCTGCCACTTGCCCAAGCCGACCAGCACTGCCACACCGGCAATGCCAAAGATCAGGGGGATCAGAACGCTTTTCCGCATGTCACACTCTCAAAAGGAAAATGCGGGGAAAGAAAACCCCGCATCTTCTTCTTGCTTCAAATATCCGCGCCGCAGGCACCGATCTCCTTCAGAAGATCGTCACGCACCCCAGATGTAGACTGCAGCAAAGAGGAACAGCCACACCACATCGACAAAGTGCCAATACCAAGCCGCGGCTTCAAAGCCTACGTGCTGCTGAGGCGTGAAATGCCCTTTTTGCACGCGAATGAGGCAAACGAAGAGGAAGATCGTGCCGATCACCACATGCGCGCCGTGGAACCCGGTCGCCATGAAGAAGTTGGCGCCGTAGATATTGCCGGAGAAGCCAAACGCCGCATGGCTGTATTCATAGGCCTGGAACACGGTAAAGATCGCGCCCAAGGCAATCGCGATAATCAGCCCTCGCTTCATGTCCTGACGGTTGTTCTCATGCACCAGCGCATGATGCGCCCAAGTGGCGGCACAGCCCGAGCACAAAAGGATCAGCGTGTTGATCAGCGGCAGGTGCCAGGGATCAAAGGTCTCGATCCCGGCAGGCGGCCAGACGCCATCGACCATCGGAGAGTTTTCGCCCATCGGGTACATGGCGTGCTTGAAAAAGCTCCAGAACCACGCGGCAAAGAACATCACTTCCGACATGATGAACATGATGAAGCCATAGCGCAGACCAATCCGCACGACCGGGGTGTGATCGCCGGTCTGGCCCTCGTTCACCACATCGGCCCACCAGCCGAACATGACATAGAGCACGCCGACGACGCCCGCGAGCAGCATCCACGGCCCATGATCGTGAAAGAACAGAACCGCCCCGAAGAGCATGACGAACCCCGCCAAAGAGCCAAGCAACGGCCAGATGGAGGGGGGCAGAATGTGGTAATCGTGGTTTTTCTCGTGTGCCATCTTTGTATTATCCCTCGTCGAAGGCTCAGTTCAGGTTTTTATCTTGTGATGTGCCCTGCTCAAGCGCAGCTTGCTCTTCGGGCAGGTCAATTTCGTGGAACGTATAGGACAGCGTGATCGTATGCACGTATTTCGCGTCACGGTCGGTCACGATTTCCGGGTCAACATAAAAGGTCACGGGCATCTGCACCCGCTCGCCCGGCTGTAGCACCTGTTGTTCGAAACAGAAACAGTCGATCTTGGTGAAAAAGCCACCCGCTTCGTAAGGTGTCACATTATAGCTGGCCGATCCCGCCACGACACGGTCGGTTGGGTTATAGGCCTCATAAAACGCCAGCCCCGTCTCGCCGATGCGTAGCTCCATCTGGCGCTCCATCGGCTTGAACTCCCACGGCATTCCGCGCTCCTTGCTGGCGTCGAACCGCACCTTGACGGTTTGCTCCAGCACATCCTCGCTCGCTACCTCGGAAACGCCGGTCGCCCCGCCAAAGCCGGTGACACGGCAGAACCAGTCATAAAACGGCACCGAGGCCCAGGCGAGCCCGCCCATCAGCACCACCACGCCAACAGTCTGGGTCACGGTCTTGAGCTTCGGGTCCATCGCCATCACTTCTCCCCCTGTTCGATCTTGGGAACAGCAAATCCATCATCCGAAACCTTGGCAATTGTCATGCCGAACACCAAGGCCACGAACCCCGCCAGCACGAGGCCAAGACCCAGATTGCGGCCAAACCGGCGCTTGTGCAGCTCATGCTCCTCGCGAAAGCTCATGCCCATCCCCCAAGGCCAAGACCGCCCAGCGCGGCCTCCGCCAGAATGGCCGTGAAATGTGCAAAGAGATACCAGAGCGACAGCTTGAACGCCCGTTTCTCGACCCGGTAATTGTCCGCTTCGGCCTGATCCTCGTCGCGCCGCCAGATCGCAATCGCATCGCGCAGGAAGAGCGCGTTAAAGACCACCGCAACAGCCAGATAAACCGGCCCGCCAATACCTGTGAACGCAGCGCCAATCGCCAGCGCCGCCAAGAGCACGGTGTAGACCAGAATGTGCACCCGCGTGGCGCGCCGCCCATGCGTCACGGTCAGCATCGGCACGCCTGCCGTGTCGTAATCGCCGCGCATGAAGAGGGCGAGGGCCCAGAAATGCGGCGGTGTCCACATGAAGATCAGGGCGAACATCAAAACCGACTCGAGGCTCACCGTGCCCGTCGCCGCCGCCCAGCCGATCATCGGAGGGAACGCGCCCGCCGCCCCGCCAATGACGATATTCTGCGGCGTCCAGCGTTTCAGGCCGATCGTGTATATCACGACGTAGAAGAAGATCGTAAACGCCAGGATACCCGCCGCCAGCGCGTTCGTGGCCAGCCACAGCATGACAACCGACATCACCGCCAGCGTGATGCCAAAGGCGAAGGCCTCGTCCCGTGTGACCTTGCCCGCCGGAATCGGCCGCTTCTGCGTACGCTTCATCAGCGCGTCGATGTCGGATTCCCACCACATGTTGAGCGCGCCTGCGGCGCCCCCGCCCACGGCGATGAACAGGATCGCGGCAAAGCCAATGACCGGATGCACGCCAACCGGTGCTGCCAAGAGACCCACCAGCGCCGTGAACACGACAAGCGTCATCACCCGCGGCTTGAGCAGGGCAAAGAAATCGCCAAAGCCTGCCTCACCCTCTTGGGCGCGGCTCACGGGGCTGGCTGTGTTCAGGCTCGCATCGCTCATTTTGTTCTCCTGCCGGAACGCGCAAGGTGCGCGGCCCTCAGCGGTAGGCGTGGGGCTCAACCTTGCGGCGCGCGCCCCGGTCTTTTCAGTCGGCTTGCGCCACGGTCACGGAACGCGGCGTGCCCGCGTATTCCTCGATCGCGCCATCCAGCCATGTCTCATACTCGGCCTCGCTCACGACCTTGACGGTGATAGGCATATAGGCGTGCGCCTGACCGCAAAGCTCGGAACACTGTCCGAAATAGATACCTTCCTTCTCGGCCTTGAACCACAGCTGCGCCAGACGCCCGGGCACCGCATCCTGCTTCACGCCAAAGGCGGGGATCGTCCAGCTATGGATCACATCCGCCCCGGTTACAGTCATGACCACGGTCTTGCCCACGGGAACCACGACCGAAGTGTCGGTGGCCAACAGGAACTCATCCTTGCTGTAACCGGCCTCAATCAACTGCGCCTCGACCTCGGGCGTCATGCGGTTGTCGCCACCCGTTGCCGGCGCCCCGATCATGTAGCTGTCAAAGGCGAAATCGTGGTCGGTATATTCATACCCCCAATACCACTGATAGCCCGTCACTTTGATGTTGATTTCGCCATCGGGGATTTCTTGCTGCTTGAACAGCACCGGCAAAGAGAAAGCACCAATAAAGACGAGAATCACAATCGGGATGATCGTCCACGCAATTTCCAGCGGTGAATTATGTGTAAAACTCGCCGGTTTTGCGTTGGATTTGCGGTTATAGCGGATCATCACCACCACCAGCAGCGCCGTCACAAAAAGCACGATCGCGATAATGATCACGTTGATCATCCCGTCCAGCCATTGCAGGTCGCGCGCAAGCTCGGTCGCCGCCGGCTGAAAGCCCATCTTGCCCTCTACGGGCTTACCCACGATCTCAAGCCCGTCTTGAGCCATGGCAGGAAGGGCGAGAAAGGCGGTCAGAGCCGCCATAAGGCTGGAAGTTAGTCGCATTTTACACCCTGATCGGTTAAAGCGGTTCATGTCTTTTTGCGAAGGTCATCCCGCCGCCGGGCGGAATCCCATTGTCTCGGTGCTGTCTAAAACCATATTCTGCCTGAAACGACAAGAAAGACCATTGCGGCAAACGGACGCTTTTTTGATTTAAATCAAATTATCGCCCCCACGGACCGCACGGCAGAGAAAGAATCCCCATGAACGACACCGCCTTTCGCCCATTCGAGACCCTGCTTGACCGCGATACCGCCCTCGCCCGCCTGCGTGCGGCGACCCATGGGGCCGACGATGGCGAGCTGTTTCTCGAACGCCGCCGCGCCGAGGGGCTCATGTTCGACGATGGCCGGGTCAAGACCGCGTCCTATGACGCCTCCGAGGGGTTTGGCCTGCGCGCCGTGCGAGGCGAAGTCACAGGCTATGCCCATTCCTCCGAAGTGACCGAGGCCGCGCTGAAACGCGCGGTCGAGACCGCGCGTCTTGCCGTGGGTGCAGGCGGCGGCACATTGGCAGCGGGGCCAACCCCGACCAATCGTCGCCTCTATACCGATGCCGATCCCATCGCCGGGGCATCCTTTCCGGTCAAGCTTGACACACTGCGCGAGATGGACGCTTTCGCGCGCGGCCTTGATGCCCGCGTCGTACAGGTCACAGCCTCGATTGCGGCCTCATGCCAAGAGGTCGTGATCCTGCGCCCCGACGGACAGGAGCTGCAGGACGTCCGCCCGATGACCCGCGTCAATGTCTCGATCATCGTCGAGCAGGAGGGCCGCCGCGAGAGCGGCAGCGCCGGGGGCGGCGGGCGTGTTGGGCTGGATGGCCTGCTTGATCCCGCCGACTGGCAGGCCAAGACCCGCGAGGCGCTGCGCATAGCGCTCGTCAACCTCGATGCCGAACCGGCCCCCGCGGGCACCATGGATGTGGTGCTTGGCCCCGGCTGGCCCGGCATCCTCTTGCACGAGGCGATAGGTCACGGGCTTGAGGGCGATTTCAACCGCAAGGGCTCGTCCGCTTTTGCCGGCCTCATGGGCCAACGGATCGCGTCCCCCGGTGTTACCGTGCTCGACGACGGCACCATCCCCGACCGGCGCGGCAGCATCACCATTGACGACGAAGGCACGCCCTCCGCCCGCAATGTCCTGATCGAGGATGGCGTCCTCGTGGGCTATATGCAGGACCGCCAGAACGCCCGCCTGATGGGCGTGGCCCCGACGGGCAATGGACGCCGCGAGAGCTATGCCCACGCCCCCATGCCGCGCATGACCAACACCTATATGATGGGTGGCTCCGCCACACCCGGCGATCTGGTAGCCGAGTTGAAGGACGGCATCTATGCCGTGGGCTTCGGCGGCGGTCAGGTCGACATCACCAACGGCAAATTCGTCTTTTCCTGCACCGAGGCCTACCGCGTGAAGAACGGCCAGATCGGCGCACCCGTCAAAGGCGCCACCCTGATCGGCGACGGCGCCACCGCGCTTCAGCAGATCCGCGGCCTGGGCAACGACATGGCCCTCGATCCCGGCATGGGCAATTGCGGCAAACAAGGACAATGGGTGCCGGTGGGCGTCGGCCAACCCACGGTGCTGATCGGCGGACTGACGGTGGGGGGGGCTGCGGCGTAGGGGGGAGTGCGCGATAATGCTGTTCGCTCAAATGCCCGCAAGGCGCGGGAGCGGAGTTTGTAAATTATGGAGCGTTTGGCGAATTAGAATAGCAACGATCGTTAACCGTCACTCACGAATTGCTAGCGCTTTGCCATGCGCCTTTTGTCAACTTAGCCCTGTATCGTTCTATACCGAAGCGCTATATTTCGTGCAGCCCAATTACTGAAGGTCAGGAATTTGTAGTGAAGGGTTTGCGCGACCAACTCTTAGAGAATGCTCTAGAAGCCTTTCGAAAGTTACAGTGGCGGCTTCACCTTAGGTTCCCTAACCTTTTTCCCTACGTCCATGAAAACAGGGTATTTCGTAGGGATCGTGACGCTAAAGAAAACCGTCTCTCCAAGGTGCCGTTAGATGACGAACTACGGCAAGCCAGTGTTTGGGGCGTTGAGCTATATGGACCAAAGGAAATTTCGGTCCTTTATGAGAATCTTGCAAAGCTAGGCTGGGCCGGATGCCGCTTTGATATGCCTGAAACCGATGTTCTCGAGTGGTTGCGGCGAATGCGGCGATATGGCCACACAGGGCAACGAAATCTCGGCGTTGTTTATAGGCAAAAAGACAAAGGAGCGGGGCGGGACTATTTCGCGCCCATGCCTGACGCCTGTGAATACCTCTTGGTGTCAGTCAATCAGATTACACCGTCTTTAACTGCGATCCATGTTCACTTTGTGCTCAATGAAGATTCATCGAAGATATACGAGAGCATCCTCAATACAGACCGCAAAACAATCTACAGGCGATTTAAGGGCGGTAAGGGGTATTCAGTTCCGGGGGTACTCAACCAGAAGAGAGAGATAATTGAGAAGGCGCGGCTCGAACGGGCGCGCATGGCCTCAAGCTGGTTTGCTCATCATCTTCCGGGACTGTTTTCCGGCGGCCCACTTGTCGATGAGCTTCCTACAGGTGAACTGATTACGATGAAAAATCATGACGCGCTGAAAGACCCTGCGGAAAAAAAGGACGAAGACACAGAATGGCCTAATCTGCTTGGTATAAATCTATGGTTTGATGGATGGTTGCATCCAAAGCATGAGGGTTTCGGGCTTATTCTCGAAGAGCAGCGTAATCACAAGAAGTATCATTCCATCGTTACCTTGAAAACAAGCAGCCTTTCCGACGACGATTTCAGATTCACTAACGGGCGTGGATTGGGTGCTTATAACAAAATCGTTTATGAAGATGTGGGCGGAATAGCTATCTATCTTGCAGCATCGAGTTACTTGAGAGAGATAGGACGACGCATCCGCGAAACACGGGAAGGCATCGGCCAGGCGTCTAAGAACCGTTTATCCTTAATCAACACCCTTGACCGATTGGAGGCGTTTTATCGCGACTCGATTGGCGACCCTGCTATTGCCGAAGAATTGTCCGGGCTCGATGAACGTCATTTCGAATGGGATTGCACAAAATTCATCTCTAGGAATTTGAGTCGTAGTGAGACAGTAGAACTTCCAAGCACGCTGTGTAGTTTCACAAACCGGATCGCCGATGGTGTTCACGCTGAAGGACGCTCCGCACGGCAGCTGTTTCAGGAGTTCGCATCTACTTTAAGCACGCGAGAGAGCATCCGCGCTCAGCAAAAAATGGAACGCCTCACTATCGCTGCGATAGTGATCGCGAGTATATCCGTGCTTATCGCAGGAAGCAGCCTGTATTTTGGCGTATGAACAGATAGCGTTCACCAAAATGACGACGATGCCAACGTCGTGTTTGGGGTTGGGTGCCCACATCGCATCCCGTAGGATGAACCGCAGGTCAACCCAACAACCGGGCCACCCAAGCCCCCCTTTCACCTTTCCAAAAATACTCACATCCCCCCACCCAACCCGAGCACACCCGCCCGGCTTCATCTTGCCAAAAATACTCAGATCCCGCCCGGGGCCGCCCCGCGCACCCCTTGCCATCCCGTGCCAGCCCCGCGCGCCCGGTTCACACCCGGCCCCCGGCAGCACCCCCTGCATCCGCCACCAACGCGATTCCGACAGGATACCGACGCAATACAGACAGCCCCCAATTCCGCAGCGAAAAATAATTAACGCCACATTCCAAAGACTTAGAAGAAGCCCCCGAAAAACCCGCGACTCACCCGATTTCGGTTTACCACCCATTAACCACCCGTGCGCTATCCATGGTCTTGCAAGCAGGCGAGGTCACGGATGCCCAGGACGACTCATCCTTCCACTCACCCCCCACTCCCACCCACCACGGAAGATGACCGGGTGTCGTGGCTTCGCCTCTTGCGCTCTCGCCGGGTCGGACCGGCCACCTTTCATCGGCTCCTCAGCGAACACGGCACCGCCCAGGCGGCGCTCAACGCCCTGCCCGAGGTTGCCCGCGCCGCCGGTGTCACCGACTACACCCCTTGCCCTGCAGGCGTCGCCGAGGCCGAATTGCGCGCCGGAAAAACGGCGGGCGCGACCCTGCTCACGCACGCAGATGCCAACTATCCCAAGGCCTTACGCGATCTTCCCGACGCCCCGCCCGTCCTCTGGGTGATGGGCGATATGGCCGTGCTCGACCGGCCCATGATCGCCCTCGTGGGCGCGCGCAACGCCTCGTCGCTCGGCACCCGCATGGCCCGGTCGCTCGCTGCCGACCTCTCGGCGCGCGGCTATCTCATTGTCTCGGGCCTCGCGCGCGGCATCGACACCGCCGCCCATCTCGGCAGTCTCGAGGCGGGAACCATCGCGGTCATGGCGGGCGGCGCCGATGTCATCTATCCAGCCGAAAACACCAAACTCGCGGGCGACATTCTCGCCACCGGCCTGCGCCTCTCGGAACAACCGATCGGCCTCATTCCGCAGGCACGCCATTTTCCCAGCCGCAATCGGCTGGTCAGTGGACTCGCACAGGCTGTGGTCGTGGTCGAGGCTGCCGCGAAATCCGGATCGCTCATCACCGCCCGCACCGCGCTCGATCAGGGGCGCGAAGTGATGGCCGTCCCCGGCCACCCGATCGATGCCCGCGCCAGCGGCTGCAATATGCTGATCCGCGACGGGGCCACTCTCATCCGCAACGCCGAGGATGTGATCGACGCGCTGCCACAGGTCCCGATCACGAAAACCGCTCCTCAGCCCGATCTGCCGCTGGCGCCCACGCCCACACTCCGCGACATCGCCAGCCTGCATGCTCAGATACTCAACCGTCTCGGGCCGTCTCCTCTGGCCGAGGATCAGCTTATCCGCGATCTGGCCACGCCGGCCCACCGGGTCGCCCCCGCCCTCTTGGATCTGGAACTCGACGGGCGCATCACGCGGCATCCGGGCGGTCTTCTGGCCCTCGCACGGTAGCCACTACACCACAGAGGGTCATAAGGTCGCGCTCCTGCAGCCCTTGCGGCCAGATTGACAATTCCCCTTGCCAGCCCACATGGTGCCCCGCCATAAGCCTCGACCAGAGTCGGAAGGAGTGCCCATGCCCGTTGTCGTTGTCGAATCGCCCGCCAAAGCCAAGACGATCAACAAGTATCTGGGCGACGGTTACACGGTTTTGGCAAGCTATGGCCATGTACGCGATTTGCCCGCCAAAGATGGCTCGGTCGATACCGAAAACGGTTTTGACATGACTTGGGAAGTCGGTCCCGACAGCCGCAAGCATGTCAAGGCCATTGCCGACGCGCTCAAGGATGACAACGCCCTTATCCTCGCCACCGACCCCGACCGCGAAGGCGAGGCAATCAGCTGGCACCTCGAAGAAACCCTGCGCAAACGCAAGGCGATCAACAAGGATACGCCCGTCAGCCGCGTGGTGTTCAACGCCATCACCAAATCCGCCGTAACCGAGGCGATGAAGAATCCCCGGCAGGTCGATGCGCCCTTGGTCGAGGCCTATCTCGCCCGCCGTGCGCTGGATTATCTCGTGGGCTTCAACCTCTCGCCGGTGCTCTGGCGCAAACTGCCCGGCGCGCGTTCTGCGGGGCGTGTGCAATCGGTCTGCCTGCGCCTCATCGTCGAGCGCGAGATGGAGATCGAGGCGTTCACCGCCCGCGAATACTGGTCCGTCAAGGCGCTGCTGACCACGCCACGCGGCCAAGAATATGAGGCGCGGCTTGTCTCGCTCGCCGGCAAGAAGCTCGACAAATTCGATTTGGAGAACGCCACTCAGGCCGAAATGGCGGTGCAAGCCATGACGTCGCGGTCCCTCACCGTCACCTCGGTCGAGGCGAAACCGGCCAGCCGCAACCCCTCCGCCCCCTTCATGACCTCGACCCTGCAACAAGAGGCCAGCCGCAAATTTGGCATGGGTGCCAAGCAGTGCATGTCCGCCGCGCAACGGCTCTATGAGGCGGGATATATCACCTATATGCGCACCGACGGGATCGACATGGCCCCCGAGGCTGTGATGGCCGCCCGCGATGCGATCAAGGACCGCTTCGGCCCGGAATATCTGCCGAAATCGCCCCGCATGTACAAGAATAAGGCCAAGAACGCCCAAGAAGCGCATGAATGTATCCGTCCCACAGACATGACGCGCGACGCAGGCCACATCAAAACCTCTGATGCGGATCAGCGCAAACTCTACGATCTCATCTGGAAGCGCACCCTCGCCTGCCAGATGGAGGCCGCCCGGATGGAGCGCACCACCGTCGAGATCGGCAGCTCTGATGGTCAGGTCGGCCTGCGCGCCACCGGTCAGGTGATGCTGTTCGAGGGCTTTCTCAAAGTTTATGAAGAGGGCCGCGATGATGTGATCAGCGGCGACGACGACGATGGCCGCCTGCCCCAGATCATGCAAGGCGAGCCCGCCGACTTTGCCAAATCCACGCTCCGCGCCGAATTCGCCCGCGCCAGCGACGGGGCCGAGACAACCGCCGCGGTGCTCTCGCCCAACGAAGCCATCCTCGCACTGCGCCATTTCACCCAGCCCCCGCCCCGCTATACCGAGGCGACGCTGGTCAAGAAGATGGAAGAACTGGGCATTGGCCGCCCCTCGACCTATGCCAGTGTCCTGACCACGATCCAGGACCGCGAATATGTGCGCAAGGAACAGAACCGCCTCTTCCCAGAGGACAAGGGCCGGATCGTCACGGTCTTTCTGATCAATTTCTTCCGCAAATACGTGGGCTACGAGTTCACCGCCAATCTCGAAGAGGATCTGGATCGCGTCAGTGCAGGCGAGGCGGATTACAAGGAAATCCTCGCCCGTTTCTGGCGCGATTTCTCTGCCGCCATTGCCGAAACCTCGGAACTGCGCATCACCGAAGTGCTCGACGTGCTCGACGCGGCCCTCGCGCCCACGCTCTATCCCCCGCGCGAGGATGGCAGCGACCCGCGCCAATGCCCGCTCTGCGGCACCGGTCAATTGCATCTCAAAACTTCCCGTTCGGGCGGGTTTGTCGGCTGCGGCAATTACCCCGAATGCCGTTATACCAGGCCCATTGGTGGCGATGCCGGGGAAAATGGCGATCGTATTCTGGGCGCGGATGACGCGGGCAACGAGATTTCGCTGCGCTCCGGCCGCTTTGGCCCCTATGTCCAGCGCGGCGAAGCGACGGAAGAGAACAAGAAGCCCGACCGCGCCAGCCTACCCAAAGGTTGGACGGCCGAGGCGATGACGCTGGACAAGGCGCTGACCCTGCTCAGCCTGCCGCGCGAGATCGGACAGCACCCCGAAGGCGGCATGATCTCGGCCAATTTCGGGCGCTTCGGCCCCTATCTCATGCACCAATTGCCGGACGAGGCCAAACCCGTCTACGCCAATCTCAAAGACCCGAATGATGTGTTCGAGATCGGCATGAATCGCGCCGTCGAACTTCTGGCGGCCAAGCGCGCCAATCCCGGCGGGCGCGGCCGTGCCGCCGCCAAGGCGCTGCGGGATCTGGGCGAACATCCCGAGCATGGCGGCCCCATCCAGATCCTCGAAGGGCGCTATGGCCCCTATATCAAATGGGACAAGGTCAACGCGACCCTGCCCAAGGGCACCGAACCCGAAGACGTGACCATGGAGATGGCCGTTGAAGCGATTGCCGCCAAGGCCACCAAGCCCGGCAAGGCACGCAAAACCGCCGCCAAGAAACCCGCTGCCAAGGCCACCACAACCAAGAAGCCTGCCGCGAAAAAGGCCCCGGCCAAACGCGCCGCCGCCGGGAAATAACCCGGCGCGCCGGTGCGCCCTACGTAAAGCGCTACGTAGAAATCCTTATTCCGTTGCGATGACCGGCGGCGCGCGTTGACTCGCGCCCGGCTTGCGCCGCATAGGAGGGGCAACCCACTGTCTGGAGGAGGTTCCACATGAACAAGGTTTACGGCTCGGCCGCCGAAGCGCTGGACGGGCTTTTGCGCGACGACATGCTGATTGCGGCGGGCGGCTTTGGCCTCTGCGGCATCCCCGAATTGCTCTTGGCCGCGATCCGCGACTCGGGCGTCAAGGATCTGACTTTCGCGTCCAACAATGCGGGCGTCGATGATTTCGGCATCGGCATCCTGCTGCAAACGCGGCAGGTGCGCAAAATGATGTCCTCTTACGTGGGCGAAAACGCCGAATTCATGCGCCAGTATCTCTCGGGCGAGCTTGAGCTGGAATTCAACCCCCAGGGCACGCTGGCCGAGCGGATGCGCGCAGGCGGCTGCGGCATCCCCGGCTTCTACACCAAAACCGGCGTGGGCACCCAGGTGGCCGAGGGCAAGGAACACAAAGAGTTCAACGGCGAGACCTATATTCTCGAACGCGGCATCTTTGCCGATCTGTCCATCGTCAAGGCATGGAAGGCCGACACCACCGGCAACGCAATTTTCCGCAAGACCGCGCGCAACTTCAACCCGCCCGCCGCCATGTGCGGCAAGATCTGCGTGATGGAGGTCGAGGAAATCGTCCAGCCTGGCGAACTCGACCCCGACTGCATCCATCTGCCGGGAATCTACGTGCATCGCCTTGTGCAGGGCACCCATGAAAAACGCATCGAACAACGCACCGTGAGGGCTGCATAATGGCTTGGGATCGCAATCAGATGGCCGCACGCGCGGCGCTCGAACTTCAGGACGGGACCTATGTGAACCTCGGGATCGGCATCCCGACACTGGTGCCCAATTTCATCCCGGAGGGCGTGCATGTCACGCTGCAATCGGAAAATGGCATGCTCGGCATGGGGCCCTTTCCCATCGCCGGCAGCGAGGACCCTGACCTCATCAACGCGGGCAAGCAGACCATCACCGAACTGCCTGACACCTCTTATTTCGACAGTGCCACCTCATTTGGTATGATCCGGGGCGGCAAGATCGCCATGGCGATCCTTGGCGCGATGGAAGTGGCCGAGAATGGCGATCTCGCCAACTGGATGATCCCCGGCAAGCTGGTCAAGGGCATGGGTGGGGCCATGGATCTGGTCGCGGGCGTGGGTCGCGTGGTCGTTGTCATGGATCACACCAACAAGCATGGTGAATCCAAAGTGCTGAAATCCTGCACCCTGCCGCTCACCGGCACGGGCGTGGTCAACCGGATCATCTCGAACCTTGGCGTCCTCGACGTGGTCGAGGGCGGGCTCAAGATTGTTGAACTGGCAGAAGGCGTAACCGACGCGGAACTGCGCGCCGCGACTGAGGCGACCATCGTCAACTGATCTGCAAGACCGGAAATCCAGGGGCCGGACACCGCAAGGGTCCGGCCCTTATTTCATCGCGAGATTGAGCGCGCAGGCGTCCGTGATCAGCTCTGGCTGCGTCTTGCACAGGCCACGCGCCACCTCATAGGCGGCCAGCACCTTGGGAATGTAATCGCGGGTCTCGGTATAGGGCGGCACGCCGCCATGCTGTTTGACCGCATTCTCGCCTGCGTTGTAACCCGCCAAGGCCAGCAGCACGTCGCCCTTGAACTCCTTCATCAGCCAATCGAGATAGGCCACCCCGCCCCGGATATTCTCGGCTGGTGACAGGCTATCGGTCACACCGAACCGGCGCGCGGTATCCGGCATGAGCTGCATCAGCCCCTGCGCCCCGGCAGAACTGACCGCCGCTGTGCGCCCCGAGGATTCCACCGCGATCACCGCCAAGACTAGAGCGGGCGAAATCTGCGTGCCAATGGTCTGGCTCAGGATATGGCTGCCTTCGGCGCGGGCAATCTCTTGCACCGATTGCAGGCGCGGCGCGCTCACCCCCTTGCCTGCGGGCGGCTTGGCCAGATGTTCCATCGCCGCGCGCAGGCGCAGAGCACCATCCGTGCCAATATCGGCAGGAACCCTTTCCCAGAACCAGCCATAGGCGGCCTCGCGCGGCGTGACCGGGCCATCTGGTCCCTTTTCCGGCAGCGCTGCGCGCGGCGGCTCTGGCGCTGCGGGCTCGATCTGCACCAGAGGGCCACGCCGCATACCCGGTGCCGGGGCCTTTTCCCGCTTGAACGTGAATTCTTTGAACGGCCGCGGGGCCTGCGCCGCAACCGAACTTGCCCCTGCGAGAATCGCAGCAGAAACCAAAAGGCTTAAAAATTTCATAGCGAGCGCTGCTCTGCCTCTGATTGATTGTCGCCAGTATCGCAAAAATCCGGACTCCACGCCAGCATTGTTCAACATAACATCGCGAACCCCCCACATTTGCGCCACATTTACCGCGTCAAAGCCCTTTTCAGACATTTATTCAGAGTTTCTTTTGTTATCTTTCAGTATCTTAAGATTTTTCGAATGCTTTTTTCAGGCCACTCCAAAAACGATCCAGTCACGCCAAATTCCCGCCCGATTTGACCCGCTATATGGCATCACACCACGACGGCAACGGACCATAAAAAACTGGGGGTCCTAAACCGAAGCGGGTGTAACAACACAAGCAACTGATCCTTTGGAGGGACCAAACCATGATCAAATTCATCAAGAACTTCTCGAAAGACGAAGACGGCGCAGTGACGGTTGACTGGGTCGTGCTGACCGCAGCAGTCGTTGGCCTCGGCATCGCCGGCGTGTCCACCGTGAGCACCGGCATTGAAAACCTCGCCACCACCATCGGCACCGAAGTGGGCACCTCGGCGGTTGTCGACCTCGGCACCCTCGGCCAATAAGCGCCTGACGGCCCGGGCCTGAACCGGGCAATCACATAGAAATGGCCACGGATAGCTCCTATCCGTGGCCATTTTCTTTCGTGTCACGGCCACATCTCGCGGGGCTGAAAGGCGCTATATCGCCGCCGCTTGTCCCTGATTTTGACACAATGGCGCGATATCACGAGGTTTGATCACCGGTCCCCTGTCGGACCTCCTCTTGCGAAGAAAGGGAAACCCCATGCGAGCAGTTTTCGGATTGGTGCTGATCGTGGGCCTCGGGCTCGCGGGATTTGCCGTCTACATGGCCAAGAATTACATCGACGGATATCAGCGCCAGTTGGCGGCAGAGCGTCAGCAACGCGCGCCCGCCATCGAAACCGTTGACATCTATGTTGCAACCCGCGCCTTGCAATATGGCGAAGCGATTGACAAAGACGCGGTGCGCCTCACCGCCTTCCCCAAAACATCCCTGCCCGAAGGCGTGTTCAAATCGAAAGAAGAGCTGTTTCCCAAGGGTGAGGTCGTCGCGCGCCGCGCGCTGCGCCGGATGGAGATGAACGAGCCCATTTTGGCTGTCAAGGTCACGGAACCGGGGGCCGAAGTGGGCATCACATCGCAACTCGAACGCGGCATGCGTGCCTTTGCCATCAAGGTCGATGTGACCAGCGGCGTTTCGGGCTTTCTTCGGCCCGGTGATACCATCGACATTTATTGGACCGGCAACGTCGGTGAGGGCAATATGCGCACCGAAGGCAATTCCATTGGCGAAGTCACCAAACTGATTGAAAACGGGGTCAAACTCATCGCCGTGGATCAGGTGGCCGACATGGATACCTCCGAGACGGTCATCGCCCGCACGGTGACGGTCGCGGTCAAACCGCAACAGGTGGCGGCCCTTGCTCAGGCACAATCGACCGGGCGTCTGTCGCTGTCGCTTGTGGGCGCGCTTGACGATACGGTGGCCGAGGTGATCGAAGTGGATCAACACAGGCTGCTTGGCATCACCGCCGAGGCCGTGGTCGAACAGGCCCCTCTGCCCGAGACCTGCACCATCCGCACCCGGCGCGGGGCAGAGGTGATCGAAACCCCGATCCCCTGCACCAACTGACCTGCTGCACCACATTCTGAAAGGGCACCCGGTCACGGGTGCCTTTTGCATATTCTGGAATTTGGTCACACTCTCAAGAAAAATGCGCAAAAATGCATTGATTCTTGAAAAAAATCCCGAACTGCCCCAGAGTAACCGAAATGCGGGCGCTAAGACCCGAAAAATGAGGCGTGATCGGAAAGGCAGGTCACATGAAATTGCGTAGACATATTTGCGCGGCCCTATTGGGGGTTGCGCTTGTTGCGGGGCATGCGCCGCAACCTGCACAGGCGGAAAACATCCGCGTGGTGCGCAATGGCACCTCGAGCGCCCTCAGCGTTGCCATGAACCGCGCCGTGGTAGTCGAGAGCGACCAGCCCTTCGCGGAACTCAGCATCGCCAACCCGGCGATTGCCGATTTCTCCACCCTGTCGGATCGCACGATCTATGTGCTGGGCAAGACACCGGGGCGCACCACGCTCAGCCTCTTTGACGGCGTGGGCCAACTTATCACGAATATCGACGTGCATGTCAGCACCGATATCGAAGAGTTCAAGGAACGGCTGAAACAGATCCTGCCGGGCGAACCCATCGAAGTGCGCAGCGCCAACGACGGGATCGTCATTTCCGGCACCGTGTCCAGCACCTCGCGCATGCAGCGCGCCCTTGATCTTGCCGAACGCTATGCGCCCGAACGCGTGTCAAACCTGATGTCGGTCTCTGGCAAGCAGCAAGTCATGCTCAAGGTCCGCTTCGCCGAAATGCAGCGCAGCGTGTCCAAGGCGCTCTCGTCCTCGCTCTCTATTGACGCGCGCGGGGCCAACAAAGTGGGCATTATCGGCGGCACCAACACCACCAACACCCAAGGCGGCGTTCTGGGCACATTGGCCGGGGCCATTCCTGGCGCAAATGAAAACAACGCGGCCTTCGCCTTCGGCTTTGACGTGGGCTCGGTCGAGGTGGGCATCCTGCTCGAAGCGCTCGAAACCAAGGGCGTCGTGCGCACCCTGGCAGAGCCGAACCTGACCGCGCTTTCAGGCCAAGAGGCCAAGTTCCTCGCGGGTGGCGAATTTCCCGTGCCCGTGGCGCAGGACAACAATACCACCTCCATCGAATTCAAACCTTTCGGGGTCGAACTGAACTTCGTGCCGCGCGTCGTCGACGATGGCATCATCAACCTTGAAATGGCTGCGGCCGTCTCCTCGATCGACACGGCCAATGCCTTGGTTTCAAACGGGTTTTCAATCCCCGCCTTCCGCCGCCGCGACACCTCGACCACCGTGGCCCTACGCGATGGCGAGAGTTTCGCGATTGCGGGCCTGCTTCAGGATGATTTCCGCGACAATGCCGGTCAGGTGCCATGGCTGGGCGATGTGCCGGTTCTGGGTGCCCTCTTCCGCAGCGCCGATTACCAGCGTTCGCAAACCGAACTGGTGATTATCATCTCGGCACATCTCGTGTCGCCCTCCCGTGGTGAGGCGCTGGCCCTGCCCACGGATCGTGTCAAACTGCCCTCGGAAAAGGATCTTTTCCTTAATGGCCGTGTTGCAAGAGGCGTCAGTGACAAGGGGGCCGTGGGCGAAGTGGCCAAGCAGGATTTCACCGGCTCCTATGGCTATGTGATGGATTGAGCGGGGGAAACGGGCCATGAAACACGCTTTCGCAATCGTCGGCCTGATAGCCGCCACCGCCTGCACCTCGCAGGACGCCGTCTACCGCTCCTATTTCGGTGAGGCTGGCGCGCATGTGGACAACGGCCATTTCGGCGAGGCGGTGATGAACAACCACCTCGTGATGACCGGCGAGCGCAGCTATACCTTCGACCTCGCCAATCGCTTTGCCAGCGAGGTGATGAGCACCGTCAACTTCGCCTTCAACTCGGCCGAGCTGGATGCAGGTGCTCGCGACACATTGCGCGAACAGGCCCGATGGATACGTCAATTCCCCGAAGTGCGCTTTCGCGTCTATGGCCACACCGATGCGGTTGGCTCCGACAGTTATAACAAGACCCTCGGCATGCGCCGTGCTCAGGCCGTGGTCGCTTTCCTCACCAGCCAGGGCATAAGCCGCTCGCGGCTTGAGGCGGTCGCCTCCTTTGGCGAAACCCAACCGCTGATCGTGACCCAAGGCCGCGAGCGCCGCAACCGGCGCACCGTGACCGAAGTGTCGGGCTTCGTGCAGTCCCATCCGATCATCATGGATGGCAAATACGCCGAGGTCGTCTACCGCGAATATATCAACAGCGCTGCGCCGCGCTCGACCTTGCTCATGGTCGAATCGTCTTCCGGCTCCGAAGACTCCGGCGGATAACGCGCCGACACCAGTTTCTCCCTGTTCGGCTCTGTCCGGACCACCTCGAACCCGCCCCCACTTGGGCGGGTTTTTGTCTCTCAAGACCGCACAATTACGATCTTTTGGCCCAAATGTCGCCAATATTCCCGCGCATCTTGCACCATAGCCAAAGGTTTCCGTCGCATGCGGTGCCGGGTTGGATGGCCATATTTCCATGTCCAGCCCGCGTATTGGCAATCACCGCCGGGGCGACGGCAAGAACAGGACCGAGAGAATGACGAGTAGTGTAGCGAAACAGCCTGATCCCATCCCGATCGTCGCCTGTACCATCAGTCGCGACGTGCAGAACTTTGACCTGCTGATCGAGGATATGGAAGCCGCCCTGGGCGAATCCTGGGGCGATCTGGGCTTCGCCGAAGCGCTGGCCTTTTTCAACCAGCCCGAGGCCAACTCCTTGGAATTCGTGGCAGTTGCCATCGACGAAGCCGACGAAGACGATCTTGTCATGCTGGGCGAAATCATCTCACTGGCCAACAAGAAAGGCATCAAGGTTATTCTCATCGCCGAGGATGTCAGCCCAGCCGCCCTGCACCAATTGCTGCGTCAGGGTGCCGATGAATTCGTCCCCTACCCCCTGCCCGAGGGCGAGCTTCAGGCCGCAATCGACCGCCTGCGCCATGCGCCCCCGCCCGCGCATGCCGCCCCGGCTGCTGCAAATACCCATCCTGCCCTTGCCAATCCGACTGCTGGGGACGGGGTGATTCTTGCTGTGCAAAGCCTCGCGGGTGGCACCGGAGCCACCACCCTCGCAGTCAACCTCGCGTGGGAGCTGGCCAATGTTGACAAGGCCAGCCCGCCGCGCGTCTGCCTGCTGGATTTCGGACTGCAATTCGGCTCGGTCGCGACCTATCTCGACTTGCCGCGCCGCGATGTCGTGTTCGAGATGTGGTCCGATACCGAGGTGCTCGATGATGACATATTCCGCCAGGCCCTTGTCGCCTTCGAGGACAAACTCTGGGTGCTGACCGCCCCCGCCGATGTGCTCCCACTCGACATGATTTCTTCCGAGGATGTGAACAAGTTGCTCGGCCTTGCGCGCAAACATTTCGACTACGTCGTGATCGACATGCCCGGCTCGTTGGTCCAATGGACCGAAGCGGTGCTGCACGCCTCCCAGATATATTTTGCCACGCTCGAGCTTGACATGCGCTCGGCCCAGAATGCGCTGCGGCTCAAACGGGCCATGCAGTCCGAGGATCTGCCAGTGGACAAACTACGCTATTGCCTTAACCGGTCGCCGAAATTCACCGACCTGAACGGCAAGAGCCGCGTTAAACGCATGGCCGAGAGCTTGGAAATCCGCATCGAACTTCTCTTGCCGGATGGCGGGCGGGCGGTCTGCCAGAGCTCGGATCATGGCCTGCCGCTGGCCTCCAGTTCCGCCAAGAATCCGCTGCGCCGCGAAATCGCCAAATTGGCCAGCTCCTTGCATGCTCTTGGCAAGAGCGACGCCGAAGCCGCCTAACCAGAGGTAGGACCAGATGTTCTCTCGTTACAAGAAATCCGCCAACGACCGGACCGCTCCAAAAGCCTCCGCAGCGCCTATGCCTCTCCCTCGAACCGCCCCGGTCGAGGCCGCCGCCCTCCCCTCCTTCCGCAAACCCGCGCAACAGGTTGCGGCAGTGCCTGTGGGCATGGACAAGGAACGCAAGCGCAAAGAGCGGATCAGCGAGATCAAGATCGAATTGCACCGCGCAATGCTCGATCACCTCAATCTGGCCGCGCTCGATACGGCCACCGAATCCGACCTGCGGGCCGAAATCAGCTCTATTGCCGGCGAGATTCTCGAAGAAAAAGGCATCGTCCTCAACCGCGAGGACCGTACGCAACTCACCCAGGAACTCTATGACGAGGTCAAGGGCCTCGGTCCGCTTGAAACCCTGCTCAAGGATGACACGGTCAACGATATTCTCGTCAATGGCCCGCACCAGATCTTTATCGAACGCGCGGGCAAGCTCGAACTCAGCGACGTCACCTTCAAGGATGAAAAGCATCTCCTGCGTATCATCGACAAGATCGTGTCGGCGGTGGGTCGGCGCGTGGACGAATCCAACCCCTATGTCGACGCCCGCCTTGCCGATGGCTCGCGCTTCAATGCCATGGTGCCCCCCGTCGCGGTGGATGGCAGCCTGGTTTCCATCCGGAAATTCAAGAAGGACAAGCTGGGCATCGACGATCTGGTGAAATTCGGGGCCTTTTCCGAGGAAATGGCCGCCTATCTTCAGGCCGCCGTCGCCACCCGCCTCAACGTCATCGTCTCGGGGGGCACCGGCTCGGGCAAAACCACCACGCTCAACGCACTTTCCTCCTTCATCGACAATGCTGAGCGGATCCTCACCATCGAGGACACTGCCGAATTGCAACTGCAACAGATCCACGTGGGCCGGATGGAAAGCCGCCCGCCCAACGTCGAAGGCAAGGGCGAGGTGTCTCCCCGCGACTGTCTCAAGAACGCGCTGCGGATGCGCCCCGACCGCATCATCGTCGGCGAAACGCGGGGTGAAGAGGTGATCGACATGCTTCAGGCCATGAACACCGGCCATGACGGCTCGATGACCACGATCCACGCCAACAACCCGCGCGATGGCATCTCGCGCCTCGAGAACATGGTCGCCATGGCCGGCATTGAAATGCCGCTCAAGGCCGTGCGCAGCCAGATCTCCAGCGCTGTCAATCTCATCGTGCAGGCCAGCCGCCTTCAGGACGGCTCGCGCCGCATGACCTCGATCACCGAGATCACCGGCATGGAGGGCGATGTCATCTCGATGCAGGAGATCTTCCGCTTTCAGCGCGTGGGCCTGACCCCCGACAACAAGATCATCGGCCATTTCACCGCCACCGGGGTCCGCTCGCACTATTCCGAACGCTTCCGTCTCTGGGGCTATGATCTGCCCGCCCATATCTACGAACCCATCGCAGCGGAGTAACGCAGATGACCCTCAGTGCCGAACCTATCATTTATGCGTTGATCTTCGTCGGCGTGCTCGTTCTGGTCGAGGGGATTTATCTCACCGTGTTCGGGCGCTCGATCAGCCTCAATAACCGGGTCAACCGGCGGCTCGAAATGCTCGACAAATCGGGCAACCGCGAAGAGGTGATGGAAAAGCTGCGCAAGGAAATGCAGCAGCACCTCAAGGCGCGTAAACTGCCGCTCTATTCCATCCTTTCGGACAAGGCGCAAAAGGCCGCCATCGCCTTTACCCCCCGGCAGTTGATCATGCTGATGGGCGGTCTCAGCGTTCTGGCCTTTATCGGCCTCTCGGTCGGCACGGATACCGCCGCCCCGGTGCGCGCGATTGCCTCTGTCGGGATCGGCGTGGGCGGCATCTTTACCTGGATCAGCATGAAGGCGGCCAAGCGCATGGCGCTACTCGAGGAACAATTGCCCGACGCCATCGAACTCATGGTTCGATCCCTCCGGGTCGGCCATCCGTTTTCCTCGGCCATCGGCATTGTCGCGACAGAGGTCGGCGATCCGCTCGCCACCGAATTCGGCATCATCGCGGACGAGGCCGCCTATGGCCGCGACATGGGCGAGGCGCTCAAGGAAATGGCCGAACGGCTCGACATGCAGGATTTGCGCTTTCTCGCCGTGGCCGTGACCATCCAGCAGCAATCGGGCGGCAACCTCGCGGAAATCCTCGCCGGTCTGGCCAAGGTGATCCGCGCCCGCTTTCGCCTCTTCCGCCGGGTCAAGGCCATCACCGCCGAGGCAAAATGGTCCGGCAAATTCCTCTCCGGCTTTCCCATTCTCGCGCTGATCGGCATTCAGTTGATCAAGCCCGACTATTACGACGAAGCGATGGAGCACCCCTTCTTTATCCCCGCCGTTCTGGTCGTCGGTGTCTTTCTGGTGATGAACCTGATCGTCATGCGCGCCCTCGTGAACATCAAGGTCTGAGGAACGGATCATGCAAATTCTCTCGGTTCTCAACGATGTCCTGACTGGCGCGCTCGGGCCTTTCGGCCCTCTGATCGCAGTGGGCGGCTTGGGCGTCATGCTCATCCTCATCACCATCCCGATGATGCTGCGGCAAAAGCAGGACCCGCTCGAAAAACTCAAGCAGGCCAATCAACGCCAATCCGCCGCGTCTGGCGGTGGCAAAACCAACCTGCGCGCGGGCAAGCAGAACAAGAAACTCGACCGCTACGCCACCTTCCTCGAACCGCAAGACGCCAAGCAACTCAGCCAGGTCCGGCTCAAGCTGATGCAGGCCGGCTACCGGCATCGCGACGCTGTGCGCTATTTCCACTTTGCGCAATTCGCGCTCGCAGTCGGCTTGCTGATCCTTGGGGTGATCTACTACGTTCTGTTCAAAGCAGGCACGGAAACCAGCACTCAGGAAACCCTGCTCTATATCCTTGGGCCCGCGGGCATTGGCTATATGATGCCGAAGTACTGGGTCACGAAACGCCAGCAGAAACGCCAAGAGGAAATTCAGGACGGCTTTCCTGACAGTCTCGACATGATGCTCGTCTGCATTGAGGCTGGTCAATCGATGGACCAATCCATCATCCGCGTCGCCAGCGAAATGCGCGCCTCCTACCCGGCTCTTGCCGAGGAATTCGAGATCGTCGCCCTCCAGATCAAGGCCGGGCGCGACAAGCCCTCGGTTCTGGGCGAAATGGCCGAGCGCTGCGGCGTGCAGGATATTTCCAGCTTTGTCACCGTTCTGGTGCAATCGCAGACTTTCGGCACCTCCATCGGCGAGGCTCTGCGCGTCTATGCAGGCGAGATGCGTGACAAACGGGTCATGCGCGCCGAGGAAAAAGCCAACAAGCTGCCGACCAAGATGACATTGGCCACAATGATGCTTACAGTGCCACCATTGCTGATCATTCTGGTTGGGCCATCCGTTCTGGGCATCATGGAGCTCTTGGCGATGTCCCAGAAATAACGGGGCGACATGTTAAGGCGGGTGGCGGTTTTTCTGGTAGGCACACTGACGCTTGCAGGCTGCCTTGCCCCCGCCACGCCCAAGGGGCCCTATGCCCCCGGCGTGGCCCCTGGCGCTGAGGCCGTCGATGGCCTTCTGGTCGGGCATCGCCTCATGGATGCGGGCGAATATGAACTGGCACACAAGGCCTATACCCGTGCCGCTGTCACCCACGGCATGACCGCCGATGTGCTGGCGGGATTGGGCAGCGCCAATCTTGCTCTGGGGCGTCTTGGCACCGCCGAACGTCTCCTGCGTGAGGCTATCGAACAACCCGACGCCACCCCCGAAACCTGGAACAACCTCGGGGTCGTGCTGGTCGAAAAGGGAAATTACCCAGAGGCCGAACAGATGCTGCGCCGCGCCTATGCGCTGGACAATGGCGAAAGTGACGCAATTCGCGACAATTTGCGCTTAGCACTCGCAAAATCGGAAAATTCTGATTATGGTGATGTAGAAGAGCAAGATTACAAACTGGTGCGGCGGGGCAGTGGCGACTATCTGGTCCGCAAGATACCATGACGAGGCCGAGGCAGTAAAAGGACGCAAAAATGCGCCACCCTATTCTTGTTTCCTTGTGCGTGGCAGGGGCATTTGCCTTGTCCGCCTGTGAGCAGTCCAGCGGAAATGACGTAGACCGCGCGTTCCAAGACATCAATGTCGTGGACGAAACCAACCTCAACGACGTGATGCTGACCGCCAGCGACCCGAACGAGGCGGTCGCCTATTTCCAGCGCGCCGTGGGCGAAAAGCCTGAACGTATCGACCTCTTGCGCGGCTTGGGAAAATCTCTCGTGCGCGCCAAACGCAACACCGAGGCCGTGTCGATCTGGACGCGCATCACTGAACACAAGGATGCCACCGACGAAGATCGCGTCGATCTGGCCGATGCCCTGATCCGCAACAACGAATGGGACCGCGCCAAGACGACCCTCGACAGCATCCCCCCCACCCATGAAACCTTCAAACGCTACCGGCTCGAAGCCATGGTCGCCGACAGCAAGCAGGACTGGAAAAAGGCCGACAGCTTTTATGAGATTGCCGTTGGCCTTACGACCCAGCCTGCCAGCGTGATGAACAACTGGGGCTACTCCAAGCTGACGCGCGGCGATTATCCCGGCGCAGAGCGGCTCTTTACCGATGCCGTCCGCCAGGATCCGGCCCTCTTCACCGCCAAGAACAACCTTGTTCTCGCCCGTGGCGCGCAGCGCAACTATTCCCTGCCCGTCCTGCCGGTCAGCCAGACCGAACGCGCGCAATTGCTGTATACCCTCGGCCTCTCGGCCATCAAACAGGGCGATACCGCGATTGGCGAAGGGCTGTTGCGCGATGCCGTGGAAACTCATCCCCAGCATTTCGAAGATGCCGTGCGCTCGCTGCGCGCTCTCGAAACCAAAGTATCGGGCTAGGACCGCCAGATGTCGCTTGAGATTACCGCGCATTCGGCCCTCTGGTTCCTACCGTTCGTCCTGCCGGTCTGCGCCTGGGTTGCGCTCAGCGATCTGCGCCGCATGAAGATCCCCAACACCGCCGTCCTGACGCTGGTGGGGATTTTCCTCGTGGTCGGGCTTTTGACCCTGCCGCTCGTGGATTACGCTTGGCGGCTCTCGCATCTGGCGGTGATGCTGGTGGCGGGCATCGCGATGAACGCCGTCCGGCTGATGGGCGCGGGGGATGCCAAGTTCATCGCCGCCGCCGCCCCCTTTGTGGCGCTTGGCGATGCCGCCACTCTCGCCTTCATCTTCGCCGCCACCCTGCTTGGGGCATTCGTGACGCATCGGGCGATCATGTATAGCCCGCTGCGCCGCCTCGCCCCCGACTGGCAAAGCTGGCACACCGGCAAGAAATTCCCCATGGGTCTGGCCTTGGGCGGCACGCTCGCGATCTACCTGAGCTTGGGCGCGCTCTACGGGGCCTGAAACGATTTCAGAAAAAGCGGCGTGACTTGTTCGGTTCGAGATTTCGCCCAGTCCGCCATGCAAAGCGCCGCAGAGCTGCCCGACACTCTCCACAATTTCTGCACCTTTTGATGCGACGGTGTCGGTAATGCAATCCGACCCAGCACAGGCAGACCAGATGAACATGCAGGCCAGCACCGGCGTTCAGCCGCCCCCGCCCCCGTCCCGGCTGGAGGAAATGCAATTGCCGGTCGTGATGATGCGGGACATCCTGCTCAAGACCATGTTCCGCAAAAACCTCGACCTTGCCACCGACATCGCCGAGGCGATCTGCCTGCCGCGCGCCGTCACGCAAGAACTGATCGACATGGCCCGCAGCCAGAAACTGATCGAGGCCACCGGCACACTCAACGCCAATTCCGGCGGCGAAATGGGCTATCAACTGACCGATGCCGGCAAATCCCGCGCCCTCGACGCGCTCAGCCAATCGGAATATTTCGGGGCCATGCCCGTGCCCCTCTCGGTTTACCGCGAACAGGTCAAGCGTCAGTCGATCCGCAACATTCAGGTCACGCGCGAGCAACTGACCAATGCCATGGGTCACCTGATCCTGCCCAATGCCCTGCTCGATCACCTCGGTCCCGCAGTCAGCGCTGGCCGTTCGATCCTGATGTATGGCCCGCCCGGCAACGGCAAATCCTCGATCTCCAATGGCATTCGCGATGCCATGGGCGACAAGATCTACGTGCCCCGCGCCATCGAATATTCCGGTCAGGTCATCACCGTCTACGATCCCATCGTCCATTCATCGGCCGAGGTCGAGATTGACGATCCCAATTCCCTGCGCCGCAAACGCACCTTTGATACGCGCTATGTCCGCTGCGAACGCCCGACCGTGATCACCGGCGGCGAACTTAGCCTGTCGATGCTTGATCTCGTCTATAACCCCACCGCGCGCACCTATCAGGCGCCGCTGCAACTCAAATCCACCGGCGGCATCTTTATCGTCGACGACCTTGGCCGTCAGGCCGAACCGCCGCAGGCCCTCGTCAACCGCTGGATCGTGCCCCTGGAAGAGGCCAAGGATATTCTCGCCCTGCAATCGGGTGAGAAATTCGAGGTGCCGTTCGATACGCTGGTGATTTTCTCGACCAACTTTCACCCCAACTCGATCTTCGACAAGGCCGCGCTGCGCCGGATTTTCTACAAGATCAAGATCGACGGCCCCTGCCAATCCGACTTCCTCAAGATCTTCGCCATGGTCGCCCGCAAGAAGGGCATGCCGCTCGACGAGGCCGCGCTGATCTACCTGATCAAGGAAAAATACCCCACGATCGACAATGTCTATGCCAATTATCAGCCGGTCTTTCTGATCGACCAGATGATCTCGATCTGCAACTTTGAGGGCATCCCCTATCAGATGACCCCCGAACTCATCGAACGTGCATGGGCCAATATGTTCGTGCGCGAGGAAGAGATCCTGCACTAGGCGGCTTTGCCTGCAAGAAAGGTTGATGCCGCGCGCGAGACAGATGCTGGTCTGTATCATGGCCGTGCACAGCCCGATTGAGAACATTTAGCGAACACGCTATCCTGTCCCCATGACGATTCCGCTTCTCAGCCGCGACAGCCACCGCCCTGCCCTGCGCCTGCTGGGCGCGCTCGACTTGGCCCTCACCCGCCTGCATGAATGCACCGGCCCCGCCCGCCACAGTTTTGCGCTGCTCCTCATCGGGGCCCTGCGCGGTCCCGTGCTCTGGATCGCCCCCGCTTGGGCGCGCGACCGCCTCAACCCCGATGGCATCTGCCCCCTCACCGGGGCCGAGAATGGCCCGGAATCCCTCATCTTCATCACACCTGAGCGGCGCGAGGATCTCTTGTGGTGCATGGAAGAGGCCCTGCGCAGCGGGGCCGCCCCGCTCATCATCGCCGACCTGCCAGAACCGCCCGCCCTCACCCCGGTCCGCCGCCTGCATCTCGCCGCCGAAGAAGGCGCGGCGCGCGGTCCTCACCGCCCCTTGGGCCTGATCCTCACACCGGGCGATGGTGGCGCACCCGGCGTGGAAACCCGCTGGCACATGGCCCCGGCGCATGACCCACAGATCGACCGCTGGCACCTCACCCGCCGCCGCGCCCGCACAGCCCCCCCCGCCGAATGGCATCTTACCGGCCAACCCGGCGCATGGGCGCTCAAGCAAACGTGACATCCGTTTGCCCACAGCGCGCGTATTCTTTCTCATGATCCGCCGCATCGCCCTCGCCTTCTGCCTGATCACCACGCAGGCCACCGCCGCACCAGAGGCTTACCGCCTCGACACGGCCCGCTCCACCGTGGGCTTCACCTATGACTTCCCCATCGGCGACAATCGCGGCACCATGCCGATCACAGCGGCGGATATGCGGATTGATCTGGGCAACCTCAGCGCCAGCCGGATTGATGTGACCCTCAACGCGACCGGAGTCCGCGCCGGGTTTCCCTTCGCCGCAGAGGCGATGAAGGGCAGCGAATTGCTCGACGCAGCCCGCCATCCAGCCATCACCTTCCGCTCGACCGCGATCACCGGCACCCTGCAAGAGGCCCGGATCACCGGCCTCTTGACCGTGCGCGGCGTCACCCACCCCGTCACCCTCACCGCCGGCCTCTACCGCCAAGCCGAAACCGACCCCAAGGACCTCTCCCACCTCACAATCCTCCTCACCGGCACCCTCAACCGCCACAGCTTCGGCGCAAGCGGCTATGCCACCCTCGTCGGCCCCGAGATCGGGTTGAGGATCGTGGCACAGGTGGAGAGGTAGGGGCAGAACGCGGTCGCTCGCGGCACAAAGCCCCAAGAGCCGCTTTGCCGAACCAAGCGAGCTTCGCTGCGCCAGCCATATAGACGCAGTGGCAAAAGTGCTGGATCAGATCACCCGTGAAGAGATGTCAATGTTCGAACCCGAAGTTACAATCGGTAAGATCCGGGCGTCCGATTGGTCCACTTGTGAAAGGCCCGGTGGAAGTTCGACGGTGCGGAAAAGCCGGTGTCAAAGGCGATCTGTTCGATACTGTCCGTCCCTTGCTGAAGCGCGCGGATAGCGATGTCGCGGCGCAGAGCGTCCTTTATGTCCTGAAAGGATGTTCCTTCCTCCTTCAGGCGGCGGTTCAACGTTCGGGGCGTCATCTTCAGGGCGTGGGCCGCATCCGGGAGTTGGCAGCTCTGCCATGTCGCTCCGTAAAGAAAGGCGCGGACGCGAAGGCTATTCGTGTGGGCGCGCGAGCTGGTGAAAATCCAGTCAAGCGGCGCCCGTTGTAGAAACACGGATGCTTCGGCCGGGCTGCGGGTGATCGGACGGTCAAAGTGGCGCGGATCGAATAGGATGCTGGTATGCTGTGCGCCGAACGCGACCGGGCAGGGAAAAACCACCGCGTAGTCGGCCGCGAAATGCGGACGGGCAAAGGCAAAGCGTATCTCTTTCACCGAGGTTTCCGACCCGCCCAGCCAAGACAGAAGCCCATGCGCCAATTTGAGGATCAGCATGTGACCAAATCGCTGAGGCTCGGTGTCCGGGGAGCAAGGGATCAATGACAGCTCCACCTCCTCATAGCTGTTCCGCAATTCCAGGCGAAAATCATCCAGGAGCAGGTTCCAGAACGTCGAGAACCGAAACAGCGCTGAGACCAGGCTGCTCGCCTCACGCTGCACGGTCAAAAGATGCTGCAAAGCGCGAGGGCGGATCGGGCGGCTCCAGAGCCCCATCATTTCATCACCGGTCTCCGCCGCGGCCAGCTGGTAAAGGGTGGCGATTTCCTTGAGCGTCACGCGCTGCGTAGGCACCATGGGGATGGTTTGCAGACCCGAGCGCTCTAGCAGAGAGGCCATCGCCTGCGGTGTGCATCGAGACTTCAGCGCGTCGAGCCAGTCCTGGATGAACCCCGCCGAAACTGTCGTCAGAGAGATAGGATCATGACTGGTCATGGGGGCTCTGATGGCGTGATCTGATATGATTTTGGCATAAAATGAGCTTATTGGCAAGTTATTCACCAGTTAAATGACAGGAAGCAATAGTTACCGTGGAGAGCCTCGAATGTCCTATCTGCCGCCCGTGCAAGATTTGATGTTCTGTATCGAACACCTGTCCCATTGGGAAAGGGTGTCCGCTATGGACGCGTATTCTGACTGCGAGCTGTCGGATATTGGTGCCGCACTGGAAAGCTATGCCCGGTTTTGCGCCGAACAGATCGTGCCATTGTCTCATATAGGCGACACCTTGGGTGCCCGGTTTGAGAATGGCCGTGTGACCATGCCCGAAGGTGACGCGCAGGCCTATGCACGGTTTATCGAAATGGGCTGGCAGGCGCTGACACATCCGGCGGAATATGGCGGCATCGGGCTGCCGCGTGCCGTGGGCGCGGCGGCGAAAGAGATGCTAAATGCCGCCGACATGAGCTTTGGTCTTTGTCCGCTGCTGACCGACGGGGCGATCGAGGCGCTGCTGCTGACCGGTTCGGACGAGCAGAAAGCCACCTATCTTGGGCCGCTGATCGAAGGGCGCTGGTCCGGCACGATGAACCTGACCGAACCGCAGGCGGGCAGCGATCTGGGCCGGGTGGCAACAAAGGCGGTGCGGCGCGCCGACGGCACCTATGGCATCTCTGGCACCAAGATTTTCATCACCTATGGCGCCCATGATCTGACCGAGAACATCATTCACCTCGTGTTGGCGCGCACACCTGATGCGCCATCCGGGCCGAAGGGGTTGAGCCTTTTCATCGTGCCGCAGAAACTGGTGGAACCGGACGGTACGCCGGGGGCCGAGAACGCGGTCAACTGTGTGAGCATCGAACACAAACTGGGCGTGCGCGCCAGCCCGACGGCTGTGCTGGAATACGACGATGCCACCGGATTCCTGATCGGCGAGGAAAATAGCGGGCTGGAACACATGTTCATCATGATGAACGCCGCGCGGTTCTCGGTGGGTGTGCAGGGGATTGCGCTCTCCGAGAGGTCTTATCAGCGGGCTTTGGCCTACGCGCGCGACCGCGTGCAGAGCCGCCCTGTGAATGGTCAGAGCAAGCACGCCGTGCCGATCATCGAACACCCTGACGTGCGCCGCATGTTGATGCGGATGCGCAGCCTGACCGAAGGCGGACGGGCGATGGCTGCTGCGACTGCGGGGCTGTTGGACATGGCGCACCACAGGGGTGATCCCGAGACCATCGCAGAGGCCGAATTCATGGTCCCGCTGGTCAAGGGCTTTTGCACCGAACGCGCGGTCGAAGTCGCATCGTTGGGCATACAAATCCATGGCGGCATGGGCTTCATCGAAGAAACCGGCGCAGCACAGCACTACCGCGACGCTCGCATCCTGCCGATTTACGAGGGCACCACAGCCATTCAGGCAAATGACCTGCTGGGGCGCAAGGTGATGCGAGACGGGGGGGCAATCGCCCGCCTGTTCGCCGCCCGAATTGCGGAAACCGAAGCAAGGCTGGCAAGCGGCGACGCATCGGCCCAGGCGATCGGCACACGTCTCGCGCAGGCGCGCGGCGCTTTCGAAGCTGCCCTGGACTGGATGCTGGAAAACAGCCGCAAGGATATCGACGCGGCCTTTGCGGGCTCTGTCCCCTTCCTGATGCTTTCCGGCACACTGGCGGCGGGCTGGATGCTGGCCAAGGGGGCGCTGGCGGCGCAAACCGCGCGCGACGCGGGACAGGACACTGCGTTTCTGACCCAGAAGATCGCCACCGCGCTGTTCTATGCCCAGCACATCCTGCCCGAATGCGCCACCGAACAAGCCCGCATCCTGCACGGCGCACAAAGCCTGCTGGACGCGGCCTTCCCCGATTGATCCATCGAAAGGACCTAACCCATGAATGACGTCGTGAACCCCGACACCTACGAACGCCTCGCGATTTCCGCGCGTGACAATGGCCTCTATGTGGTGACGCTGAACCGCCCTGACAAACGCAACGCGCTCGATGTGCTCACCATTGAGGAGCTGATCCGCTTCTTCAGCGGCGCGCGCATGGCGGGCGTCAGGGCGGTATTGCTCGAAGGCGCGGGCGATCACTTCTGCGCCGGTCTCGATCTCGTCGAACATTGGAAGGCCGACCGCAGCGCCGATGACTTCATGCACGTCTGCCTGCGCTGGCACGAAGCCTTCAACAAGATGGAATATGGCGGCGTTCCGATCATTGCCGCGCTAAAGGGCGCGGTTGTCGGGGGCGGGCTGGAACTGGCCAGCGCCGCCCATGTGCGCGTGATCGACCCCGGCACCTATTTCGCTCTGCCCGAAGGCCAACGCGGGATCTTTACCGGTGGCGGCGCGACGATCCGGGTGTCTGACATGATCGGCAAATATCGCATGATCGACATGATCCTCACGGGCCGTGTCTATCAGGGCCAACAGGCCGTCGATCTGGGTCTGGCGCAATACATCACCGAACCGGGCGGCAGCTTTGCCAAGGCGATGGAACTGGCGGACAAGGTCGCGCAGAACCTGCCGCTGACGAACTTCGCGATCTGTTCGGCCGTCAGCCACATGAACAATATGTCCGGCATGGACGCCGCCTATGCCGAGGCCTTCGTGGGCGGCATCGTCAACACCCAGCCCGCCGCGCGCGAACGTCTTGAAGCCTTCGCAAACAAGACCGCCGCCCGCGTGCGGCCCATCGATTAAGCCAGGCGGATCCGGGATGCGTCAACATTTCGAGGCTCTTCAAAAGACAGAGGCCAACCATATGCCCTTGTCGCCCCTGTCCTTCCTGCGCCGCGCCGAAAGCCTGCATGCCGCGCGCACGGCGCTGATCTATGGTGACATCCGGCGCAGCTGGGCCGAAACCTGTGACCGCATTCGTGCGGTGGCGGCAGGGCTCATGGGGCTTGGCGTTGCGCCGGGCGATACCGTCTCGGTGCTCAGCCCGAACATTCCCGAACTGTTCGAGCTGCATTTCGCGCTCCCTCTGACAGGCGCGGTGCTGAACACGCTCAACACCCGGCTGGAGCCCGAAACCATCGCCTATATCCTGGATCACGCGGATACCAGGCTGGTGGTTGTCGACCGGGAACTGGTGCCGCTGCTGTCACAGGCCTTTGACCGTCTTGGCCGCACGCTGCCCGTGGTCGAGATCACCGATCCGAATGCGCCCGGCGAAACCCTTGGCGGCCCGACCTATGACAGCCTGCTGGCAAACGAGCCCTTGCCGGTTGTCCTGCCGGATGATGAATGGAATGCGATTGCGCTGAATTACACGTCCGGCACCTCCGGGCGGCCCAAAGGTGTCGTCTATCACCACCGCGGGGCCTACCTGATGGCGCTTGGCACCGGAACCGCGTGGCAGATGCCACCTTATCCGATCTACCTTTCGGTCGTGCCCATGTTCCACTGCAACGGTTGGGGGCATCCTTGGCTGATGGCGATGCTCGGGGGAACGATGGTCTTCACCCGCGTTCCGGCAGCAGACCGCATCCTTGCCGCGATCCGCACCCATCGCGTGACCCATTTCGGCGCAGCCCCTATCGTCTTGCAGATGCTTGCCGAGGCCGAAAGCAACGCCAAGCCCTTTGATCCCGCGATCCGCGTTCTGACCGCAGGCGCACCGCCGCCACCTTCGGTGCTGGAAAAGACCCGAGCCATGGGGTTCGACGTCATGCAGGTCTATGGCCTGACGGAAACCTACGGCCATATCTCGCAGTGTCTATGGCAAGAGGACTGGGACGACCTGACTCCTGCGGAACAATCCGAATTGCAGGCGCAACAGGGTATTGCCTTTCCCATGGTCGAAGAGGTCACCGTAATCGACCGCGCAAGCGGCGCGCCCGTTCCGCGCGACGGCACCACCCAAGGTGAAATCGCCATTCGCGGCAATACGGTCATGGCGGGCTACTACAAGGACGCCGAGGCCACCGCAGCGGCATTTGCAGATGGCTGGTTCTGGTCCGGCGATGGCGCTGTCGTTCATGCAAACGCCTATATCCAGATCCGCGACCGCCTGAAGGACGTAATCATCTCGGGCGGGGAAAACATTTCCTCGGTCGAGGTTGAGGCCGTGCTTTATCGCCACGACGCCGTTCAGGCTGCCGCCGTGGTCGCCATGCCGCATGAAAAATGGGGCGAGGTCCCCTGCGCCTTTGTGGAATTGCGTGACGGGGTACAGGCCACTTCGGACGAACTCATCGCCTTCTGCCGGGCCAATCTGGCTGGCTTCAAAGCCCCCAAGTCTATCATTTTCGAAACCCTCCCCAAAACATCAACCGGCAAGATCCAGAAGTTCCAGCTTCGCAATCGCGCCAAAAGCCTAGAGTAACCTGGAATGGCCCTGATCTCCCCCTCACGCCGACTGCGGCGCACCCCCTTTTCCGACGGCGTCGAGGCCGCCGGAGTAAAGGCCTATACCGTCTACAACCATATGCTGCTGCCGACGGTCTTTCGTTCGGTGGAGGAGGATTACCACCACCTCAAGCAGGCTGTGCAGGTTTGGGACGTCGCCTGCGAACGCCAGGTCGAATTGCGCGGCCCCGATGCCGGGCGTCTAATGCAACTGCTAACCCCGCGCGACCTGCGGTCAATGCTGCCCGGCCAGTGCTATTATGTGCCCATCGTCGACGAAACCGGCGGCATGTTGAACGACCCCGTTGCGGTCAAGCTGGCCGAGGACCGCTGGTGGATCTCCATCGCTGACAGCGATCTGCTATATTGGATCAAGGGACTGGCCTATGGCTATCGCCTTGACGTGCTGGTGGACGAACCCGACGTGTCACCTCTCGCCGTGCAGGGCCCGCGCGCTGATGACCTGATGGCGGCAGTCTTTGGCGATGCGGTGCGCGACGTCCGCTTCTTCCGTTTCGCACATCTGGATTTCCAGGGGCACGACATGGTTGTTGCGCGATCGGGCTACTCGAAACAGGGCGGTTTCGAGATCTACGTCGAGGGTGAAGACCTTGGCATGCCGCTTTGGAACGCCCTGATGGAGGCCGGCAAGTCGATGGACGTTCATGCCGGCTGCCCCAACCTGATCGAACGGATCGAGGGTGGTTTGCTATCCTACGGAAACGACATGACCGACGACAACACGCCGCACGAATGCGGGCTCGGAAAGTTCTGCAACACCCAGACCGCCATTGGCTGTATCGGCCGCGATGCCTTGCTGCGCGTCGCCAAGGAAGGCCCGGTCAAGCAGATCCGTGCGCTGGAGATCGACGGCCCTGCCGTACCCGGATGCGACCGCTGGTGGCCGCTGAAGCACGGGGCGAAAACGGTCGGCCGCATCTCCTCGGCCGCCTGGTCGCCGGATTTCAAGACGAATGTCGCCATCGGCATGGTGCGCATGACCCATTGGAACGACGGCACCGAACTGACCGTCGAGACGCCGGCCGGGCCGCGACAGGCCAAAGTTCGCCAGAATTTCTGGGCATAGCAGCGTTTCGCAACAACATTGGAGACAACACGCAAGCTCTTGGCATGGCCAAAGGGTTCATTCGAGCAGCACTTCGGGTTCAACCGAAAACCAGATCAGTGCTCGAAGTCTTGGCGTTGTCTCCAATGGTCGCGTTGGCAAAGACTGCTGTCCTGCTGCAAGACGGATGCGCCTCCCCGCAGCGGTATCGAGACTTCTTCAATTTGAAGAGGTCGACTGCCGACCGGCAATGGGAACGCCCTGAGCCTAGAACGGTTCGTGTTTCGACATGGCAAGTGCGTTTTCATGAAGAGATCGCCACATCTCTTGTCAAACTTGCTTTGCATTCTGCCTTCGATAGGTGCGCGTAACGCTCTGTGTCGTGTTTTTCGAGTGCCGCTCAGGAAAGCTTCGGGCCAATGTTCCAGATAAACAAACCCATCACGACGACCCCAAGGGCGAGGGCGTCCGACACTTGAGGAACTTGGCCAAGGACCGGCACAGCCAGTACGGCCGCGACGCCGGGTGTCAGGGCAGACAGTCCGGACGCCTGCCCACCGATGAGACGAAGCGCCCGGCCGAAAGCATATATTGAAATCACGCCCGAAATGATGCCCTGAAAGACGGCCTGAAAGGCAATGTCGGACCATTGCGCCGCGGCAATGTTGGACAGATCGGAAACGATCCAAAGTGGCAACAGCCAAATTGTCGATACAGCGCCCACTATGGCGGTCGCTAGGAACGCAGGGATTTCGAAGGCTCGGATCGTTACGGTGAAACAGGCCCAACAGAGCGCACCCAACAAGAAGAGAAGGTGTCCAAACCGCACATCTAGCACGGCCAACTGATCCGAGCCGCGCAGAAGGATTGTCACTGCGCCGGAAATGATGAGCATGAGGGCAACAGCATCGCCTTTGCTCAACCTCTGGCCCAGGAACAGACAGGCCAAAGCAACGGCAAAAACAGGCATCAAGCCAGGAACCATGGCACCCGCGTGGGCCACCGGCGCAAAGCCCAATCCGTGGCCCACGAGCAATGTGAAGGGTGCCCCGTAGACGGACAGCAGCAAGCATCGTGCTGCGCCCAGTCGGGCAACAATGCGACGGTGGCGCCAAAGCAAAGGGCCCAGCACCACCGTCGGGATGACGGCGCGAAATCCGGCAAGATCCAAGACCGAAAGAGACGTCGTGCGGCCGGCAGAGGTCAGCACCAGCCAACTCGCCCAGATCAACACGGCGAGCGACATCCAGGCATAGCCCGCTGCCGTTGCACTTCTTTGGCGGGCCGTTTGCCTGTCACGCCCCTTGCAGGGCGGATAGCCCGCGCGTTGCGTCGAGACGGCAGTGTTCCGATCGGCGGGCGGCCTTGAAATGACCCAAAGAATTCCTGACATCGGACAAGCCTTTCCTGCCGGGGCGCCTGCAACCGCACCGTCGCCATTGGATGATTGCATGGGATCCGGGTGGTCAGGTCCGTTCCGCGCGAATGGTGCTGACTTGCCGACCCTCTAAGCCCCAATTCTCGAGTGGAACTTCATCGATGACAACAAACGTGGTGGCCGGGGTCTTGCCCAGAACTTTAAACAGCAGATCCGTGACTCCGGCGACGAGCTGTCGCTTTTCTTCCGTCGAAGGGCCCGTTCCTGTCGGGCCACCTTCTTGCGTTACCTTGATGTTTACGTAGGGCATTCGTTCAGTCCTTTCGCGCAACGAATGAGAAAACCTTAGTG
This sequence comes from uncultured Roseovarius sp., assembly GCF_963972555.1. Classification (NCBI taxonomy): domain Bacteria; kingdom Pseudomonadati; phylum Pseudomonadota; class Alphaproteobacteria; order Rhodobacterales; family Roseobacteraceae; genus Roseovarius; species uncultured Roseovarius sp. Next base: position 125,576 of record NZ_CAXAUM010000001.1, read on the forward strand.
AGCACGCGCCACCCTTCATCCGTATTGATGATCGTCAGCAAGTCTTGGTAGTTGCGGCCCATCATCGTCATGCGAGCCTCGACAATGCCGATGCGATCTCCCTTGAACTCGATCCGTTCGACGATCTCTTCTCTGGCGTCGCCGCGTGAGGCTGGTGGCGTCCGAGCATCGATCCGCGCCATGTAGTCTTCAAGCCCCATATGCTCGTAAGTATCAGCAGTCCCGTTCACATAGGTGAGATCCGTGTGAAAGACGGATCGCAAAACCGTGCTGTTTGAGTGATAGAGACCATCGAAGTAGAGCTTCATGAGTTCGCGAACTTCGGTTTCATTCGATCCAGTCATCGCGCAAGACTTCCCGTCACAAAGTTAGCCTTCGCCATAGGTCGAGGGCCGAGATCGCGCGGCTTGCTGTGATCGGCAATGCCCCGGGTCCAAGATTTGGAATACAGTTTCATCAAACGCTCCGTTCTAGTGTCTTGCGCAGACCTAGCAACAAAGATCCTCAAATGATAATATCGAGTTTTCATGATTGTGATCATGAAAAAAGATCATGTTGTCCGCGTCACGTCCGCAGTGCGTCATCAAGTGTGTCAGGTGCCGACAAGGGCCAGTTTCGGGACTGCGGTCCGACAATACCCGCGTGACCGCCCGTATGCGCGTAAAGTCGCGGGCACCGACGACAAACCCACCCGCTCAGCTTCAGTAACCGCGTCACACGCGGCCAACGGCTTTTCACCTCAACGTGGCATTTCCGAAAATCTTTCCCAGATGCTCGACATGACTTTTCCCATCGGGCGATCCCGGCGTCTGATTGCGAATATCTCCGTGCGGCGTGGAGGGTAGCCCTCGACGGCGAGGGGGACGAGCTCGCCTGACGCCAACTCTTCGGCCATCAGGTGTTCTGGAATTCCACCCCACCCCAAGCCTGCCTTGATAATTGATTTCTTGGCCTCAAAATCCGAAACGGTCCATCGCTGCCCGCCAGAGAGCAAGTCACGACTTTGGTCGTAATCCTTTCCGCCCGTTCCCGAAACGATGACTTGAGTGTAGCCCTGCATCTCGCGCCGCGACCTGACGCCTGGCCGGTAAGCTGCTGGAAACCCGGGGCTGGCCACGGGTCGTATCGTGATCGTGCCAACCGGGAGCGTTTCGACTTCGTCGATCGGCACGCCATCAAGCCCCGCAATGATCAGGTCGGCTTCACCCTTCATGAGGCGCGCCAACGGACCGCCCATCATTTCGGTCACCAGCTTGACATGTGTTCCGGGAAAGGCGCGCCCGACATCTCCCAAAATGCTCAGGATCGGATCGAGAGGCATTGTTGCTGTCATCGCGATCGAAATCATTGGCTCCTGCTCACTCCGGAGTCCGGCTGCCACAGTTTTCAATCCATGAACTTGCTCTAGAACCCGCGTCACTTCGCGAAAGAAAACCTCGCCTTCCGGGGATAACCTTGGTCTGTAGGAATCGCGCAAGAAGAGATCGAAACCCAGTTCGTCCTCAAGCTTTTTGATTTGATGGCTGACAGCGGACTGCGCCTTGTTCAGCCGATCAGCCGCCCCGCGGAAGGTTCCGGAGGCAACGATCGCGTCTAGGGCTACGAGTTGATCCAATGTCATATGGCGGCTCAGGTGATCTGTTTTGTAGATCATAATCATGAAAACTCGATATTATCAACTTGCGCTCCTCATCGATATCTCCGAGCAAGACATCGCAACAGGGGTTTGGACAAAGCTCTTCTCCAAGAACCTGGTGTCGCTTGTAACAGCAACCCGGCCCGCGAGGTCGACGCAACTCACAAGGAGAAAGAAATGGTGAAGATAGCAATCGTCTACCACAGTGGATACGGCCACACCGCAGTTCAGGCCCAAGCGGTTTTCCGCGGCGCAAGCGAAGTTGCCGGTGCAGACGTCACACTGATCCCGGTCGAAGAGTGCGCGACGCATTGGGAGATTTTTGACGCGGCCGACGCTATCGTCTTCGGCGCACCGACATATTTCGGAAGTGCATCCGCGCAATTCAAATCCTTTCTGGACGAAACGTCGGGCCGGTGGCTCGAAGGTCGATGGGCCAACAAGCTGGCCGCCGGGTTCACCAATTCGGCCGGCATGAGCGGCGACAAACTGGCGACACTTCAACAGATCAACCATTTCGCAATGCAGCACGGTATGGTCTGGGTCGGGCTGGGGCTGCCGCCAGGGAACAACACCAGCACAGGCTCGCCCGAGGATCTGAATCGCCTCGGCGGGTTCTTGGGCGCGATGTCGCAAGCAGATGCTGATGTTCCGCCCGAAGTTGCACCGTCGGGCTCGGACCTCAGAACCGCCGAATACCTTGGCCGCCGTGTCGCAGAGGCCGCGCATCGCTGGCAATCAGGCCGGGGAGTTAAGGCTGCGACCGCCTGAAACAGGATCAACGGGATAGTCTCTGTCGCTTCGCACACAGCAACGACGGCAACCGAAGGCCCGTTTCATCCGAGTGCCGCTGTTTGGCGGTCTCGGATGCAGCTGGTTTACCGCAACAGCGGCACGCTTTACACACTCAGAAAGAGAGACCCGGATATTTTGGGCGCGGCTGCGTGATCGGACGACTGGAACAATAGGTTTGCCCCCCTATCCGAAAGCACGCGCCCATGAAGCAAAGCGCTCCACTTCGGCAAAACGCGGATGATCGCTGCGGCTCACCGCCCAAAAAGTTCTGCCGGGCAAAACCGCGTCAGACAGGCACACGAGGTGCCCGGCGGCAACAGCGGCACCAGCCAACACGCTAGACGCCAGTACCACGCCCTGACCTGCAAGCGCCGAGTCAATGGCATTGATTTCCTCGGAAAAGTGCTGTGTGACCTCTGGCACCGCATCCCCGAGCCCGGCTGCGTGAGACCAGCGCTGCCAGCTAGGCGACGCTTCCGCGCCGCAATTCCAGCGGTACTGGATCAGCGGCAGGCCCAAAATACCGGCATCATCTTTGATCGGAGTCCGGCGCAGCAGTTCCGGCGCGCAGAGCGGGATCAGGCTGTCTTCGAACAGCGGCAGCCAACAATCTTCGGGCTGCGCCTGGACTGCGTAGCGAACCGCAAAGTCGACACCGCTAGCGGACAGGTCTACCGGCTGGTTGTCGGCCTCGACCTTCAGGTTCAGCCCGGTCTGACTACGCAATGCGGGCAGGCGCCGCATCAGCCAGAGGCTTGCGAAGGCCACCGTGACGGAAACCGTCAGCGGGCTGTCCGTATCCAGTTGCGAAATCCCTGCGATGGCGCTGCTCATGCGGTCGAAACTCTCGCGCAGCACCGGGTACAATGCCGCGCCTTCTGCCGACAGTCGGATCGGGCGCGGATAGCGGTGGAAGAGTTTCACCTCGAGGATCTCTTCCAACTGGCGGATCTGGTGGCTGATCGCGGTTGGCGTAAGGTGAAGCTCGGCCGCGGCTCGGGCGAAGTGCAGATGCCGGGCGGCGGCTTCAAAAGCGCGTAGCGCGTGGAGTGGAGGCAGGCGCCGCATCGGTTCAATCCTTTCAGTTCGGGGTAGCGCCAAGGTGAATTTCATTCATCCTGTCCATGAAAAATTCGCCTTCGCCAGAGGGGCGGCCGCTTGGTAGGCACAATGCGCAATGCATAAACTCAGGAGATTGCCTATGCCCACTCTGTTGCGAATCGATGCAAGCGCTCAGCTCGAAGAACGCTCCCTCACACGTCATCTGACCGGACTGTTCACGCAAAACTTTCTGGCTCAAGCACCGGACACGAAAGTGATCACCCGGGATGTCGGATTGAACCCGATTCCTGCGATCGACCATAAATTCATTCACGCGGCCTTCACCCCGCCAGAAGAGCGCGAACCTTGGATGCACGAGCGTCTGGCGCTGTCCGACGAGTTGGTCGATGAGGTGATCGCGGCGGATATCGTCGTCCTGGGCGCGCCGATGTACAACTATGGAATGCCGACCGCCCTCAAAGGCTGGATCGACCACATCGCACGGATCGGTCGGACCTTTTCTTTTGACCTTGCCCGCGGCGACACACCGATCGAGCCGATCTTGTCGGGAAAACGGCTGGTGGTGCTGTCGTCGCGTGGTGAATTCGGATTTGCCCCAGGTGGTGTGCGTGCCCATCTTAACGCGCTTGACCCGGCTCTGGCGGCTTGTGCGCATTACTTCGGCGTTGCTCAGGCGGATATCGAGACGATCACGATCGAATATCAGGAATTCAAAGACGCGCGCCACGAGGCGTCGGTTGAAGCGGCAGTGGCCCGCACCAGCAACCTGGCCGTGAAACTGGCCGGTGGGGCGGCGCAAGCGGCCTGAAACAAATCTTTGAAACGGCAAAGCTAAGTGGCGCGGATCGAAATCCGCGCCGCCAATTCGTTTTGCAGTCGGGTTCACTCGACCCCCCGGTGTAGCAGGACTTCCAGCGCCTGCGGCTGCGCGTCTGTGCCATTGATCGGCAGCAGGTCCATCGGGCAGCAGGAAATCACCACCACAGCATCCATTTCAGCGCGAAACAGCACATGATCCCCTTTGGTCGAGACAGGGGGCCGCCACTCCATCGCGCCCCCTTCGATGACAGGCGTGTTCATCCAGAGGTTCAGCGGGCAAGGTACTGATCCCGGACGCAAGCCGATTGCCCCCAGCGCCATGCGCAGGTTGTCGGCGCAATTGTCATGATAACCGTGATGTCCAAGTTGGGCATACCGGTGAATATCGCAGGACGCGACAAGCGTGTCGTGAACGCCGGGCGAGGTGTCCTCAAGCAGTGTCAGAATAGGGCGCCGCCGGTTGGTCACCAGCGCATCGCCGGGGCGCGGCGAGACACGCTGCAGCGTCGGACGCAGGTGCTCCATCGACAGATATTCGTTGCAGTCACCTTCGGCAAAAGCCCAGAAATCGCCGATCTGGCTGCCGTCGCGGTTGATAACCGACAGCAGTTCCCCCTTTTTCACGCGCATCGCCCGGCCCTGACGGGCAGGAATGGTGTAGGGGGCATTGGGGCTTAGGCGGCCATCCTCTGCAAGCGTCTGATATGCGCTCGGGTTTTCACCATCGGGCCGTGCGGCATCAAAGGGGGTGTTGAGGGTATCCATGTTTATTTCTCCATCAGGACGGGATGCGTGTAGGGCGCTGCGGGCTCACGATGCGGCTGCCAGGCCCCTTCGGCCTCCTGGCTTGCGGCGTAGGCGGCGATTTCTTCCAGCGGTGCAAACCAGACATCGCCTCGCGACAGCACCTCTTCGAGCCACCGCTCGACAACCCGCCAGCGGGCCAACCGCCCGGTCAGGAACGGGTGCCATATCCCGATCCAGAGCCCGCCAGCCTCGTACTGCGCCTCAAACTCCTCAAATGAGGCCTCCAATCCGCGGTGCGGCGACATCACCGGCATCTTGTAGCCGATCTCGTCAAAATGAGCGAAAGGCGGCCAATCATCGCTGCCCCAATGCACCGGCAATTCGAAAAGAGACCCGGATGCGGTGTCGATCCGATAGGGTAGATCGTCCGCCATCATCGAGCTTTCATAGGTCAACCCGTGCTTCACCGCGAGCGACAGCACCTCGGGGGTGACATTATAGACCGGGGCGCGATAGCCGCGCGGGGTACTGCCGGTCATCTGCAGGTGAACTTCAAGCGCCCGCTCAAACCAATGGGTCTGTTCCTCGGCGCTCTGTTCGGCGGGGTCTTCGTGCAGATACCCATGGTGACCGATCTCATGCCCGCCGGCGAGGATCGCCTCGACCATTTCGGGGTATTGTTCCATCACCCAGCCGGGCATGAAGAAGGACTGTTTGAGCTCCAATCTCCGGTAGGTTTCAAGAATACGCGGCACACCGGAATTCGGGCCATAGCGGCCCATGCTGATCGGATAGAGGCGGCGGTGCCCATCATACGGACGGGCGATGTGGATCAGGCTGTCGGCATCCACGTCAAACGTGATCGCACAGGCGCAGCGGGCCTTGTTCGGCCATCGGATCGGATTGCGGATCATGTCAGAGGCTCCTTTCGCTTTAGCAGCGTTTCGACCATTGCCGCAGTAGCAAGCAGGGTGCGGTCACTGTTTGGCGAACCGACCAACTGCAATCCTACCCAGCAGCCCGAGTCCGTTTTCCCGGCTGGTAGAGAAATGGCAGGCAAATCCAGCAGGCTCGCTGGCATGGTCAGGCGTAGAGCCGCAGTATTCGTTGCGGCAAAGGTTTCAGGATCTTCCAGCAGCGGTGCCAGCTGCGGGGCTTCGATGGCAACCGTCGGCAGGAGGTAGATGGTATCAGAGGTTCGGACGGTTTCGCGCAACGCTCTGGCGCCCTGTTTGACGCGCGCGATCTTGTCCGGGGCTAGGCAGGCCGACGCACGCAGCCGCGCCGCGATAAAGGGATCAAGGTGATGAGCGTTCTCGGTTTCGAGCAGGTGCCGGTAGGTTTCGACCGCCTCCATGGCACCCGGCCAGCCGCCCGCGCGGATCAGCGCCAGCGCCTCATCCAAAGGCGACTGTCTGGTGCGTTCCATCAGGAAACCCGCCTGTTCGAGAACTGTCACCGCCTCCTTGCAACGCTGGAATACGGGCGCGGCAACACCGCCCACCTCGAGCACGCCGATGGCAACCGAAAGACGGCCGATCGCATTCGCGCTGGCTGCATCGCCTGACAGAATGGCATCCAGTTCCATGATATCGGCAACCGTACGGGCAAAACTTCCAACCGTGTCGTAGCTGGGCGCGAGGGGCATCACACCGCTCATCGGATACCGTCCGCGCGTGGGCCGAAAGCCCACCACACCCTGAAACGCCGCAGGCACCCGGCAAGAGCCAGCAGTATCCGTACCGACGGCCAGGCGGGTGATCCCACGCGACACAGAGGCCGCTGCCCCCGAGGACGAGCCGCCCGGTACCCGCCCCTCTGTCATCGGTGTTCCATAGTGGGGATTATAACCGATCCCGGAAAACGCCAGTTCCGATTGATTGGTGACGCCGATGCTTACCAAACCGGCCTTGCTGGCCCGTTCTACAACCTCTGCATCCGCCAACGCGGGCGCCTCCGCGTGCCGGTGCACAGAGCCCGCACGCGTGGTGACTCCCTTGATCGCAATCATATCCTTCCAAGAGACCGTGCTCCCATCGAGGGGGCCCAATCTTTCGGTGCGATCATCGCTTTGACGCGCTTCCACGCGGGCACGGTCCGGCAACAGGGACAGAAAAACCTCCCCTTCCCGCCCGGCTCGACGCAGAGCGTCCACGGTACTGTCGAGAACAGACCTCATGCAGCCCTCGCCTTGGTGCCCAACCCCGATTGTTGCGCACTCTCCAGAAGAAAGCCGTCGTCGGAGTGCCAAGACGCATAGACCCGTGTGCCGATGCTTGCGTCCAACTGCTCCAGATCGCGCTGTTGGAGCTGTGCCACGAGGTTATGACCTGACGCGGTTTCAAGATGCAAATTGACAACCGCTCCGGCAAACTCCTCAGAGATCAGAGTGCAGGCGATTTCGTTTTCGCCCCAGCCCGGCTCAACCGTCACGGAGATCCTGTCCGCCCGTACAGCCAGATCTGCGGCTGCGCCTTCGGCCAACCCGCTGCTGTGGGAAAGCCGGACTTTGCCGTCGCGTGTGTCCAGAAAGCGCTTGGTGTCCCCCCTGCCCAAAACCTTTCCTTCCAGCAGGCTGATCCCACCGACAAACTGCGCAACAAATTTGCTGCGGGGTCGCAGGAAGATGTCCTGCGGGCTGCCAATTTGCTCCACCCTGCCGGCGTTCATGATGACAACCCGGTCGGCGAGCGAAAAGGCCTCTGAATGGCTGTGGGTGACATAGACAAAGGTGATGCCGAGCTCGCGCTGGAGCTTCTTCAGTTCGCCCTGCATCTTAATGGCCATATGGGCGTCCAGAGCCGAAAGCGGCTCGTCCAAGAGCAGCACTTTGGGTTCCAGCACCAGGCTGCGGGCGAGAGCAACGCGCTGGCGCTGACCACCTGACAGACGCGCGACATTGCGGTCTGCGTAGGTGGAAATGCCCAACCGCTCCAGCCAGTCGTCGGCCCGGCGTCGGCGCTCTGCCCCCGCAACGCCGCGCATCTTTAGTCCGAACTCGACGTTTTCCCGCACGGTCATGAAGGGGAACAGCGCCAGGCTTTGCCAGACCATGGGGGTTTCCCGTTCCCAGACCGGCAGTTGGTCAATCCGGTTGCCCGCAAGGGTGATCTCACCGCGGTCTGCGGTTTCAAGACCGGCAAGCATGCGCAAGCTCGTGGTCTTGCCACAGCCGGACGGCCCCATGATTGCGATGAACTCCCCTTCGGAAATATCCAGCGAAAACTCTTCTACGGCGATGAAGTTACCATAGGACTTGGCTAGCCCGTCCATTTTCAGATGTGTGTTGGTCATGATGTCTCCTCCTTGGACATGGCGCCGCCGCTCTGGCTCAGGACCACGGCAAGCGCGATCAGAACCAGCGTCAGCGTGACGGAAAAACTCAATGTGCCGATGACGTGGATGGTCGGGTCGACCTGCCCCTGAAGCGTGGTCAGAACTGCAACGGGAATGGTCTGGTTCAGGCCACCCGTGAACCAAGAGATCACATACTCGTCGAATGACACGGCAAAGGTGATCAGGAAGGCGGCGAGGATGGCGGGCGACGTATGCGGCAGCACGATACGGCCGAGCGCGGAATGCGGCAGCGCACCGAGGTTCTGGGCTGCGGTTTCCAGCGTCTCATCCAGTTGCGCCAGCCGCAGACGGCAGACCGCCATCGCAAAGGGCGCGGCGATTACGACATGCGCAGCAACCACGGCCGCAAGCGTGCCAGCAATGCCGATGCGGGAGAAGAAAGCCAGCATCGCCAGACCTAGGATGACCAGCGGCACCGTCGGCGGCAGCAAGGCCAGCGCCAGCACGGCTTTCTGGCCAAAGAATCGGAAACGATAATCCGCATAGGCAGCGGCAAATCCCAGGGCTGTGGCGATCAGCGCGGTGATACCCGCAACCGTCAGGCTGTTGCTGAGGGCCTCTAGCATGGCGCGGTCGGTCAGGACCTGCATATACCATTTGGTGCTGAACCCGGACATGTTGAGGCTTGGAAAGCGGTCGGCGCTGAAGGAAAACAGGACCGCCGACAGGATCGGTGCGTAGAGCAGCAGGAAAACCAATGCGAGTCCGGCAACCCAGAATGCTTTTGGCAAGGCGTGTTTCAGATGCGGAGGCATGTCTTATCCCTTCTCGCGGTAGGCCCAGAGGACGGTTACAAAGGCGGTGACCAGCAGGCTGGCGATCATCAACAGCGACACCACGGCGGCACGCGGCCATTGCTGACCGGCCCGAACAAGGTCCGTCACGAGGATCGGCAGGGTTTGGAAGGTGCCGCCGCCCAGATAGGAGGCGCTGACGAATTCCGCATATGACAGCAGGAACGCAAACAGCAGCCCGAGCGTCAGGCCGGGGCGGGCAGCGGGCAGGATCACCCGGAACAGGATCGCTCCGGGACGCGCGCCGAGGTTCGCGGCAGCTGAAATCCCGGTCCGGTCCACATTGGAAAGGGCGATGGTCTGCAGGATCAGGACCACCGGCAGCGCGAGCGTCGCATGGCCGATAAACAGCGCGAAATAGGTGTTGAGAAGGCTTTCCCCCTTGCCACCGAACGCCTGAACGAGGGAGGAGATCACGCCGCCTTCTGTCAGGAAGACCTGCCAGGAATAGATGCGGACAAGATAGCTTGTGAAAAACGGCGCAATCGCAAACCCCAGCAAGATCAGTCGCTGGCGCGGGGCTGCGACAAAGGCCATCGCGTAGGAGGCCGGAAAGGCCAGCAGCGAAATCGCGACCGCACTGGCCATCGACAGCCCGTAGCTGCGCCAGAAACTGGCCCAGAGGAAATCGAGGCCTAGAACATAGCGCCAGGCCGACAGCGTGGCGTCCGGCGTCAGCCGGTAGTTCACCACGGACCAGAATGAAATCGCCACCAGCAAGCCAAGCGGCACTGCAAAGAACAACAGCAGCCAGGCAGGCAGCGGCAGGACCCAAAGCGCCTGCCAAGCTCGGTTAAAGAGGAAGTGGAACCGGCGCCCCGAAGTGTGGGCCGGGAAAGTAGGGGAAGTCATGTCGATATCTCCGATAGGGCTGCGGCCCCGACGATTGCGCCGGGGCAGGACCGGACATCAGGCGTTTTTGTAACGCGTCCAGGCGTCGTTCCAGGTTTCCAGAGATTGCTGTAGCGGAAGCTCCCGCAGCCGGATGCGCCCGGCGCGGATCTCATCAAGTGCATTGGGACCATTCAGCACCATGTTCTGGCGCTGCGCCTCTCCCGGCAGTTCATCATTCAGCCGAGCCCAGCCCGCCCGCGTCGGGATCATCGCCGGATAAGCCTTGAGCGTGGCGGTCTTCACCTGCCCTTGCGGCGACAGCATGTATTGGATGAATTTCCGGGCCAGATCCTGGTTTTTTGAATGCGCGCCGATCGACAGCGACTCGGTCCATTGCAGGCCACCTTCCTCGGGGATGGTCGTGGTGACATCCGCACCATCGCGGGCCAGCACGCCAGTGATCCAGTCGCCGATGCCGGGGATCGCGGAAACCTCGCCCGAACGCAGCGCCGACAGCATCCCGCCGTAATCATAGAAACCGCGCACCTGAGGCCGGAGCGACATCATCGTCTCGGTCAGTTCCGTCCAGTGCGCCTCATCAAGGTCAAAAGGCGACGCGTTGCCATTGAGAAGACTCAACGCGCCCAGGTTGGGCAGATGCCAGTCGAAATGGCCAATGCGTCCCACGTGCTGCGGATCCCACATGGTGCGATAGCTGCGGGCTTGCGCCTCGCTCATCGCGGTGCGGTTATGAGACAGCCCGAGGAAACCGAACCGCAGGAAGACCGCATAGGGCTGACCGTCGAACCAGTGGCCGCGGAAATTCTGAAACTCCGGAAAGAAGTCGTCGAACGGGTAGTCCTCAGGCGTCAGCGGTTCAATGAATCCCGCTTGCTGCAATTGCACGACGTATTCCGCATCTGACAGGATTACATCGTAGGTCCCGGCCGGAGACTGCGCCATTTGCGCGAGCATTTGATCGCCGCCGACATATTCCTTGGCGCGGATGCGAACATTGTGCGCCTGCTCGAATGCGCCGATCACGTCAGGGTCGGCATGGCCTGCCCAGGTGAGCATCGACAAGTCACGGCGGCCCTGTGCGCGCAGGACAGCCGGGGTGGCGATGACGGCCGCGGCCGCAAGACCCCCCTTGATCAACCGCCTCCGGGTGGTGATAATATTATGTGTCATTTTTCCCTCCCTTTTCATTACACAAGCTTCAGAAAGTGGAGGCCAAAAAACAAATGACCATTCGTCAGGCCAAGCTGAGATTTCTTTGCGCAAGTGGGCGAAGCCATGCGTAAACTACCGCCGTTAAACGCAATTCGAGCCTTCGAAGCGGTCGCCCGAAGGCTCAGTTTTGCCGAGGCTGCGGAAGAGCTGAGCGTCACCTCCACCGCCATCAGCCACCAGATCAGACATTTGGAAGCCTACCTTGGCTTCCAAGTGGTAGAGCGCCGCCCCCGTCAGATTGCCCTCACTCCCGCCGGGCAAGAGTTGTTCCCCAAGCTGCAGACGGCTTTTGATATTTTGGGCGAAGCCTTCGCAATGCTCGACAAGGACGTCGAACAATCGCTGGTCCGGGTCACAACCACATATGCCTTTGCGGAACGCTGGCTGGTTCCGCGCCTGCCAGATTTTTTCGACAAGCACGGCGATATCAAGGTTGAGGTCGAAACCGATAACGTCGTTCTGGACTTACGGGTTGACCGGCTGGATCTGGCGATCCGATATGGCCCCCAGGTCTCCGCGAGTGAGGACGCTGAGGTTTTGTTCTCGGATCGCTATATTCCTGTCGGTCTGGCTGACCGCCCGGAAACCGGCTTGCAGGACAACCGGCTGTTGGGCTTCCGCTGGCGTAATCCGGACATGGGCGGCCCGACCTGGGAAGAATGGTTCAAGGAGGCCGGGGAACCGTTCCCGTCGGACCGCATTACCCGTTTCAGCGATGAAAGTGCGGCTTTTAACGCGCTGGATCAGGGTCTGGGGCTGCTTTTGTCCAGCAGTGCGCTCGTTGATGACGGCCTGCAATCAGGCCGTTACACGCAAATCCCCGGTCCTGAGCTGCGCGGATTTGCCTATTGCCTTGTGCTCAATCCACTGTCGCGCAACAAGCAGGGCGTCAGGACATTCGCCGATTGGATTAGGCAAGCCGCCAAAAAGATATGAGCGCAATCTAATCCGCATCGACAGCATTCGTCTTTCCACCTTTCAATGTGGCTAGACAGAGTTCTGGGCATCAGGCGCACAGTCGCACCGATAGCAATCAGGTCATGCACCCAATGATGTGCTTACCCACAGGGTCTGCGTATTCGATGCATCGAGGGCCTGCGTGAGGGTCGGATACAGCACGAGTTGCGCGCGTCGCGTTACTGGCTGTGGCAGGGCTCTTTCTCATGCACATGAGCGGTATCGAGAACGACGACGAGTGGACGGCCATTCGACGTCCTGTTCAACAATGCCGGGATCGGCTGTTACGGCATTCAGGAACTGATGTCGCCCGAGGAAATGGCCCTCGTCTTTGATGTGAATGTCATGGGCGTGCAACGGGTCATGCGTGCGGCTCTTCCTCACATGCGGTCACAAGGGCGGGGCACAGTTCTCTACACCTCTAGCTTGATTGGCCGTATCACGACACCATTCTATGGAACCTACTCGGCGTCAAAATGGGCGCTGGAAGCGGTTGTCGAATGCTATCGGACCGAATTGTCCGGCTTCGGGATCGAGTCCTGCATCATCGAACCTGGGGCCATGCCGACTGCCTTCTTCGATGGGATGGTCGCACCGGGCGATCCAGACCGCGAGGCACAGTACGGGGAATTCGCAGCGGTGCCCGCAATGGCGGCCGCAGGGTTGGCCGAGATGCTGGAGGCGACACCCAATCAACGCACTGAGCGGATTGCGGAAGCAGTTGTCGTCCTTCTGGAAACGCCCTTTGGGCAAAAACCTTTCCGCACTGTCGTGGATCATGTCGGGGTTGGCCCTCAGATTGAACACTACAACAACGTGCTTCACGACGTCACGCGCAACGTCATGATCAGCTTTGGCATTGACGACTTGCTGAAGCTCAATGCCTGAAGGGGATAACGTATGAAAACCATTCTGATTACCGGAGCCTCTTCGGGCATTGGTGAGGCCACCGCGAAACATTTTCATGCCAACGGCTGGAACGTCGTCGCCACCATGCGGAACCCCGATAGCGCGGGTAGTCTTGCCGTACTGGACAACGTCCACTTGACGCGCCTCGATGTGACCGATCCTGGCTCCATCAGTGACGCGGTCATGGCTGGCATCGACCGTTTCGGCAGGATCGACGTTCTCCTCAACAATGCAGGCTACGGTGCCTATGGCGCGTTGGAAGCGTTCTCGATGGAGCGCATCCGCCGTCAATTCGACACCAACGTGATCGGCCTGTTGGAGGTCACGAAGACCGTGCTGCCGCACATGCGAGCAAACCGCGCTGGCACGATCATCAATATCTCGTCCATCGGGGGCCAGATCACGTTCCCGCTCGGTACGCTTTATCACGGGACCAAATTTGCAGTCGAAGGTCTCTCCGAAGCGCTTCACTATGAGCTTGAACCGCTAGGGATCAGTGTCCGCATTATCGAGCCTGGTATGATCAAGACGGACTTCGGAGGGAGTTCTTTTGATTTTGCCATGGATGAGGATCTGTCGGACTATGCGCCGATGGCCAAAGCCATGGGCCGTGTGTTTGGAAAACTGGCGTCGAACCCGTCTGCACCTGCGACGGTTGCCGAGGTTATCTGGGAAGCTGCAAATGACACGGGAAAGCGGCTCCGTTTCCGGGCAGGTGCGGACGCGGTGGAACTGTTGGACAATCGCAAGGCGCAGGACGACGCGACCTTCATCGGCAGGATCAAGCAGTTGATGGAAGAGTGAGGTTTGACAAAATTGCAGCGACGGCAAAGCCCGCTTTCGGGCAAGCCGCGCTGCGGCATCGTTTTTCACGATGAGCGGCCGCTGTAGGCCGAACGTGTCTTGCAGGGCGATAAGGTTCCCGACGTTGCAAGGCCCGCTCCCTGCGCCTTGCTGCCATCCGCGTGGACTGCAACCACAGATCAGACACGCCCCCTTCCAAGTGACCCCACTCCCACTGCGTGCGCCTCTACCTCCATCTCACTCCCATATCCAACCGCCGGAATACCGACTCGGCACCGCTCCCCACCCCCTTAAGCTCCATTCGCGCGCCCCCGCCCGAAACCGACGCAAGATGTCGAAAACATCTGGTCCCCCATCTCTCGTCCTGTCATGGTAGCCTCACCATGCGCCTCCTCATTTCCTTTGCCGCCCTCTTTCTCTCGGTCGTGCTCCTGCAACTCTCGACAGGCGGGGTGGGGCCACTTGATGCGCTCTCGGGTCTGGCGCTCGATTTTACCACGGCTCAGATCGGACTCCTCGGCTCGGCACATTTCGTGGGCTTCTTCATCGGCTGCTGGTTCGCACCTCGCCTGATGGGCACCATCGGACACTCCCGCGCCTTTGCCGCCTTTACCGCTGCAGGGGCCATCGGCCTCTTGGCGCATATGCTGGTGATTGACCCCTACGCTTGGGCGCTGATGCGCGTGGCCTCGGGTCTTTGCGTGGCGGGCTGCTATACGGTGATCGAGGCATGGTTGCAGGCCAAGGTCACGAATGAAACACGCGGCCGCGCCATGGGCATCTACCGCGTCGTCGACATGGGCGCATCTCTCGCCGCCCAATTGCTGATTTCCGTATTGGCACCAGCCTCTTACGTCTCCTACAACCTACTGGCGCTCCTGTGCTGCGCGGCCCTGCTGCCGCTCACCCTGTCGCGCCTGCGCGAGCCGGAAACACCCGGCGCCCCCCGCCTGCGCCCCATGCTGCTCATCGCCTGCTCGCCCCTGGCGGCGGCGGGCGTGCTGGTCGCGGCGCTCTCCAGCGCGTCCTTTCGCATGGTCGGGCCCCTCTATGGCCAACAGGTCGGCCTCGCCGTGGACCAAATCGCAGGCTTTCTCGCCGTCTTCGTTCTGGGCGGTGCCATGGCGCAATACCCGGTAGGCTGGCTTGCCGATCGCTATGACCGCCGCTGGGTATTGATCGGACTCTCGGTCGCAGCGATCCTGTCCTCGGTTGCCACCGCCATGACCGAAAATCTCGACACTTTCGGCATCCTCATGACGGCCTTCTTTTTCGGCATGACCACATTTCCGATCTACTCGGTCAGCGCCGCCCATGCCCATGACTTCGCCGAGGCCCATGAACGGGTCGAGCTTTCCGCCGCCCTCATGTTCTTCTTCGCCGTGGGGGCCATCGCCGCCCCCCTCATGGCCTCTACATTGATCGAGGCCTACGGCCCCCCCGCCATGTTCGTGATGATCGCCGCCGGCCACGCCCTCCTCGTGGTCTTTGGCCTTATCAGGATGCGCGCCCGCCCTGCCGCCGAACGCCGCACCGCCTATGTCTGGTCGCCGCGCACCTCCTTCCTCATTGGCCGCCTCACCGGGCGCAGCCGCGACAAGGACGGGAACGAGCGCTAGAACTGCCTGCGAAACCGCGCTAAACGGGGCCAAACCGTCAAGGAATAGCGCAATATGGCACGGCATCTCATCACCTCGGCAATCCCCTACATCAACGGGATCAAGCATCTTGGCAATCTCGTGGGCTCTCAGCTTCCTGCGGATCTCTTTGCCCGCTACTGCCGCGCTCGCGGCCACGAGGTGCTCTTTCTCTGCGCCACGGACGAGCATGGCACCCCCGCCGAACTCGCCGCCGCAAAGGCAGGGCAGCCGGTGGCCGACTATTGCGCCGAAATGCACGCCGTTCAGGCCGAAATCGCGCGCGGCTTCCGCCTCAGCTTCGATCACTTCGGGCGCTCCTCCTCGGCTCAGAACCGCAAACTGACCCAGCATTTCGCCCGACGCCTCCATGATCAGGGGCTGATCCGCGAAGTCTCGGAAACCCAGATGTATTCCCCCACCGACGGGCGCTATCTGCCCGACCGCTACATCGAGGGCACCTGCCCCAATTGCGGCTACGACTCGGCGCGCGGCGACCAATGCGACAACTGCACCAAGCAGTTGGACCCGGTCGATCTGATCAACCCCCGCTCGTCGGTCTCGGGCGCCACCGATCTCGAAATGCGAGAGACCAAGCATCTCTACCTGCGCCAATCGCAGATGAAGGATGAGCTGGAAAAGTGGATCGACTCCAAAACCGACTGGCCGGTCCTGACCACCTCCATCGCCAGGAAATGGCTCAATGACGGCGACGGGCTTCAGGATCGCGGCATCACCCGCGATCTCGATTGGGGCATTCCCGTGCAATTTGACGGCGCCCCCTGGCAGGGGATGGAGGGCAAGGTGTTCTACGTCTGGTTCGACGCCCCCATCGAATACATCGCCTGCGGCGCGGAATGGGCCGAGGCGACCGGGCTTGACGCTTCCGCTTGGGAACGCTGGTGGCGCACCGACAAGGGCGCAGAGGACGTCACCTATACCCAGTTCATGGGCAAGGATAACGTGCCCTTCCACACGCTCAGCTTTCCCGCCACGATCCTTGGCTCGCGCGAGCCGTGGAAGCTGGTGGATTACATCAAATCCTTCAACTACCTCAATTATGACGGCGGTCAGTTCAGCACATCCCGCGGGCGCGGTGTTTTCATGGATCAGGCGCTCGAAATCCTGCCCGCCGATTACTGGCGTTGGTGGCTCCTCAGCCACGCCCCCGAAAGCTCGGATAGCGAGTTCACATGGGACAACTTCCAGGCCTCAGTGAACAAGGATCTCGCCGACGTTCTGGGCAATTTCGTCAGCCGCGTGACCAAGTTCTGCCGCTCTAA
Source organism: uncultured Roseovarius sp. (assembly GCF_963972555.1). Lineage (NCBI taxonomy): Bacteria > Pseudomonadati > Pseudomonadota > Alphaproteobacteria > Rhodobacterales > Roseobacteraceae > Roseovarius > uncultured Roseovarius sp. Next base: position 142,443 of record NZ_CAXAUM010000001.1, read on the forward strand.
ATTCGGCGAGGTGGTGCCGACGGGCGGCGCCTACGGCACACAGGAAGAGGCGCTGATCGCGCGCCTCACATCCCGCGTCCGCGAGTATCAGGACCATATGGAAGCAATGGAGGTCCGCAAATCGGCGAGCGCCCTGCGCGCCATCTGGGTCGAGGGCAACGAATACCTGCAAGAGGCCGCGCCCTGGTCCACCTTCAAGAACGACCCCGAGCGCGCCGCGATGCAAACCCGCCTCGCGCTCAACCTCATCCGCCTTTACGCCGTGCTCTCGTCCCCCTTCATCCCCGACGCCGCCGCCACGATGCTCGCGGCAATGCAAACCGAGGATGGCACATGGCCCGATGACGTGCCCGCAGCCCTCGCATGCCTCGCGCCGGGCCAGGCCTTCACCGTGCCCGACGTGCTTTTTTCCAAGATCACCGACGAGTCCCGCGAGGACTGGCAGACGCGGTTTTCGGGGATCAGGACCTGAACGAAAAAGAACGCGCAGGGCGGTCAACCCGCCCTGCGCGCCTTGTCTCTCACGCAGGCGCGGAAACTCTGGAGGAGTCGTGCCGCAACTTGCTCAGAGAGACAAAGTGAAAGGCGAGAAAGATCGCCACGAAATACCCCGGAAACATCGCCAGCGGATGCAGGTTGATGATATTGGGGGTCTCATGCGCCATCAGATGCGCAAACCCGTCTGACGTGGCGATCCCCGTCAGGACGGCCACAACGAAATCGGCCAGCCCGACGATATTGGCGCGCAGCACCTTGGCCTTTGCATCCGCCGCGTCATCGGCACAGGCCCGCCATGCCCGATAACCTTCGATCCCGGCCCAGATATCGCCAAGCCCCGCCAAAAGCGCGAATTGCCACGGGATGATCCCCGCTGCCCAACCGACAAGAAAGATCGCCCCCATGACGCGCGGGATCTGAAACGCCACCAGCAAACCCTGATCCAATTGCGCCACAACCGCCCGCCCCGTCTGCGTCCGCGTGGCCAAGACCCAAAGCAGCGCCGCGCCGCCCAACATGGAAAAGAGCACCACGGGGGGATCCAGCACGGTCGCGGGCACCATGAACGTGCCCCTCCGCGACAGATCCATCGCAAGCGCCCCCCAGAGCGCCAGGATGCACGCTGGCACCAGCACAGCGCGCGCCAGTGCCGCTCGGCCCAGCCCCGCGCGTTGCGCGCCCATGACCACCACCGCCAGAGCAAGTCCAGGCAATAGAATCAGGAATACATGCACATAGGCGAGCAGAACGTCAGACATCTTGGCACCTCCATTTGATACATTTTTAATAGTTACTATGTTTTTTATAGTCAATTTCTTTTTTGAATCCGCTGACTATACTCTCCCCATGACGAAAACGAACCGCAGCAACTGCCCGATTCTGCGGGCCACCAATGCCATGGGCGACCAATGGTCGATCCTGATTCTGCGAGAGTTCTTTCTTGAGGGTTCACGGCGATTTCAGGATTTGCAGGACACGCTGGCGCTGTCCCCAAACACCCTGTCCAACCGACTGAAAAAGCTTGAAAGTTCCGGCGTCATTGCCCGCCGCAGCTATTCCACGAACCCACCGCGCGCGGAATATGTCCTGACAGAAACCGGTCATGCGCTCCGACCAGTGATGCGCGCGCTGCACGAATGGGGCGAGGCGCATACGCCCGACCTCGAATAGCGCCGACAAAATTCGCAGGGCGGTCTCCCGCCCCGCGCACTATGTTCTATCTGATCGACCTCAGACCGTCAGCATCCGGTATAGCTCGTCCTTCAGCGCCGCGCGCTTCTTGCGCATCTCGACTTCGGCCAGTTCCTCGACCGGCTCGACCAGCGTTTCGGCCCGATGCACCGCACGGTTCAGCGCGTGATACTCTTCCGCCAGCTTGGCGAAATGCGCATCTGCCTGCTTCAATTCGCTGATCTTGTCGGCCAGTTGTGGGAATTCTTCCGGCAGTTCGTGGGGGGTATTGGACATCGCGCATCTCTCCTTCTTGATTGCTCGCTCTCGACCCTAGGGATCAAGGCGCGCGCCCTCCTTGATACGGATCAACAAAGGCGACTTTCCCAATCATCTTGGAAAGAGATTTAGCGCCGCCTGCGCTGCGGCTTGGGGCGCGCGGGCTTGGCTGGATCGGGCTCAGGCTCTTGCGGCATCCCCAACTGATCGCGCAACACGCGCGGGCGCACCTCTTCCACGGCACCGGGCTTCAACTGACCCAATTGGAACGGCCCATAAGACAGCCGGATCAGCCGGTTCACCACCAGCCCCACCGCCTCCATCGCGCGGCGGATTTCGCGGTTCTTGCCCTCGCGAATGGCCACCGTGATCCAGGCGTTTGCCCCTTGCTGGCGATCCAGACTGACGATCATCGGCTGAAACGCTTCCCCCTCAACCACCAGCCCCTTGCGCAGCGGCTCGAACGTGGCCTCAGTGGGCCGCCCGTTGACCCGCACCCGGTAGCGACGCAGCCAGCCCGTCGAGGGCAGTTCCAGCTTGCGCTTCAACTCGCCGTCATTGGTCAAGAGCAACAGGCCCTCGGAATTGAGGTCAAGCCGCCCGACACTCATAACGCGCGGCATATCCTCGGGCAGATCGTCATAGATCGTGCGACGTCCCTTTTCATCGCGCGTCGTCGTCACAAGGCCGGTGGGTTTGTGATAGAGCCAGAGCCGCGCCGGTTCTGCCGCCTCGAGCGCGCGCCCGTTCACCACCACCTTGTCGGACGCGGTGACATTAAGCGCGGCGCGCAGCACCTTTTGCCCGTTGACGGTTACGCGCCCCTCTTCGATCAGGCGCTCAGCCTCGCGGCGGCTGGCAATCCCGGCGCGGGCGATGACCTTGGCGATACGCTCGCCCTCGGGGGTCTTCTTCTCTGGGGTTTTGCTGTTCATGCGCCGCGCATAGCGCAATTGCAGAGCTTGCGAAAGCGTCTTGCGCGCGGCACAAGCAGGACATGACATTTCGCAGCCATATGGACATCGCCCTTGACGAGGCCCGCGCCGCCGCCGCACGCGGCGAGGTGCCGGTTGGTGCCGTCATCGTCGCCCCCTCAGGTGCCGTCGTGGCCCGCGCCGGCAACCGCACCCGCGAACTGAACGACCCCACGGCCCATGCCGAAATCCTCGCCATCCGGGCAGCTTGCGCGGCCATCGGCTCAGAGCGCCTGCCTGACCATGATCTCTATGTGACGCTGGAGCCTTGCGCGATGTGCGCCAGTGCGATTGCGGCGGCGCGCATTGCCCGGCTCTACTATGGGGCCGCTGATCCAAAATCCGGCGGGGTGGCCGTGGGCGCGCGGATTTTCACCCATCCGCAATGCCACCACGCGCCCGAGGTCTACGACGGTATCGCCGCGACTGAGGCCGAGACCCTGCTCAAGACCTTCTTTCGCGACCGCCGCAGCCCGTCAGAAGAGCGATAGCCCGTCCGCCAAAAACGGATGCCGCGCCACAATCGGCGTGACAATCGTATCGTGCAGAATGGGCTTCAGCTTCTCCGCCAGCGTCGCGGGCATATCCTGCAATATCCCCTTGCGGGCCGTCACGCTGATCGTGCGCGTCAGCGGTGCCATCGGCAGTTCGAACACGTCTATCTGATCGGCAAAGCGCCGCGCCCGCATCAAGGCCAGCGGCGTCAGGATCGACCACCCCGCCCCTTGGCCCACAAGTGCAAGGATGGAGTGATAGCTATCCAACTCGAACCGGTGCGGAATACTCAGGTTCTGCCGCGCCAGATGTGACGAAATAAGACGCCCCATGTAGTGCCGCTGCGTATACTGAATGAGCGGCAGGCGCTTCAATTGCCTTAGAACGTCGCGCTCGGGCCGGATCACGCCGCGCGGGGCCACCACGGCAAAACCTTCGCGCAACACAGGATGCACTTCGACCCAATCCGCCTCACCGCCCAGTTCCGCCGCGACAATCACATCAAGCGCGCGCGCGTCCAACTGATCATAGAGATGATGGCTCGCTCCCGTTTCCAGCAGAAACTGACAGCCTTTCAACTCACCCGCCATATGGGTCAAAAGCTGAGGCGTAACATCCGCCTCCAGATCCTCGATCATGCCGAGACGAAACCGTGTCAACGTCGAGAGATGCGACATTGCCAGTTCCGCCCGCGCCTGCGCCGCCTCGTTCAGAATGGCCAGCGCGCGCCGGTGCATGATCTCGCCCGCAGGCGTCAGGCGAATGGGCCGCGCGTTGCGCTGCAAGAGGGTGGCACCCACCGCCCCTTCAAGATTGGTCAATTGCTGGCTGACCGCCGATGGACTCGCCCCCAATCGCCGCGCCGCCGCAGAAATCGAGCGTTCATCGGCCGCGGCCATGAACACCTCGATCCCCCACAGGGTTATCCGCCCGGGGCTATCGACCATTTCGGCCTATTTGCCCAGCTTGGACAGCTTGTCTTGCAATTCGGCGAGCTGTTTCTTGATGTCGTCCAGCCCCTCCTTGCCGTCACCCGTCGTATTCTCGGACTGAGGCGCACTTGTGCCCATACCCTTGAACCCACCGGTCATCGCCTTCATGAAGGCCTCTTGCTGCGCGCGCATGGCCTCCATGCCGGGCATCGCGGCCAAGGGGTTGGCCTTGGTCATGTTCTCAAGGATCTTCGACTGCCCGTCACGCAGCATCTCGAAACTGGCGGCAAGGAATTCGGGCACGACGCTGGTGGCCTGCGTGGTGTAGCTGCGCACCAGATCATTCAGCACATTGATCGGCAGCACGCTCTCGCCCCGGCTCTCGTGTTCCGCAATGATCTGGAGCAGGTATTGCCGCGTCAGATCATCCCCGGATTTCAGGTCGATGATCTGCACCTCGCGCCCTTCCCGGATAAACTCCGCGATATCCTCAAGGGTCACGTAATCCGATGTCTCGGTGTTATAGAGCCGCCTGCTGGCATAGCGTTTGATCAGCAGCGGTTTTTTGGAGTCGGCCAAGGGGTATCCTCCCGGAGAATGCAGCGCTGCAGCATAGCTTAGACACAAGCGCCACAAAAAGAAAGGGCGAGCCGCATGGCTCGCCCTTCGCAGTCCATACCCCTCAAGGGAGGGGATCAGGGTATGGCTCTGCTAACCTTACTTGGCCGCTGCGGTGGCCTTCTGGGTCGCTGCGGTCACGTCGTCTGCGGCCTTCTTGACAACCTTGGTGGCGTCTTCCTGCATGGTCTTGCCAGCGGCCAGCATCAGTTCGACGGTTTCCATCTGAACTTTCTTGGCAACTTCAGCGAAGGCGGCCATGTTCTCGGCGGCCACTTCGGCATTGGCCGATGCGAAATCGGTCATCGCCTTGGCGTAATCAGCGGGCTCTGCTTTGGCCTTGGACATTTCGCTCAGCTTGGCGAGGGTGTCTTTGGTCCATTTGTTCGAGATCTCGGCCGACTTTTCGGCTGCGGTCAGAGCCACACCCGAGAGCTTCTCGCTCAGGGTTGCCTGGTTCTTGAACGCATCTTCGAATGCCTTGGTGTCAACCGGGAATGTGCCCATGACGTCTTTGAACATCGCGGTGAAATCTTGTGCTTTTGCCATTGGTTCGGTCCTTTCGGCTAGGGCGGATCAGTCCGCCGGTTCTGCAACTGCAGTTAGATATACATGCTGCACTGCAGCATTTCAAGTCTTTTTCTGCAGTGCAGCATTCTTCCGATTGCCTAATAGAAAAGCGCCAAAGATCAGAGCGTTGCCTTTTTGCGAACATAGGTGCCCGGGGCCGGGGCCAGCGCCGGATGCTCCGAATCGCCCGGCTCGCGCGCCGCAATCATCTTGCCCGACCGCTTGGCCAGCCACGATTCCCACCGCGGCCACCACGATCCGGCGGTATAGTCCGCCCCCTGCATCCAGGCCTCGGCATCGCCGGTCAGATCGGCATTGGTATAATGCCCGTATTTCTTCTTCGTCGGGGGATTGACGATACCCGCAATATGCCCCGACTCTGATACGATAAAGGTCCGGTCCTTGGCCCCGGTCTGCTGAAAGCCGCGATAGCAGTCTTTCCAGGCCGCGATATGATCGGTCTCGCAGGTGATCGACATCAGCGGCACCTTGACGTCCCGGATATGCAACCGCTCGCCACAAATCTCGAAACCATCAGTCACGAACTGGTTGCCCTGACACAAGCCGCGCAAATATTGCACCGTCATTTTGCCCGGCAGGTTGGCCCCATCGCCATTCCAGTAGAGCAAATCAAAGGCAGGCGGCGCCTCGCCCATCATGTAACTGCGTACGGCGGGCTGATAGATCAGATCGCGCGACCGCAGAAAGGACATGGTCCGCCCCATGATGAACGACCGCAAAATCCCCTGCTGCGTCACCTCCTCTTCGATTCCATCGATGAAATCGTCCTGAAGAAAGGGCGTGAATTCCCCCTGCTCGGAAAAATCTGTGAGCGCAGTAAAAAAGGTGGCGGATTTGACCGATTTGTCGCCCCGCTTGGCCATCAACGCCAGCGTCATGTGCAGCGTGGTGCCCGCGATGCAATAGCCCACCGTGTTCACCTCTTTTTGCCCGGTGATCGCCTTGGCCTCACGAATCGCGGTCAGAAAGCCGTCTTCGATATAATCCTCCATGCCGACCTCGGCATGGCTGGCATCGGCATTGACCCAACTCACGACAAACAGCGTGTAGCCCTGATCAACCACCCATTTGATGAGAGAGTTATCGGGCTTGAGATCGAGAATGTAGAATTTGTTGATCCAAGGAGGAAAGATCACGACCGGAATCTCATGCACCTGCTCGGTCGTGGGGCTATATTGGATCAGCTCCATCATCCGGTTGCGATACACCACCTCGCCATGCGTGGTGCCGATATTCTCGCCCAGCTTGAACGCTTTGTCATCCGCCAGCCGCACCACCAATTCGCCATTGTTGGCCTCAAGATCCGCGATGAGGTTCTCCAACCCCTTCACAAGGCTCTCGCCCTCGGTCGCCACGGCGCGTTCCAGAGCATCGGGATTGGTGCCCAGAAAATTCGTAGGCGACATCATGTCGATGATCTGATGCGCGAAATAATCCAGCCGCCGCTTGTCCTTGGGCGGCAGGTCCTCGACATCGCCCACCGCCTTCTCAATGGCCTGCGCGTTTAGCGCGTATTGCTGCTTGATGTAGCGGAAATAGGGATGCGTATTCCACAGCGGGTTGGCAAACCGCTTGTCACCCGCCAAGGGATCGGGCGCTTCCTCCTCGATCACCGGCTCGCCGCGCAGCATCACCTGCTGCGCCTCCAGAAAATGCCGCACCGACTTGCCCCAGTATTCCAACTGCTGCTCATAGATCTTGCCGGGGTTCTCGATGGCCTCGGCCCAATAGGATTTCGCCGCCTTGGCAAAAAGCTCTTGATTGGGGCCATTCAAAGTGGGGTTGGCAGGGTTACGCGCTGCAAGCGCTTGAATCAGCCGCTGCGACAGGTGCTCGACCTTGGCAAGGTTCTCGTTGAGTTTTTCCAGATTCTGCCCTGCGACATCGTCTTGCGTTGCCATTTTTTATATTTCCCCTTAACATTTTCTGCTATGCAGCATAGCGTCGTATTGATCGGAGGGGATCGTACGACGAGCAAACCGGGCGATCTGCCCGAACAGGAGACGAACATGCGCTACATGGCCACATACGACCTGATGGAATCCCTCCGAAATACCAATCAATGGCTGGGTGCCTCCGCCCTCTCGCTCGCATCCTATCCGCTTTTCAGTGTGGTGCCAAACCCTGCTTTGCAATGGATGGCCGCCTGGGGCGAAGTGACCGAGCGCAGCTTCAAGCGCATGGTGGCCAAGCCCGACTGGGGCATTCGTACCTTTACCCATGAGGATGGGCGCGACCACCTCGTCAACATCGAAACCGTCGTCTCGCGTCCATTTGGCGATCTTATTCACTTCAACGTCTCTGGCCGCCCGGAACAACCGCGCAAGATCCTGCTTGTCGCGCCCATGTCGGGCCATTACGCCACGCTCCTGCGATCGACCGTGAAATCGCTGATCGTGAATTGCGAGGTTTACGTCACCGACTGGCATAACGCGCGCGACATCCCCGTGTCAGAGGGCAAGTTCGATATCGAGGATTATACCCTCTACCTTGTCGATTTCATGAAGGCGCTTGGCCCAGACGTCAACGTGATCGCCGTGTGCCAGCCTGCACCGCTGACACTGGCCGCCACCGCCTATCTGGCCGAACTCGACCCCGATGCACAGCCCAGCACGCTGACCCTGATCGGCGGGCCGATCAACCCCGATGCGACCCCAACCGACGTGACCGATTTTGGCCGCCGCGTCACCATGGGCCAGCTTGAGGAAACCATGATTCAACGGGTCGGGTTCAAGTATAAAGGCGTCGGCCGTCAGGTTTACCCCGGCCTGCTGCAACTTGCCTCTTTCATGTCGATGAATGCCGAACGCCATTCCACCGCCTTCTCGGATCAGATCCTGCGCGTCGCAGGCGGCGAAGCGTCTGACAACGACGCCCACAACCGCTTTTACGATGAGTATCTCGCGGTGATGGACATGACCGCCGAATTCTATCTTTCGACGGTGGAGCGTATTTTCAAAGGTTTGGAAATCGCGCAAAACCGGTTTGTCGTGAATGGTCATCAGGTCGATCTGGGCAAGATCACCCGCGTCGCGGTCAAGACCGTCGAAGGCGGCAAGGATGACATCTCGGCGCCCGGCCAATGCGTGGCCGCGCTCGATCTCTGCACCGGCCTGCCCGACAGCCTCAAGGCCAGCTATCTGGAGCCCGAGGCCGGGCATTACGGCATCTTCGCCGGTCGCTCCTGGCGCAACAATATCCGGCCGCTTGTGCTCGATTTCATCGACGCCAATGCGCGCAAAGATCCTAAACCGGCGAACAAGAACGCCCGCGCAACGGGCTAAGGCCCGAGGCGGCGGGTCCTCCCGCCGCCCGACCGCTCAGGCGTCCACCCGCCGTTGCAGCACCAGCGGCTGCCGCAGCCAGCCCCGCAGCGCGGCGATCGTGGTCTCTGGCTGCTCCAGCACCGGCAAATGTCCCGCCCCCGGCACCACCACCAGATTGGCATAGGGGATGAGATCGGCCATGAACCGATGCCGCTTGACTGGCGTCAGCCCGTCCTCTTCCCCGCACATCACCAGCACCGGCACCTGACACCGCCGCAACACCGCCTGATAATCGCGCCGTCGTTGCAGTGCCCGCGTCTGCCGGATGATCACCTCAGGCCCAAGCGCCTCGGCCATGCGCACGACCTCGGCCATCACCTCCGCCCGTCGAGGCCCGGACGCCAGATACTCGGGCCGCAGCAGCATCTGCACCGCCTCGGCCATCGCCCCGGTCCGCAGCTTGATGATGAATGGCTCATAGGCTGTGGCCGATTGCGGCGTTTCGGCCAGCGAATTGGTATCCATCAGCGCCAATCGCGTCACCCGATCCGGGGCGCGGCGCAGGATCTCCATTGCCACGATCCCGCCCATCGACAGGCCCGCCAAGGCAAACCGGCGCGGCAGCACATCGAGCAGGTCCGACGCGATTTCCTCGATCCGGTCCCCACCCGTAATCGGCGCCACGGTCACGGCCATATCGGGGCTCAAGGCCGTGATCTGCGGCGCGAACAGCCGCGCATCGCACATCATTCCCGGCAAGAACACCACCGGTTCACTGCTCATCCGTCATCCCCGCCTTTGACCCGTCACATATGAAACCACACGCAGAACAGCATGACACCAGATACAAGCCCCCGACAAGAGCCTCACCCGCTCACCTCTGCCACCGCCGCGCCGATCAGCGCCAGACACTCCGGGTTTGAGAACCGGTGATCCGCCCCCTTGACCAGCGTCAGCCGCATATCCGGCCCTGTGGCATGGTCCAATAGCTGCAACGCCACGGACTTATCCACATCCTTGTCGCAAGTGCCTTGCAGAAATCGAACAGGAAAGGGCAAATCGAGCGGGCTGCGCAACACCAGATTATTGCGCCCCTCCTCGATCAATCGCCGTGTGATGATATAGGGCGCGCCATACTCCGACGGCAGCGCGACCTGCCCCTCCTCCAGCAACGCGCGCCGCTGTTCCGCGTCAAATCCGCCCCACATGCTGTCTTCGGTGAAATCCGGCGCGGCGGCGATTGTTACCAGCCCCGCCACCCGCTCCGGCATTGATCGCGCCAGCAAGAGCGAAATCCAGCCCCCCATCGACGAGCCGACAAGAACCTGCGGACCCTCCGTGAGGCCTGCGATCACGGCGCGCGCATCCGCTGCCCAATCGCCGATCGCGCCATCCTCAAAACGGCCAGAGGATTGCCCGTGCCCGGAATAATCGAACCGCAGGAATGCCCGCCCCTCCGCGCGCGCCCAATCCTCTAGCCAGAGCGCCTTGGTGCCCTCCATGTCCGACTTGAACCCGCCAAGAAAGACCACGCCGGGACCGGCACCGGCGCTCCGGTGATAGGCCAGCCTGCGGCCTTCTGGCCCGTCGAGATACTCAGGGTCCGCCATCGCATCCTCCGTATTCGCAATGGCGCGATCATGCACGCCCCGAACCGAAGGATCAAACCGGATTTATCGCGGGGCGCTCAGCCGCCGATATAGGCGCCACGACGCGGACGATAGAACACCTTTTGATTATGCAACCGCCCCAACAGATCATGGATCTGGCGCAGGGTCTCGTCCTTGTCGTCCAATCCATCCGACGTGCGGTCCGGCTGTACCGACAAATCCGCCTTGGTCTTGAGCAAAGCACTCTCGATCAGGTCCATATCCGCGACCGACAACTCAAAATTCGAATTATACTTCGGCATTTTTCGACCCTCGCTTGGTTGCCCGCGCAAGAATCTTGCGCGTCCGATATACGGCATTTAGGGCCTCAAATGCGACCTGTCCACAGGTTTTTTCTGCACTGCGACAAAAGGTGAAACGTATGCTTTTGCATGCAAAATTCAGTGTCAAAACGCGCTCCTATTGACCTTGCGCGCCCGAACGGGCATGTGACGGGGACCAAACCCGCAACCGGGCGTTCCGTGGGCGCCAAACCGACGAGGAGCCAAGCAGATGGCCCAGATTTCCCTCACCTTTCCCGATGGCAATGCGCGCGAGTACAGCGCGGGCGTAACCCCCGCCGAAGTGGCCGCAAGCATTTCACCGTCATTGGCAAAACGTGCGATTTCCGCGCATGTGGATGGCGCGCATTGGGACCTGCAATGGCCCATCGACCACGACGCGGCCATCAGTATCAACACGATCAAGGACGAGGCCCCGGCGCTCGAACTCATCCGCCACGATCTTGCACATATCATGGCCCGCGCCGTTCAGGAAATCTGGCCCGATGTGAAGGTCACGATCGGTCCGGTCATCGCGAATGGCTGGTATTACGATTTCGACCGCGCCGCGCCCTTCACCCCCGAAGATCTCGGCCTGATCGAGAAAAAGATGAAAGAGATCATCAACCTGCGCGACCCCGTGCGTACCGAAATCTGGGACCGCGACCGCGCGATCCAGCATTATCGCGACACCGGCGAGCCCTACAAGATCGAGCTGATCGAGGCCATTCCCGGCACCGAGCCGCTGCGCATGTACTGGCACGGCGATTGGCAGGATCTCTGCCGGGGTCCGCATCTGCAGAACACGGGGCAAGTGCCCGCGGACGCCTTCAAACTCATGAGCGTGGCCGGTGCCTACTGGCGCGGCGACAGCACGCGGCCCATGCTGCAACGCATCTACGGTGTCGCGTTCCAGAACCGCGACGCGCTCAAGGATTATCTCACCTTTCTCGAAGAGGCCGACCGCCGCGACCACCGCAAACTGGGCCGCGAGATGGACCTTTTCCATATGCAGGAAGAGGCGCCCGGTCAGGTCTTTTGGCATCCGAACGGCTGGACCGTCTACACCACGCTTCAGGATTATATGCGCCGCCAGCAACGTCGCGGCGGTTATGTCGAGGTGAACACGCCCCAGGTGGTCGACCGCAAGCTGTGGGAGAAATCCGGCCACTGGGAAAAGTATCAGGAAAACATGTTCATCGTCGAAGTGGACGAGGATCACGCCCGCGAAAAGGCCGTGAACGCATTGAAGCCGATGAACTGCCCCTGCCACGTGCAGATTTTCAATCAGGGTCTCAAATCCTACCGTGACCTGCCCCTGCGCATGGCCGAATTCGGTTCTTGCAACCGCTATGAACCCTCGGGTGCGCTGCACGGCATCATGCGCGTGCGCGGCTTTACCCAGGACGACGCGCATATCTTCTGCACCGAGGATCAGATCGAATCGGAAACGGCCCGCTTCATCGCCTTCCTGTCGGGCATCTACGCCGATCTGGGCTTCCCGAATTTCGAGGTTCTGTTCTCTACCCGCCCCGACGTGCGCGCCGGGTCAGACGAGGTTTGGGACAAGGCCGAAGCGGCCCTTTTGTCCGCCACCCGCGCTGCCGGCATCGAACCCAAGGTTAACCCAGGCGAAGGCGCGTTCTACGGGCCCAAGCTGGAATTCACCCTGACCGACGCCATCGGGCGCAAATGGCAATGCGGCACGCATCAGGTGGATTTCGTCCTGCCCGAGCGGCTGGATGCAAATTACATCGGCACCGATGGGGCCAAACACCGTCCCGTGATGTTGCACCGCGCCGTCCTCGGCAGCTTCGAGCGCTTCATCGGCATCCTGATCGAGGAACACGCGGGCCGCCTGCCCTTCTGGATGGCCCCCCGTCAGGTGGTGGTCGCCTCCATCGTGTCCGAGGCGGACGACTACGTTACAAAAGTCGCCCAGAACCTTACAGACCTTAACATCCGCGCCGAGGCCGACACCCGCAACGAAAAGATCAATTACAAGGTCCGCGAGCACTCTCTGGCCAAGGTTCCGGTGATCCTGGCCTGCGGTCCGCGCGAGGTCGAAGATGGCACCGTGTCCCTGCGCCGTCTGGGCGAAAAGGACAGCCGCATTGTGCCGCTGGATCAGGTCGCGGCGGAACTGGCGCGCGAGGCGACACCGCCTGACCTGTTGTAATCGCAGGGAAATTCAGTGCTGTGCGGGATCGGAAGAAACCCGCACAAGCCGCGTAAGGCTGCCAAGGCTCTCGCGTTGGCGGCCCTCCGCGTCAAAATTCGCAGGGTCCAGCCAGAATGAAAACGCCTCTTTCAGCGCGGGCCATTCAGCGTCAATCGCGGCAAACCACGCCGTGTCGCGATTGCGCCCCTTGACCACCGTCGCCTGCCGGAAAATCCCCTCATAACTCAGCCCCAACCGCTGTGCCGCCCGTCGCGACGGCATGTTGAGCGCGTCGCATTTCCACTCGAACCGGCGATAGCCCGCCTCAAAAGCCCATTGAATCAAAAGGAAAATTGCCTCCGTCGCGGCGCGCGTGCGCTGGAGGGATGGGGCAAAATTGATATGCCCCACCTCAATAGAGCCCGCCTGCGGCGTGATCCGCAGATAGCTGGCAATACCCCCCACATGCCCTGTGTCGAGGTCGGTAATGGCATAGAACAGCGGATCATTCCCCGCCGCCATTTCCCGCGCCCATCGGTGCAACTGCGCTGACGAGGAAAACGGCCCATAGGGCAGATAGTCCCAGATCGCATCATCTACCGAAAACGCGCGGTGCAAATCCGCCGCGTGTCGATCCGCATCCAGACGTTCCAGGCGCGCGTATCGCCCGATCAGCGACGTTCCATCCGGCGTCGGCGGTGGGGTCCAGTTCAACAGCTTTGGCCCAACTGGCCGATTTTGCGTCATTTTTAGGGGCCCCGCACGAATTCGTTAGCGCGACATTGCCTCAATATCGCGCCAAGGGAAAGCCCCGCCTAGTCTTGCGGAATGACCCGCAGGCCCAGTTCCATCAACTGATCTGACGTCGGGTCCGACGGCGCGTTCATCATCAGATCCTCGGCCCGCTGGTTCATCGGGAACATGATGACCTCGCGGATGTTCGAGGTGCCCGCCAAAAGCATCACGATCCGGTCGATCCCCGCCGCACAGCCGCCATGCGGCGGCGCCCCGTATTGAAAGGCGTTGACCATGCCGCCAAAGCGCTTGCGCACCTCTTCCTCGCCATAGCCTGCCAGCTCGAACGCCTTGATCATGATGTCGAGCTTGTGGTTGCGGATCGCGCCCGAAACCAGCTCATAGCCATTGCAGGCGAGGTCATATTGATACCCCAGAACCTTGAGCGGATCGCCATTCAACGCCTCGATCCCGCCCTGCGGCATCGAAAACGGGTTGTGCGAGAAATCGATCTTGCCAGTGGTCTCGTCGGCCTCATACATCGGGAAATCGACAATCCAGGCAAAGGCATAGCGGTTCTGATCGGTCAGACCCAATTCATCGCCAATGACCGTGCGCGCCTTGCCCGCAACCCGTTCAAAGGCCGCAGGCTTGCCCCCGAGGAAGAACGCGGCATCGCCCACCTCAAGCCCAAGCTGCTGGCGAATGGCCTCGGTCCGTTCGGGGCCGATGTTCTTGGCGAGGGGGCCTGCAGCCTCCATCGCGCCATCGGCCTCCCGCCAGAAGATATACCCCATCCCCGGCAGGCCCTCTTTCTGAGCAAAGGCATTCATCCGGTCGCAGAACTTGCGGCTGCCGCCCGTGGGGGCAGGAATGGCGCGGACCTCGGTGCCGTCCTGCTCCAAGAGCTTGGCGAAAATGGCAAAGCCAGATCCGCGGAAATGCTCGGACACGTCCTGCATCTTGATCGGATTGCGCAGGTCGGGCTTGTCCGTGCCATACCAAAGCGCTGAATCTGCATAGGAAATCTGCGGCCAAGCCTCGGGCGCGTCCACCGTCTTGCCGCCACCAAACTCTTGAAACACGCCCGCAATCACGGGCGCGATGGTGTTGAACACATTCGCTTGGGTGACAAAGCTCATTTCCATGTCGAGCTGATAGAAATCCGTGGGCGAGCGGTCGGCGCGCGGGTCTTCATCGCGGAAACAGGGGGCAATCTGGAAATACTTGTCAAACCCACTGACCATGATCAACTGTTTGAATTGCTGCGGTGCCTGCGGCAGGGCATAGAACTTGCCCGGATGCAAACGGCTTGGCACCAGAAAGTCGCGCGCGCCCTCGGGGCTGCTGGCGGTGATGATCGGCGTCTGAAACTCGCGGAAGCCCTGATCCCACATGCGGCGGCGCATCCCCGCCACCACATCCGAGCGCAGGGTCATGTTGCGCTGCATCGCCTCGCGGCGCAGGTCGAGATAGCGATAGCGCAGGCGCGTTTCCTCGGGGTATTCCTGATCGCCGAACACCTGAAGCGGCAATTCGGCGGCAGCGCCGAGCACTTCCATGTCTCGAATGAACACCTCGATTTCGCCGGTCGGGATCTTGGGATTGATCAGCCCCGCGTCGCGCGCCTTCACCACACCATCGATTCGAATGCAATATTCGCTGCGCAGCTTTTCCACCTGCGCAAAAACCGGGCTATCGGGGTCACAGATGAGCTGCGTCACGCCATAGTGATCGCGCAGGTCGATAAAAAGAACCCCGCCATGATCGCGGATACGGTGCACCCATCCGGAAAGGCGGACATCGGCACCCACGTCCGATTTGGTCAGGTCTGCGCAGGAATGGCTGCGATATGCGTGCATGTTGGCTCTCCGGTCCCGGCTCGGGGCGTTGATCTTGGGTTCGGGCCGATACACCTTGGCGGGGCGGCAAAGTCAAGGGCGTGGGGCGATGCACACCGCAAAACCGTTTACACAAAGGGCAATCTGCGCAAAAATACCCGCCACACGAGCAGGCAGACCCGGGGAACACGGGAAGTAGGACCGGTTTGGTACACCGTTGAAATGCGCCGTTTGGGCGCGCGGACATGGGGTGTGACATGTGGACCAAGGCTCTGGATGGGTTGCTGACCCATTTTTTCAAAAGCGGATGTTTGCGCGTGACCTATCCCGACGGGATCACGCGGACCTATGGCGCGGGGGGCGACTGCGTGGCCGTCACGCTGCACGACCCAACCCTGCCCCGCCGCATCGTGCTCTCACCTGACCTAGCGGCGGGTGAAGGCTATATGAACGGCACGCTGACCATCGAGGGCGATGATCTATATGGCTTTCTCAGCCTCGCCATTCGCAACATTGGCGCGCAAGGGCAGCCATGGTTTCGCCGCCCGCTTGAGGCGCTACGCTGGTTCAAGCGGCGTCTGGATCAGTTCAACCCGGCGGCGCGCTCGCGTGCCAATGTGGCGCATCACTATGACCTCTCGGGCGAGCTTTACGATCTCTTTCTCGATGCCGACCGGCAGTATTCCTGCGCCTATTTCGCCCGTCCCGACATGACGCTGGAAGAGGCACAAGCCGCCAAGAAGGCGCATATCGCGGCCAAGCTGTTGATCGAGCCAGGCATGCGCGTGCTCGACATCGGCTGTGGTTGGGGCGGCATGGGTCTGACCTTGGCACGAGACTTTGGCGCCCAGGTAACAGGTGTGACGTTGTCGCAGGAACAGCACACGATTGCCAATCAGCGCGCGCAAAAGGCAGGGCTGGCGGACAAGGCGCGATTTCACCTGATGGACTACCGCGATGTGACGGGACAGTTTGATCGCATCGTGTCGGTGGGCATGTTCGAGCATGTCGGCGTGCCGCACTATGATGCGTATTTCGCCACGGTCGAGCGGCTTCTGGCCCCGGATGGCATTGCGCTGATTCACACCATCGGGCGCGCGGGGCCGCCGGGCGCGACAAGCCCCTGGATCACCAAGTATATTTTTCCAGGCGGTTATTGCCCTGCGATGTCCGAGACGATGGCAGCAGTGGAGCGGCACAAGCTGGTCACAACCGATGTCGAGGTCTGGCGCCTGCATTACGCGGAAACCCTGCGCCTCTGGCGCGAGCGATTCGAGGCCAACATCGAGCGCGCGCGCGCCCTCTATGATGACCGCTTTTGCCGCATGTGGCGCTATTACCTGATTGCGAGCGAACTGACCTTTCGGCTCAACAATCAGGTGGTGTTCCAGTTCCAGTTGACGCCGAAACAGGATGCCGTGCCGCTCACGCGCGATTACCTCTATTGCGACGGTAATGCTGGCCTGCGCCACGCCGCCGAATAGGGCGGATCAGGCTGGAACGGGGGCAAGCGCGCGGGCGAACCGCGCCTTCCACAGCGCCTCTTCGTATTCGCCCGCCGCGGTGCTGTCATAGACCACGCCGCCGCCCACGTTGAGGGTGGCGCGCCCGTCCTCGACCATCAGGGTGCGGATGGCCACGTTGAACTCGGCCCGCCCATCCGGCGCAGCCCAACCGATGGCCCCGCAATAAATGTCGCGGGCGTGCTGTTCCAGCTCGGCCAGAATCTGCATCGCCCGAAGCTTTGGTGCCCCGGTGATCGAGCCACAGGGAAAGAGCGCGCGCAGGATATCCGACAGACCCATGCCGGGCATCAGATCGGCGGTGATGAGCGAGGTCATCTGATGCAGGGTCTCGTAGGTCTCGACCGAGAAGAGCTCAGGCACGCGCACTGACCCGGGCACACTTACACGGCTGATGTCATTGCGCAAAAGATCCACGATCATCAGGTTTTCGGCGCGGTTCTTGGCATCCGATTGCAAAAAGAAGCGGCGGCGCGCATCCTCTGCCGCATCCGCGCTACGCGGCTGCGTACCTTTCATGGGCCGGGTTTCCATCCGCCCGTCAGCGTGGGTGCGAAAGAACAACTCGGGCGAGCGCGACAGGATCGCAGGAAGGCCCGCCGCCTCGATCAATGCGCCATAGCGCACCGGCTGTATGGCGCAGAGGGCCGCATAGAGCGCCTGCGGTGTACCCTGGGCCGTCATACGCAACGGAAAGGTGAGGTTGGCCTGATAGATGTCGCCCGCACAGATATAGTCATGCACCGCCTCAAAGGCCCGCGCATATCGCGCCTGATCCCAGTCCGGCACAAGATCGCAAAGCGTGGCCGGACCCACCTTGAGCGGCGCGGCAGGTCCGGGTGCGGCAAAGGTCCCGAATTGCAAGAGCGGCAAACGACGGGTCGCAGGCATATAGGATGCCAACCGCGTCTCCAGCGCGTGACCAAGTTCATAGCTGGCAAAACCCGCCAGCCAATAGCCCTCTGCCCTCGCTGCATCAAGCGCCGCAAGCGCGCCGGGCACCTCGTCGGGCGTATGGGCCACGATCAAGTGCTCGGCCTGCGCGAACTGGCAGGCGTCTTCGTAGGGACCATGATCGAACCGAATCTGCACGTTGCGTCCTCTTGACAAGTGGACTGTATTTAGGCCCACGATCCACAAAGCACACCCTTAAATGCGTCGGTTCGAGCCGGTTTTGCGGTCGTATGCGCCCTTGACAGCGCCTGATCGTCGAGAAACGCTGCGCAGAGGCGTTCGTGAGGAGATTACAGGCATGGAGCGGTGGATCGGTGGATTGGCCTGCCTCTGGCTCATGGCCTCGGTCGCAGAGGCGGGGCAGGTCTCTATCGGCTTCGAGGGGCCCGAAGAAGGGCCCGCTCCCATCGAAATGCCCGAGGATGGCTACCGCATCGTCACCCGCGACATGATGATTTCCTCGGCCAAGAAATCCGGTAATGGCAGCGATGGCCCAAATGAGATCGAGAGCGCGATGAACACGCGCGGCGCGGTGGCGATTCTGCGTGATGCGCCCTTTACCTTTGTCTCGCTGGATTGGCAGACAGAAACAGGCGCGCCACAGGTGGTGGTCGAGGGGTATCTGGGGTCAGCGCTAGTGGCGCGGGACCGGTTTGTCGCCCGCGGGACATATGACACGTTCACGACCCATCCAGCCGAAGCGCTGCAAGGGCAGGTGATCGACCGGCTGATCCTCTATCCGCAGCGTGACAACAGCGGCATGGGCGCGCTTGACCGGGTCATTCTGGAGGATGCTGCGGAGTTGCCCGAAACCTCCTGAGCGCGGCACGGGTTTGCCCCTTGCACCCCGGCCCGTGATGGCTATAACCCCACCAATTTGCGCAGGTGGGCCAGCCCCTCCTGCCCTTCCAGCTGCCCGGGGACCGATATGCCGAAAAGAACCGATATTTCATCCATCATGATCATCGGAGCGGGGCCAATCATCATCGGACAGGCCTGCGAATTTGACTATTCCGGCGCTCAGGCCTGCAAGGCGTTGCGCGAAGAAGGGTATCGGGTCATTCTCGTCAACTCGAATCCCGCAACGATCATGACCGATCCGGAATTGGCCGATGCCACCTATATCGAGCCGATCACCCCCGAGGTCGTGGCGCGCATCATCGAAAAGGAACGACCCGACGCACTCTTGCCCACGATGGGCGGACAAACCGGGCTGAACACCGCGCTGGCCGTGGCGGACATGGGCGTGCTGGAGAAATTCGGCGTGGAACTGATCGGGGCCAACCGCCAAGCCATTGAAATGGCCGAAGACCGCAAACTTTTCCGCGAGGCGATGGACCGTCTCGGGATCGAGAATCCCAAAGCAACCATCGCCAACAACATGGATGAATGTATGGCGGCGATTGATTATGTGGGCCTTCCCGCGATCATCCGCCCGGCCTTTACCCTTGGTGGCACCGGCGGCGGCGTGGCCTACAATCGCGACGACTATATCCATTACTGCAAGACCGGCCTCGACGCCTCGCCCGTCAGCCAGATCCTGATCGACGAGAGCCTGCTTGGCTGGAAGGAATTCGAGATGGAGGTGGTCCGCGACAAAGCGGACAATGCCATCATCGTCTGCTCAATCGAAAACGTCGATCCGATGGGCGTGCATACGGGCGATTCGATCACCGTGGCCCCGGCACTTACGCTCACCGACAAGGAATACCAGATCATGCGCAATGGCAGCATCGCCGTGCTGCGCGAGATCGGGGTGGAAACCGGCGGTTCCAACGTGCAATGGGCCGTGAACCCCGAAGACGGGCGCATGGTGGTAATCGAGATGAACCCACGCGTGTCGCGGTCATCGGCGCTTGCGTCCAAGGCCACAGGTTTTCCCATTGCCAAGATCGCGGCCAAGCTGGCCGTGGGCTATACGCTCGACGAGTTGGACAATGACATCACCAAGGTGACACCGGCCTCTTTCGAGCCGACCATCGACTATGTCGTTACCAAGATTCCACGCTTTGCCTTTGAGAAATTCCCCGGTGCCAGGCCGAATCTGACCACCGCGATGAAATCGGTGGGCGAAGCGATGGCGATCGGCCGCACGATCCACGAGAGCCTGCAAAAGGCATTGGCGTCCATGGAAACGGGCCTCACCGGGTTTGACGAGGTCGACATTGAGGGGGCCCCTGACAAGGCCGCGATCATCCGTGCGCTTTCCGTCGCCACGCCCGATCGGATGCGCACCATCGCGCAGGCGATGCGCCATGGCCTCAGCGACGACGAGATCAACGCGGCGACCGCGTTCGATCCGTGGTTCCTTGCCCGTATTCGAGAGATTGTCGAGGCCGAAGAGCGCATTCGCCGCGACGGCCTGCCCCTGAACGAAAATGGCCTGCGGCAGCTCAAGATGCTTGGCTTTACCGATGCGCGTCTGGCCAAACTGACGGGACGCGACGAAGGTCAGGTGCGCCGCGCACGTATCAATCTGGGCGTGCGCGCCGTGTTCAAGCGGATCGACACCTGCGCCGCAGAGTTCGAGGCGCAGACACCCTATATGTATTCCACCTACGAGGCCCCCATGATGGGCGAGGTCGAATGCGAGGCACGTCCGTCGAACGCCAAGAAGGTCGTCATTCTGGGCGGCGGCCCCAACCGCATCGGTCAGGGGATCGAGTTCGACTATTGCTGCTGTCATGCCTGCTTTGCCCTGTCCAAGACTGGGTATGAGACGATCATGATCAACTGCAACCCCGAGACGGTCTCGACTGATTATGACACCTCGGACCGCCTCTATTTCGAGCCGCTGACCTTTGAACATGTGATGGAGATCCTGACCAAAGAGCAGGAGAATGGCACGCTGCATGGGGTCATCGTGCAGTTTGGCGGACAAACGCCGCTCAAACTCGCGCGGGCTCTCGAAGCAGAGGGGATTCCGATCCTTGGCACCACGCCCGATGCCATTGATCTTGCCGAAGACCGCGAGCGGTTTCAGGCGCTTGTCAACAAACTCGGATTGAAACAACCGCACAATGGCATTGCGAGCACGGACGCGCAGGCGCTTGCCATAGCCGAGGACATCGGTTTTCCGCTGGTCATCCGCCCCTCCTATGTGCTGGGCGGGCGCGCGATGGAGATCGTGCGCGACATGGCGCATCTGGAACGCTACATCGCCGAGGCGGTCGTGGTCTCGGGCGATAGCCCGGTGTTGCTGGATAGCTACCTCTCTGGCGCCATCGAATGTGATGTGGACGCGCTCTGCGACGGCACCCGTGTCCATGTGGCCGGCATCATGCAGCATATCGAAGAAGCGGGTGTGCATTCGGGCGACTCCGCCTGCTCATTGCCGCCTTATTCGCTGAGCGATGCGACCATTGCCGAGATCAAGAAACAGACCGAGGCCCTCGCGCTCGCACTTAATGTCGTGGGTCTCATGAACGTGCAGTTCGCGGTCAAGGGCGACGACATCTATCTGATCGAGGTAAACCCCCGCGCCAGCCGCACCGTGCCCTTTGTGGCCAAGGCGACCGATAGCGCCATTGCGTCAATTGCCGCGCGCCTGATGGCCGGTGAGACGCTCGACGCCTTCCCCTTCCGTGGTCCCTACCCCAAGGAAACCAAGCCAGGCACCCTGCCGATGGCTGATCAGATGACGTTGGCCGATCCCAATATGCCGTGGTTCTCGGTCAAGGAGGCGGTGCTGCCCTTTGCCCGCTTCCCCGGCGTGGATACCATCCTTGGGCCAGAAATGCGCTCGACGGGCGAGGTGATGGGCTGGGATGTGTCTTTCCCGCGCGCCTTCCTCAAGGCGCAGATGGGTGCAGGCGTGGACCTGCCTGAGAGCGGGCGCGTGTTCATCTCGATCAAGGATATGGACAAACAACCGCAGATGATCGAGGCGGCACAGGTATTGGTAGACCTTGGTTTCGAGATCATCGCGACGCGCGGGACGGCGGCGTTCCTATCCGAGGCAGGCATCGCCTGCGAGATCGTGAACAAGGTCTATGAGGGGCGCCCAAATATCGTGGACCTGCTCAAGGACGGGCAAATCGCGCTGGTGATGAACACGACCGAAGGCACGCAGGCGGTTGAGGATAGTCGTGAAATCCGCTCCGTCGCGCTCTATGACAAGATCCCGTATTACACGACCATGGCCGGGTCGCACGCCGCGGCCCTTGCGATCAAGGCCCGGCAAGAGGGGGAATTGACCGTTATGCCGTTGCAGGGCAGCACGGCCTGACTGGCAAGACAATTAAAGTAGAACGGAGCGGCGCGCCATGGGTGCGCCGCTTTCGTTTCTCAGTCAGAAATGGCTGCGAAATGTATATACATTGCATAGGCAAATTGGTATTCTGTGCCCGGTGGAGGAGCACGGCCCATGGCAGACGGATCGCGCAAACTGAAAGAGCGCAAGGATAGCCAATTGATCCTGCGTATCAACGGCAAGGATCGGGACGATTTCGTTGCGCTCTGCGAGGCTTTGGATACAAGTGCGGCGCGCGAAATCCGTGCCTTCATCCGTAGCTTTGTCGCGGCACATGCGCCGAGAGAGCCCGCGACCTCAGAGGCAGAGGACATCATCGGCGAAAGCACTGGTCCCCAGCCTCAAAAACACAAATCCAAGCGCGGAAAGAAGCGAAAGTGATCTTCCTCTGATACCGAAGCGCTCCATGTCCCGACGCCCGCCATCACACATATCAATTAACAGCAACTCACGACCTCACAGGAAAAAGACCATGTCAGATCTCAACGACATTCCCGGCGTCGGCCCTGCTATTGCTCTTGGCCTCGCCGATATAGGCATCACGACCACCCAAGACCTGAGCAAGGCCGACGTGGCGACGCTAACCAAGGTGCGCGGCATTTCCGAGGCGCGCGCCGAGCGGTTCATCGCTGTGGCGAAGATGGCCGTCGTTAGCCCAGAGATACCCGAGGTAGCCCCGGCGACGCCCAAAGGGCCTGAAGAGAGCAAGCCCTCCAAGGACACGTCGAAGTCCAAGAAAGACGGCAGCAAGAAGGACAAAAAGAGCAAAAAGAAAAAGAAGGACAAGAAGTCGGGCAAATCCGGCGCGGACAAGAAGCCCAAGAAAGGCAAGAAAAAGAAGTAACACCAACCTTGCGGCACAAACGGCGGATTTCCACGTTCGCCCGACCTGAGCCTCACCGCACCGGCACTTTAACGCTTGCGTCCGGCCTGCCAAGGAGAGCCGAAAGCGGCGGTGGCGACATGCCCGAACGCTATCGGTATTGTCTGGCTTGGCTCAGGTCATAGCCAGATGCAGCAGGACGCCTCCGGGCACTTTTGGCCTACCCGCACGGACGTTCCGTCGCGACATGCCATTCAATACGACCGCGACAGCGGCGGACGACAATCGCTGTGCGCCCCCCTGTTGCGAATTGAAGAATCTCGGCAATTGAGGCAAACAGTCCAACAACAAAGGCCCAAAACCGGGCGGGACAAACGAGCAAGAGGCACGGGTCATGAAGCAATGGGTGATGTTGGGGGCGGTGCTGGCCTTGGCGGGGTGCGGCGGGGGTGATGGCTATCGCGGGAACAGCGGTGCGATCCCGATGGCCAGTGGCCCCATAAACAGCGCCTGCATGCAATCCGACCGCAAGGCCCGCTCCCGTGCCCTCTGCGGCTGTATTCAAGCCGTTGCAAATGACACACTGAGCAGTGCGCAACAGCGCCGCGCGGTGCGCTTTTACCGCGATCCGCAGGCCGCACAGGATATCCGGCAATCCAAGCGCCCCGGCGACGAGCGCTTCTGGGATGCCTACAGCGCATATGCGCAACGCGCCGAGCAGGTCTGTCGTTAAGCCTCTGCGGGTCAGGATTACGGCGCCACCCGAATTACAGCCCAAACGTTGATTACCCCCTCGCAAAAGGGCTGCTTAAGTGTTGCTCTGCAACAATAATCACGCTAAGGTTGTGTTACTAATATTGTAATCTCCCTTAAATAGTATCTTCGGACGAAACACACCTGTGCCGGTTTACTCCGGGCAGATCGGAGCCGTGGGATGCCATTCATTCTATCGATCGAGAGCGCCGAGGGCCCCTCCTTTACTGCCGAGCATTTCGGGGGAAACCTGCTTGCGACCCGCGATGTCGTCGGGGACAATGGCACTTACCCGGACACCGCGGCCACGCTCGGGATTGCCCACCTTCGCTACCCCGGCGGCGCTCTGACCGAGGAATGCGCCTGCATTTACGAGGCGGATCGCCTGTCTGACCCGCCAAGCGCTGATGAAGATCAGGTCCTGACCTCTGTCATCGAAATGTTCCGCTATGCGTCCGAGGCTGGCATCGCTCTGACCATCGTCCTGCCGACCCGTGACTTTCTGGCCGATGACACCGATGCGCATGGTCATCGTTTTGCCGCTGTGGACGAAACCGCGGTCCGCAACTTCATCGCGGATATTGCGAATGGCAATTTCGGCCCGGCCCCAACGATTCAGGCCTTTGAAATCGGCAATGAATATTGGGGCAGCGGCGAGATGACCACGCTCGAGTATGGTCGGCTGGCCTCTGAGATGGCGCTGATCATCGACGACGAAATGTCCCGGCATCCCGAAAGCCCTCAGTTTGCGGACACCGATATTCTCGTGCAAATGGGCACGAACAACGGGCAGTCGAATTTGTCCGACCTGTTTGAGGGCACGGGCACGGAACAACTCGCGGCCGTGAACGAGATGTTCGGCCTGTCCCTGTCCGAGGCGGATTACATCTATTCTTCAGGCGAGGTCGCATGGTCCAAGGTGAATAACGCCATCCTCGTCGACCAGTTCGACACCGAGGCCGAGCGCGCGGCAGTGGATGGCGTTGTCGCGCATATCTATTCACGTGGCGAAGATGTGCCCGGCAGCCGGACATTTGAATTGTCCCAGATCGAGGATACCTGGCTCGATCAAATGCCAGAGCTGAAAATCTATGCGACGGAATGGAATCTCAAACGGACGGTCGGAGAGACACGCGAAGAGGAATTCGGCCTGAAGCAGGCCCATGAAATGCTCAACATCGTTGAGGCGTTTCATTGGGGCGGTGTCGATGCCGCGCATGTCTGGGCGCTTCAACTCAACAGCCGCACCGCCTTGACCGAAGTCGAGGGGGACGCCGAGATGCGCGTCGCGGGGGAAATGTTCCGCCTGATGAACGATGTCCTGCCGGGCACCCGGCCACTATCGCTCGTAGGGAGCGAAGGCCGCGAGACCGAAGTGCAAGGCACCACCGCAGATGTGCACAGCTTCTATGCCGAAGACCGGCTCGTAACCTTTATCGCCTCAACCTCTGATGAGGCCGAGGAGCAGATTGTCGATTTCAATAATCTGGTGACCGACCCTGGTCAGATCACGATCACGCGCCTTGGTGTGGCCGAGGGGGAAAACCCCACTTTCACATCGGCGGTGCCGCGGGTCACCCAAGAGGATTCCGATACGCTCTTGGACGATGGCATTCTGATCACGGATCTCGCCCCTCGGGAAATCCTGATGATCGAAATGACCAATCCCATCTATACCGACGCGGTGCTGGAGATTGCGGAAAACGATCTGCCGGACGATGATCCAGTCCTGCCCATGCTCCCCCCCGAAGACCCGCCACCGGATCAACACGCTGACGATGAGGACGAGGACGAGGATGGCGGCGGATTGATGTCGACTTTGCTCGGTGTGCTCCCGCTCCTGTTCTTTGCGGGATAGGCGGGCCAGCCTCTACGCCTTCAGCCGATACCCTGTGGCCAACATGCGCCACGCAATCAGGCAGACCGCTATCGTCGCCGCAGCCCCCACGGTCAGTCCAAGCAAGGGATCGCTGTCCGACACCCCGATCACCCCATAGCGGGCGCCGTCGATGAGATAGAAAATCGGGTTGAAATGCGTGACCGTGTAGAGCACCGGCGGCAGCGCCTCGACCGAGTAGAAAGTGCCCGACAGAAAGGCGAGAGGGGTCACGATGAAATTGGTGATCGCCGCCATCTGATCGAACTTGTTGGCAAAAATCCCAGCGACGATGCCGATCCCGCTCAGAAACCCGGCACCGAGCAGCACAAAACAAAGCGCCCACAAAGGATGCGCAAGCCCGATCCCGAGAAAGACCCATAACCCAAGCCAGATCGCGACAGCCACCAGCAGACCACGCCCCACGCCCCCCGCAAGATAGCCCAACACCAACTCGCCCGCCGAGAGCGGCGGCATCAGGGTGTCCACGATATTGCCCTGCACCTTTGAGATGACAATGGACGAAGAGGTATTGGCAAAGGCATTCTGAATGACCGTCATCATCAGAATGCCGGGCGCGATGAAGGTGGTAAAGGCAACGCCCATGACATCGCCACGGGTGGGACCGATAGCGATGGTGAAGATCAGCAGAAAGAGACCTGCCGTGACCAGCGGCGCAAGGATAGTCTGGGTCCAAACCGCCATGAAACGGCGTGTTTCACGCTCTGCCAGCGTGGCCAACCCAAGCCAGTTGACCCGCCCGAACCGCCGTGCGCCCATTGCCGCCATGACGGTCGATCTATCCTCTCGTGCATGATCTGTCATTTGCCGCTCCTTGCCTGGTTGGTCTGGCTCTTTTGGGCGTGTTTCCACCACTATGTGCAGCCCGCCCACGATTCGATGCCTTGTAACTCACACGCCAGTGACTAGAATAGGGGCTTGATCAGATTTGCAAGGCGGCGGGCCCGGGGCCCGGTCCGCCTTTTGACCGAAGGAAGCCCCGATGTCCTGGAACGACGAACGCGTTGAAATGCTCAAGAAGATGTGGGGAGAAGGTCAGTCTGCAAGCCAGATCGCCAAGGAATTGGGCGGCGTTACCCGCAATGCAGTGATTGGCAAGGTGCATCGCCTTGGCCTGTCAAATCGCAATGGCACCGGATCAACAGCGGCCCCTGCCCCGAACACGGCGGAAACCAAGGCAAAGCCGGCCGCCGCCGCCAAGGCTGCAGAAGCGCCCAAGCCCGCGCCCAAGCCCGCGGCACGTGTGGAAGAACAGCAGGAGCCTGCAAACGAACCCGTTGTCGTGGCCCCGATCAGCCGGATCAAGGCAATCATTCCCGCAGGCCAACCCCTGCCACCGCAGCCCTCAGCAAACGAGATCGACCCCGAGGCACTGGCCAAAGTGAGCGAGATCGAGAAGAAGGCCAAGAAGCTCACGCTGATGGAATTGACAGAGCGCACCTGCAAATGGCCGGTGGGCGATCCCGCCACGCCCGATTTCTGGTTTTGCGGCCTGCCGGTGCAATCGGGCAAGCCTTATTGCGAAGCGCATGTAGGGGTGGCGTTCCAGCCCATGAGCAGCCGCCGAGACCGCAAGCGCTAGAGCAGCATCCGAAACGCCCTTAATCCGACGGTTTCAGATCGCTTGCCGTATCCACATCGCGCAAGCGGTCGACAAACGCGATACGCGCGCCCGGCAGTGTTTTGATCGTATCACCGAGGGCATCCGCAGTTGACCAGCGGACCCCGTGAAAGAGCGTGGGTGCGACAGGCCGCGACCGTTTCAGACCGACCAGCCAATAGCCCCCGTCCATCGCCGGGCCGAACACCGCGTCGTTGCGTCCAAGCGCCGAAAAGGCCCGCGCGACGTATGCACGGGTGACACCCGGAATATCCGCACCGATAATGCAGACAGGGCCGGGCGGCATACTGCGCAAGAGCCGCCCCATCCGGTCGCCCAGATCACCCGCACCCTGCGCCACACGGGGCAAATGTGCCGGCCAAACGCGGCTCTTGAGCCCGGCGTGATCCGGGGACACCGCGAGCACCAGCTGCCAGCGGGGATCGTCCACCGCCCGCAAGAGCCGCGCCACCTGATGCCGAAACCACCACGCCGCTGCGACCATGCCGATGTCACGACCCAGACGCGATTTAACACGACCGGGGCGCGGTTCCTTGACCATGACGATCAAATAGCGGCGCATCAGCCAAAGTAATCCCGAAGAATACGGGCATAAATCGCCTTGAGCTGGTGAATCTGCGCCACCTCGACCCGCTCATCGACCTGATGCATGGTCTGCCCGACAAGGCCGAATTCCACCACCGGGCAGTGATCCTTGACAAAGCGGGCATCCGAGGTGCCGCCAGTGGTCGACAGCACGGGCACAACGCCGGTCTCTGCCTCGACCGCGCGCGCGACCAAGTCCGAGAGCGGCCCTGGCGGGGTGAGAAAGCTCTCGCCCGACACCTTGACGCGCATCTCGCCGGTGACACCGAACTCTGCGCAGACTCCGTCCAATTCGGCCTGCATCCAGCTGATCAGATCGGCGCTGTGATGCGCATCGTTAAACCGGATATTGACAGTGGCGCGGGTCTGCGCCGGGATCACATTGGTCGCAGGATTGCCGGTGTCGATGGTCACGACCGCCAGCGTCGAGGGATCGAAATGCGCCGTGCCCTCGTCCAGCCGGTGTGATGCGAGCCGGTCCATCAGCCGCGCCATCGCAGGCAGCGGATTACGGGCGCGGTGCGGATATGCGGAATGGCCCTGCACCCCGGTCAGCGTGAACCAAGCCGAGAGCGAACCGCGCCGCCCGATCTTGATCATCTCGCCCATGCGCTCGGGGCAGGTCGGCTCTCCGACAAGGCAGGCTGTCATGACCTCGCCCTGCGCCTTCATCCAATCGAGCAAGGCCACTGTGCCATCGAGCGCGTCGCCTTCCTCGTCGCCTGTGATGGCGAGGATCACCGCCCCGTCGGGCGGCGTGTCGCGCACGAAATCCACCGCCGCCGCAGCAAAGGCCGCAACGCCCGATTTCATATCCGTGGCCCCACGCCCCCAGATCATGCCGTCTTTCTCGACCCCACCAAAGGGTGGCACGGACCATGCCGCCAGATCCCCCACAGGCACCACATCGGTATGCCCGTTAAAGCCGAAACTGCGCGCCGCCCCTTTCGCTCCCCAGCGGGCAAAGAGATTGGGGACCCCGCCGCGATCCACACGAGTGCAAGTGAATCCAGCCTCACCGAGCACCTCTTGCAGCAGGCGCAGGGCACCGCCTTCTTCGGGTGTGACCGAGGCGCAGCGGATGAGATCAGCCGTCAGGCGAGCGGGATCAAGCGGGGTTTCGGGCATGGTATGCGTCCTGTCAGTCGGTATTGGCGGAGGCCTAGCGCGGATCGCAGGCAAAGGCAAACCGGGCGAAATACAACACATGGCATACGGCGTCTTTGCCACAGCGCGCCTGCGCTTGGAGGGCCAAAGCGAATAAACCTTAACAACGCGGAAATTGTTTGCTATCCAAAAGGATATAATAAAACCCGAGGCAGGGTGATCAAACCACGTCAGGGCCGCCAGATCCGTAAAGGACAGACTGGTCCGCGACATTCGAGCAGCAAGGCGCATCGCAGGCAGTACCATGCGCTATTGCACCCGGATCGGGCGGCCCGCACGGGTCGTGCGTGAGCTTGGCACGCTGCCTCTGAAAAGGGGCAGGCAAAGACATGGTGGCAGGCGTCGAAATTCCGATTAATCGGAACGCATCCGCGATCCAGATGGCGCAGACGATCTTTGGTGATGGCACACAGGTGATCAACGCCTCTTATACAGGCGACCGCGACTCATCGGGCATCTATAGCAACGGCAATGCCATATCGCCCGGTGTCACGCCCAGCGATACGGGCGTCATGTTCTCGACCGGCGATTTGCGCGGCTTCACCAACAACAACTTCTTCCAATCGAACGAGAGCGCCAGCACAACAACCACTTCAAGCGGTCCGAATGGCGTGGCGGATTTCAACGCCGCCGCGGGTGCGCAGACCTTTGACGCGTCTTTCCTCGATGTCGATTTCATCCCCACCGGCGATGTGATGACGATGCAATTCGTCTTCGCCTCCGAGGAATATCCGGAATTCGCCGTGGGCGCGTTCCAGGATTTCTTTGGCGTCTGGATTAATGGCAACCTTGTGCCGCTTAGCGTTGGGGACGGCGACATCGACCCCAATAACCTCAACGCCGGGTCCAACAGCAACCTTTTCATCGACAACACCCAAGACCAGTTCAACACCGAGATGGACGGGTTTACCTTGACCATGACCCTGACCATACCGGTCAACTCTGGCGAGGTGAATTCCATCCGCATCGGTATCGCGGACGTGACGGATGCCAACTACGACTCGACCGTTCTGATTGCGGCCGACAGCGTGCAAACCACGCTTGTTGCGATGGATGACACGACCACGCTCTTTCCCGAAGGCACCCGCATCCTCGACCTGCTCGGCAACGACGTCAACAACACCGCAGGCACGCTGACGATTACCCATATCAACGGCAAGGCTGTGTCGGCCGGCGACATCGTCACGCTCAATTCCGGTCAGCAAATCCAGCTGAACGCAGACGGCACCATTGAGGTGATCGGTGATGGCGACACCGAAGTGTTCAACTTCACCTACGAGGTCCAGAGCAGCACGGGCCAGACCGATGTAGGCTTTGTCACCGTCAATTCGGTGCCCTGCTTTGTGGCAGGCACGCTGATCCGAACGCCCGAGGGCGAAGTGCCCGTGGATATGCTACGCCCGGGCGACCTGGTAATGACACAGGATGACGGCGCGCAGCCCCTGCGCTGGATCGGGCATCGACGGGTTGCGGCCATCGGAGATTTTGCCCCGATCCAGATCGCGGCCAATACGTTTGGACGGCACCGTGCGCTGTTGCTCTCACCTCTGCACCGGGTGCTGATCCGCGATTCTCTGGCAGAGTTGCTCTTTGGCGAACGCGAAGTGCTGATTGCCGCGCGTGATCTGGTCAATGACCGATCCGTCCGGCGTATCGAGGGGGGTATGGTGGACTATGTCCACATCCTTTTTGACCGGCATCAAGTGGTCTTTTCCGAAGGGTTGGCCACCGAGAGCTTCTTGCCCGGGCCGCAAACCACCCGAAGCTTTGAGTCCGAGATTGTCGCAGAGATTTGCACGCTTTTCCCGGAAATCGACCCTCAGACCGGCGCAGGCTATAGTCCTGCCGTACGTCGCACGCTCAAGAGTTACGAGGCGCGTCTCTTGGTGGCGCAGGGCGTGGCGGCCTGACCGATGGGGTGGATCGGAATCTCCGATCAGTCGGGTGGGCGATTTGCCCTGCACGGTCTTGATCGGCAACAAGACGGAACGCCCCCACCCGATGCCAACGCCTTGTTGACACGCGGCACTTTGATGATTGAAACCCGGCTCTCGTCTGAAGGACGGCCGCAAACCTTGGTGGCCTTCAGCCGTAGTCACCCGTGGAGCGGCGGCTTTTCGATACAGGCGCTTCCGGGGGGCGGGATCGTCTTGATCGAGACACAGGCCGGGGATGTACGCCATGCCACCCTACCCTACCGCGCCGACGATCGCACGGATACCTTGCGTCTAACCTACTCTTGGGACGCGCCTGCCCGTTGGGGACGGCTCTCACTCGAGCGGCCAGAGATGGACCGCGTCCACAGCATTGCATTGCCGCCACCGCATCCGATGCCGCTGGCAGATCTGCGCACTTTGCTGACCGATCCAAGACAACGCCAGATCGACCCGGACGTGATCTTTGTTGCTCTGTCGAGCCGGATTGAACCCATCGGCCCAATGCCCGGACTGACAACGAACGTCCCGGTCTGCACCCCAAGCGGCTATATGCCTGTGGGTCAACTCAAACGCGGGCATCTCGTGGATACCGACGAGGGACAGATCGTGCCGGTGCTGCAAACCGTCACGCGGCGAGTGCCCGCCATGGGCAGCTTTCGGCCGGTTCGCCTGCGTGCACCCTATTTCGGCCTTCGCCGAGATGTCGTCGTCTCGCCGCAGCAAAGGCTGGTGATCCGTGGCTCTGAGGTGGAATACCTGTTTGGATGCGAGGCCGTTCTGGTTCCGGCTCGGCACCTGATCAACGGATTCTCGGCGCTCTACGCCCAGACCTCCGATATTGTCAGCTATCATCACCTGCTGCTGCCCGCCCACGAAGAGATCATCGTGGCAGGCACACGCACCGAGAGCCTCTATATCGGGCGGCTCCGGCGCAACCCTGACCTATTGGGGGCCAGCGTTCTGGCCGGGTTCGACCGCGCCCGCCTTCCGGAACACCCCCGTCCAATCTGGCCGGTACTCAAACCCTATGAGGCGATCACGCTTGCGATGAACCGCGCGGCCTGAGCGCTGTTCGGGATGTTGCCTCGTCAAAGGAGGCGGGCAATTCGATCCAGACCCGCGCGCCGCTTGGCACGTCAAAATCTATCCCCACACTGCCAGACATCGCCTCGGCCTTGATTCGTGCGATAGCCAGCCCCATACCCGCGCCGAATGTCGTTCCTGTCGCATGCGCTAACCGCTCAAAGGGCGCAAAGGCCAGTGCTGGATCGACCGCCCCAAAACCGGGCCCGTTATCAGAGACCGTGATTCTATGATACCCGGCCCGCTCACCCGCGACCGCGACCGTCACACAGCCGCCAGTTCCGCAATACCGCACGCCGTTTTCCAAGAGTTGCTCCAATGCCTCCTGAAACAAGGTAGGATCCGCGAGAACGAGTGTGCTGGTTTCCTCTGCCACAAGCGTGATGCCACGCTGTGTCGCTTCGGGACGGTAGGTCTCAACCACCCGCTCAACCACATCCGCAACAGGCACCGGAACCAGCGTCACAGCCGAGCGCCGCGCTGCGATATCCGCGAAATGCATGGTCTTTTCCACTGTCGCCAAGAGCGTCTCACCGGATTGCATGATCCGACCGGCAAAGTCGGCCTGCTGCGCATCCCCCTTTTTCATGCCATCCTCTCGCAAGAGTTCAGCAAGACCGATAACCGCATTTAGCGGTGTGCGCATCTCGTGGCTGATCCCCGACAGCAAGACCGTCTTGGCACGGCTCGATTGTTCGGCATCCTGACGGGCGCGCTTGATCTCGGTCGAATGCTGCGCTGAGACAATCGCAAAATAGAACACCGGGTAGACAATGATACTAAACGCCGTGAGGGCTGACATAGGGGCGTAATACCGAATGGCCGTGGCTTGGTCGATGATCGGAGTCTGGACATCGTGCAACACAAACCATGTGAACCACAGGATAATTGGCAAGGCCACCATAGCCGCGATGTAGAACCTGTCGCGGTAGATAGAAAAAACGGCAAAGGGAAAGCCCACCATCGGGACCAGCATGATGTCGATATGCCCGTCGACATGCACGACACACGCCCCTAGGAAAATCGCAACATTGGTTGATGTCAGCCAACAGGTATTGACCCAGACCAAAGGCAATCGGTTCTTGAGCAGCCGCACAAAGGCAAAACCGCCAAAGGCGAGCGCGCCGACGAGGAAAACCTCCAACTCGCCGCTAAGCCCGGTGATCACCATCCAAACCGAGGTGAACGCAAGCCCGAGCCAGACAAAGGCAAAGGACAATTTGCGGCGGCGCGCACCCGCCTCCAACTGGCTTTTCATAGTGGCCTGTTGCCCCATAGGTACTGCTGCCTCTCCGTCACTTTGCAAAACGAACCCTAGCACAGGTCATGCCATCTATCTCGCGTTCTAGGATATGGATCCGTAGGGATAGGGTTCAATCAGTGCATTCATACGTTTCAAATGATCGGTGTGAAACGGAATTTTATTCCATATTCGACGCCCACTCACGCCCCGGACAGGCATGCGCCCAATCGCACCCCAATAGATTGCGCCCAATCCTTATAGCATAAATGCATAACGACCTTAGGTAGAGTTTACCTTGGGGAACAAAGTCCGGGCTGCGCTGCTAGGTCGCATGCCAAGCCCTGCCGCAACTAGTCGAAAAACGGCGTCATCTGCGCTACGATCACAGAATTCTCATCGAGGGCGCGCTGCATGAGGGCGCGCTCTTCATCCGAGATGTCATGGCCTTCCGCCTCACGCTCGGCCAAGGTGCCATAGCCTGACACATCGAGCGGCGCGCAATCGGCCTGCTTCAGGATTGCCACGGTTTCACGCACGGCTTCAGCCTCATCCACACCCGAGGCATAGATCATCAGGGCCGCGCCGGTGGCCTTGTCGGGCAGGCCGTCACCGCTCTTGCGCCCGATTTCGACCAAGAGCGTATAGACCTGTTGCCGATTGGCTTTCTTTTCCGTGTCGCTCATCCCCGGCCCTCCAACGGCCTTTCGTTGCGCGCAGACCTGAGCCAAGGCGCACGCAAAGTCAAGCGCGCCCGCTTTCCTTCGCCCTGCGGGACGGATAGCCTATACCCAACGCACGCGAAGGAGGACATAGAGTGAGACGGATCAAGGATATGGTGGCAGAGGCGAACGCGGTGGTCCCCCATGCCCCCGCAGCAGAGTTGCTGGCGCTTCACGGGGTCGAGGACGTGATCTTTGTCGATCTGCGCGACCCACGCGAGTTGGAGCGCGATGGCATGATCCCCGGTGCCTTTCACTGTCCGCGCGGGATGCTGGAGTTCTGGATCGACCCCGAAAGCCCCTATGCCAAGCCGCAATTCCAGAGCGGCAAGCGCTTTGTGTTCTATTGCGCGTCTGGCTGGCGTTCGGCCTTGTCAGCGCGCACCGCGCAAGACATGGGGCTGGAAGGCGTGAGCCATATCAGCGACGGGTTCAAAGGCTGGCAGGCGGCCGGTGGACCGGTCGGAGAAAAGCCCCAAAAGGGCTGATCATGCCCCTTGCATCCCGCGCCCGCTTTGCGCAACGTGACCTCGCATTTCAGAGAGGGCGCAGGCCATGTCGAGCAGGATCATTGTCGTCGGCGCGGGTATCTGCGGGTTGAGCGCGGCCATCTGGCTGCGCCGCGCAGGCCATGATGTTACCTTGCTGGACAAGGATGGGCCGGGTGCCGGGGCTTCCTTTGGCAATGCTGGTCTTTTGGCGCAGTGGGCCATCGTGCCGGTCAATACACCCGGAGTGATGGCCACGGGTTTGAAATATGCCCTTAACCCCAACAAGCCGCTCTTCGTGCAATGGTCCTATTTCCCGCGCCTGATCCCGTGGCTTCTGAAATTCGCGGCCAATGCCAATGACCGCGACACGCGGCGGATGGTGGCGGGGATCACCGGCATTGTCGCGGATAGTCTCGATCAGCATCTTGCGCTGACACGGGGCACGCGGGCGGAAAGATGGGTGGCCTCCAGCGATTTCAGCTATGCCTACGCGAGCCGCGCCGATTTCGAGGCCGATGCCTATGGCTGGGCGCTGAAACGCGCAGCGGGCTATGTGCCAGAGCTGTTAGAGGGCGGCGCGGTGCAAGAGGCAGAGCCGATTCTGGGCCCCACAATACAGTGCCTTGCCACGCTCAAGGGCCATGGCCATATCCTCAATCCCGGTGCCTATATGGCCGATCTCGCCGCCGTATTCCAGGACGAGGGCGGGCAATACGTGCAGGCCGAGGTGCGCGACATCACCCTCACCGATGGGCGGATCAGCGCGGTCGAGACGGATCGTTGTACGATGCCCTGCGATGCGGCGGTGCTGGCGGCGGGGATATGGTCCAAGCCATTGATGCGGAAACTGGGCCTCAAGGTGCCTCTTGAGGCTGAACGTGGCTATCATCTGCATTTTACGGCGCCGTCGCAGATGCCGCGCAACCCGATGATGATCACGACCGGCAAATTCGCGGTCAATCCGATGGCGCATGGACTGCGCTGCGCGGGCACGGTGGAATTGGGCGGGATCACCAAGGGACCCTCGCGCGCGCCGCTTGACCTGATCCGGCGCGGCGTGGCGCAGGTCTTTCCGAATCTGACCTATGAGGGCGTCGAGGAATGGATGGGCTTTCGCCCCTCCACCCCCGACAGCCTGCCGCTCATTGGCGAGGTCGGGCAGACGGGGGTTCATGCGGCCTTTGGCCATCAGCACATTGGCCTGACCGCAGGGCCCAAGACGGGCAGGATCGTGGCCGACCTGATAAGCGGCAAGCGCCCCAATATCGACCTTGCGCCCTATGACGCCAACCGGTTTTCCTGACGACAGGCGGGGGAACGCGATCTTGCAAAGATCGCGTTCCGAAATCTTTTCAAGATTTCGGCCCCCTCACTCGTAACTGCGCAGATCCTCGATGACCTTGCCGTCATTGGGCAGGCTGCCCGGCGGCACGATCTCGATCCGGCCCTTGAGCTTGAGGGTCTCCACCACTGATCCCGCGAAATGCTCGGCCTCGCCACCCGCCGCCTCGATGCGCACGGTCATCACATCCGCCTCGCCCTCGCGGCTGGCGATGACACGGGCACGCGCAATTGTTTCATGCCGAGCGACCAATGCAGCCACCTGTTCGGGGCGCACGAACATGCCCTTGATTTTAGTCGTCTGATCGGCGCGGCCCATCCAGCCCTTGATGCGCAGGTTGGTACGGCCGCAGGGGCTTTCGCCCTCCATCACCGCGCTCAGATCGCCAGTGGCGAAGCGAATGAGCGGATAATCCGGGTTGAGCGTCGTCACCACAACTTCGCCCACCTCGCCGGGGGCAACCGGATTGCCGGTGCCGGGGGTCACGATCTCGACAATCACGCCCTCGTCCACGATCATCCCCTCCTGCGCCGCACTCTCGTAGGCGATATTGCCCAGATCGGCGGTAGCATAGCATTGCAGACAGGCGATGCCCCGCGCCGCATATTCCGCGCGCAGCGACGGAAAGAGCGCACCACCCCCGACAGCGGCCTTTGTGATCTTGAGGGAAAGCCCCATTTCTTCGGCCTTGTCGAGAATGACCTTGAGATAATCGGGCGTGCCCGCATAGGCGGTAACGCCCACATCATGCGCGGCGCGCGCCTGCAACTCGGTCTGGCCGGTGCCGGCAGGCAGCACCGCGGCCCCGACGGCCCGCACGCCATTCTCGAAGATCATGCCCGCAGGGGTCAGGTGATAGCCAAAACAGTTCTGCACGATATCGCCCCGCCCAACACCGCAGGCATGCAGAAAACGGCCCATTCGCCACCAGTCATGGCTGACACCGCCCGGCTCATAGATCGGGCCGGGGGATTGAAAGATATGGGCAAACCCCGCGGCAGGCAGGCTTGTCAGCCCGCCAAAGGGTGCTGCCGCCCCCTGTGCCCGACCCAGATCGGATTTGCGCAGGACCGGCAGTCGCGCCAGATCCTCGACCCGGGTGATCTGAGCGGCCTCCACCCGGTCCAAGGCCCCGTCGTAGCCGGGCAGCGCCTGCGCACGGCCGATCTGGTCTGGCAGGGCGCGGGCGAGCGCCTCGGCGCGCGCCTCGGCGCTACGGGTTTCTAGCGGGTCAAAATACTGGGTCATGCCATCATCCTCGGGGGCGGTGTCTTGCAAAGGGAAAGGCTTTACGCCAACCAACGCTTCCGGCGCCGATAGCTGCGCACATCGCGAAAGCTCTTGCGCCCTTCGTCGGACATACCGAGGTAGAATTCCTTGACGTCGGGGTTCTCGCGCAGGCTGCGGGCGTCGCCATCCATCACCACACGCCCGGATTCGAGGATATAACCGTAATGCGCGAACCGCAGCGCCACGTTGGTATTCTGCTCGGCCAGCAGGAATGTATAGCCCTGCTCTTCGTTGAGGGATTTCACGATGCTGAAAATCTGTTCGACCAGTTGCGGTGCCAGACCCATCGACGGCTCGTCGAGAAGGATCGTTTCCGGCCGGCTCATCAGGGCGCGGCCAATCGCGCACATCTGCTGCTCACCGCCCGAGGTATAGCCCGCCTGGCTTTTGCGCCGTTCCTTGAGGCGCGGGAAATAGTCATAAACCATGTTCAAATCGGCGTCGATCTCGCCCCGGCTGGCACCTCGCGTATAGGCCCCGGTCAAAAGGTTCTCCTCAACCGTCAGATGCTCGAAGCAATGCCGCCCCTCCATCACCTGCACGACACCCTTTTTCACAAGGTCCGAGGGCATCAGATCCTGCACCCGCTCTCCGCGATAGGTGATCGTGCCCTTGGTGACTTCGCCCCTCTCGGACCGCAAGAGATTGGAAATCGCCTTTAGCGTCGTCGTCTTGCCGGCACCATTACCACCAAGAAGCGCGGTGATCCCGCCCTTGGGGACGTTTAGGCTGACGCCCTTTAGGACGAGAATGACGTGATTGTAGATCACTTCGATATTGTTGACCTCAAGCAGGGTCTCGTCGCGTGGGGTGGCGTCCAGCATCTGCGTCTCTTTCTCCATGTCATCCCGGACTTGATCCCGGATATCTCGGCTTTTGTGGGCGCGGCGTCATGCCGCCACGCCCCGTGGCAAGGAGGTCCCGGCTCGGGGCCGGGACGACCGTTTCCTCAGCAGCCGGGCGTGATGCCGCTTTCAGCGGCAAAGGCTGCGCTATCTTCTGTGACGAGCGCCGAGATGATCTCTTGATCCGACTGGAAATAGTCGGTGATCAACTTGAACTCGCCCGCAGCCGCATCCCATTGCGACACGGCGCCATAGCCGTTGCCGCCGTGGTTCTGGCAGGTGACCTTGAACTCGGGGCCAAAGTTGGGCAGGCCGAGTTCTGCCATCTTTGCCTCGGTCATTTCGAGGTTTTCCATGCCGTCACGCATCTGAGCAGCATTGATCACGCTCACACCGTGCATTTCCTGCGCGGTCTTGATCGCCTCGGCAGCCAGCATCGCAGCATACATGCCCCGGTTATAGAGCACGCTGCCCACCTGATCGCCTGCACCTGCCGCCTTGCCGGCATCGACGACGTATTTACGCATGTCGTCATAGAGCGGATACTCGTCACCAAGATTGTGGAAGGTCAGCGCCTTGTAGCCATTGGCCGCGTCACCTGCGGGCTTGACGTCATTCTCGGAACCCGACCACCAGATGCCGATGAAGTTCTCCATCGGGAAACGGATGTTCACCGCCTCTTGAATGGCAACCTGGTTCATCACGCCCCAGCCCCACATCAGCACGTAGTCAGGGCGGTCGCGACGGATTTGAAGCCACTGCGATTTCTGCTCTTGGCCCGGATGATCAACCGGCAGCAGGATCAATTCGAACCCATGCTTCTTGCTCAGCTCTTCCAGCGTGCGGATCGGCTCCTTGCCATAGGCCGAGTTGTGATAGACGAGCGAGATTTTCTTGCCGTTGATGTCACCGCCATTGAGATCAAGGATATGAGTAATGGCGTGGCTCGCCCCATCCCAGTAGTTGGCGGGATAGTTGAACACCCATTTGAACACTTCGCCATTCTTGGCCGAGGTGCGCCCGTAACCCATGGTATGGAGCGGGATCCCGTCCGCCGATACCTTGGGAATCAGCTGATAGGTGATCCCGGTGCTGAGCGGTTGATAGATCAGCGCACCATTGCCCGCAGCCTTGGTGGCCTCGTAGCACTCCACACCCTTTTCGGTGTTATAGCCGGTCTCGCATTCCACGAGGTTGATCTTTTCCCCACCGATGCCGCCATCGCGCTCGTTCAGAAGGGTAAAGTAATCCTGGTAGCCGTCCGAGAACGGGATGCCATTCGCGCCATATGGCCCGGTGCGATAGCTGGTATCGACGATCGTCAATTCGGCCAAGGCCGGGCTTGCGACCAGCATGGCCGCGGCCAGCGCCGTCATCAGTCTTTGTTTCATCGGTTTATTCCTCCCTTGGTTTTTCCGATGTTTCGTCTTGGACGCGACATCTTGCGCCCAATCTCCTCCGGCAGGGCGTCTGCCCCCCGATTGACCCGCCGCTCAATGCGGGAAGGGCCAAAGTCTCAGTTTCTCCTTGGCCACGCGCCAAAGCTGCGCCAGACCGTGTGGCTCGGCGATCAGGAAAATGATGATCAACGCGCCCACGATGATGAACTCCAGATGCGCCGCAAGATCCGTGGGCCAACCCAAACCGCCCACGAGTGTATTCTTGAGCAACACAGGCAACAGCACCAGAAACGCCGCCCCTGCAAAGCTGCCAAAGATCGATCCAAGCCCGCCGATGATCACCATGAAGAGCACGAGAAACGACTTGTTGATGCCAAACGCCTCGCCCACTTCGACCGCGCCCAGATAGACCGCAAAGAACAGCGCGCCGGAAATCCCCACGAAAAAACCCGAAACCGCAAAAGCAGTGAGCTTCGCCTTGAGCGGATTCACCCCGATGATCTCGGCTGCGATGTCCATATCGCGAATGGCCATCCATTTGCGCCCCGCCATGCCGCGCGTCAGGTTGCGCGCGATGATCGCCGCGGCAACTGTAAACACGAGACAAAAGAGATAGGCAGACCACGGCGGATTATTGGCACCCGTCACAGCAATGCCCAAAACCGAACGCTCCGGCGCAGTAATCTGGCCAGAGGCGGAGTAGTTATAAAACCAGCCTACGCGGTTAAAGAGCCACACCAGAAAGAACTGCGCCGCCAGCGTCGCCACTGCAAGGTAAAATCCCTTGATCCGCAAAGAGGGCAACCCAAAGAGAACACAGACGATTGATGTCACGCCACCCGCAAGGATGATGTGGAAAAATATGCTGACCTCGGGAAAGGCCGTCATCAGCTTGTAGCTGGCATAGGCCCCCACCGCCATGAACCCGCCCGTCCCAAGTGACACCTGACCACAATAACCCACAAGGATATTGAGGCCGATTGCCGCGATTGAATAAATCAGGAACGGCAGAAAGACCGCGTTGACCCAGTAATCGTTGATCACGAACGGCACCACCGCAAAGGCTGCGACCAGAACCGCGTAATAGCGATAGCGGTCGAACTTGATCGGAAAGGTCTGGCTGTCCTGCTCGTAGGAGGTCTTGAAATCCCCTGCTTCCCGGTAAAACATTTAGAGAACCTCCCCATGAATTTCATCGTCCGGCTTGATCGCGCGATTTGCCGGCTTGGCATAGCCCGTCGCCTCGGTGTGACGCACCAGCCAGAGATAGGCGAGCATGCCCACGCCCGCGCCCATGGCCGCAAGAACCGCCGCCGTGACCATTTGCGCGGTGTTTTCCACCCGTGCCGAGAGGGCAAGGTAACCAAACGACCAGAACCCGGCCCAGGCGATCACATTGACGATGGCAATCAGCTTTTGCATGGTCTCACACCCTCTCGATGATCTTCTCGCCGAACAGGCCCTGTGGCCGGAACACGAGGAAAATGAGCGCTAGGACATAGGCGAACCAGTTTTCGGTTGCCCCGCCCACCAGCGGACCGACGGTGAATTCAAAGAGCTTTTCACCCACTCCGATGATCAGACCGCCGACGATAGCGCCGGGGATCGAGGTAAAGCCACCCAACATCAGCACCGGCAGCGCCTTGAGTGCAATCAGGGACAGCGAGAACTGCACGCCCGATTTGGTGCCCCACATGATCCCTGCCACTAGTGCCACAAAGCCTGCCAGCGACCAGACCATGACCCAGATGAAGTTGAGTGAAATACCGACCGAAAGCGCCGCCTGATGGTCATCCGCCACCGCGCGCATGGCCCGGCCCTGTTTGGAATACTGCGCGAAGATAACCAGCGCGATCACCAAAAGGGCCGCAACACCTGTTGCCACAAGATCTAGATTGTCGATGAAGAACCCGTAGCCGAAAATGTTGAACGTGGTTTCGTCGATCATCAGGTTGATACCCTGCGGAAGACCCACGTCCAGCTTCTTGATGTCGCTGCCCCACATCATGTCCCCGAACCCTTCGAGGAAATAGGCCAGACCAATCGTCGCCATGAAAAGAATGATCGGCTCTTGATTGACCAGATGCCGGAAGATGAGCTGGTTCACGATCCAGGCGAGCGCCACCATGATGAGCATGGTCAGCAGGATCGCCGCCAGGCCCGGCAGGTGCCAGCCGAAGTGGTGAATCTCCGTGCCGAAAATCGCGTTGATGAGGTGGCTGAACGGCACCCGGCC
The DNA here is from genome assembly GCF_963972555.1 of uncultured Roseovarius sp. Lineage (NCBI taxonomy): Bacteria > Pseudomonadati > Pseudomonadota > Alphaproteobacteria > Rhodobacterales > Roseobacteraceae > Roseovarius > uncultured Roseovarius sp. The sequence continues at coordinate 184,094 of NZ_CAXAUM010000001.1, forward strand.
CTCCATGATCCCCACCAATGTCATGGCCGCAAAGAGCGCCATCACCCCTTGGGCATAGTTGAAAATGCCCGAGGCCTTGTAGATGAGCACAAAGCCAAGAGCGACCAGCGCATAGAGCACCCCGGCCATGAGGCCGTTCAAAACGACCTCCATCCCGAAAATCAACTGATCAGGCATGGCTGATGCCTCCGTTTTTGGCGTTGCTTTGCGGTATTACAGGCATACCGACGTGATACCGGCGTTTCACCGACGTAAAAAAATTAATCATGCGCCACCCCCAGATAGGCGTCGATCACGTCTTGATTGTTGCGCACTTCGTCGGGGGTGCCGTCGCCGATTTTCTTGCCATAATCCATCACGACCACCCGGTCACTCAGGTCCATGACCACGCCCATGTCATGCTCGATCAGGGCAATCGTGGTGCCGAATTCGTCATTCACGTCGAGGATGAAGCGGCTCATATCCTCTTTTTCTTCGACGTTCATACCCGCCATCGGCTCATCTAGCAGAAGGATCGACGGCTCTGCCGCAAGCGCGCGCGCCAGTTCCACCCGCTTTTTCAGACCATAGGGCAAACGGCCCACCGGGGTCTTGCGGATATGTTGGATTTCAAGAAAGTCGATAACCTTTTCAACGACTTCACGGTTGGCAACCTCTTCTCGCTCGGCCCGGCCCTTCCAGATCGCTTGCGCAAATAGCCCCGCTTTCATCTCTCGAATGCGGCCCGTCATCACGTTGTCGAGCACGGTCATGCCTTCAAAGAGCGCGATGTTCTGGAATGTGCGCGCAATGCCTTGCTGTGCCACCTGATAGGGCTTCATCGGTGGGCGCCGCGCGCCCTGATACCAGACCTCACCCTCTTGCGGGTGATAAAAGCCGCTTATCACGTTCAGCATCGAGGATTTACCAGCCCCGTTCGGCCCGATGATGGCGCGGATTTCGCCCTGACGGATGTCAAAGCTGATGTCCTTGATCGCCACCACACCGCCGAACCGCAGGGTGATGTTCTTCATCTCCATCACCACGCCGCCGATCTTGCGACCATCCTCGGTGGTGTATCCTTGTGTTTGATCAAGCATCACGAAAGCTCCGGCTGGCAGGATTGCGTCTTGACTTGTTCCTTCGACAGGATGCCCGCGTTCATCACGGCGATCGGATAATCGGGAAGCATCCAGATCAACGCGGATACAGCGCGACCGTCAGAGAGCGGCTTTCTCAATCCGATATTGATCTCGTTCTCTTGCGTGGCTTGATCAAAGCAGACCTCATAGCCTCGTGCCCGCATGTCCTCGACAAGCAAAGGCGCGGCGGAGAGCATGGTCTGGGCAACGTCCCGGCGGTGGGTCATCTCTTCCTTCCGACGGTTGTCGGGCAGACTGTAGTCCTCACGGAAATCGACGATGCAGCTTTGCCATCCGGTTTTCATCATGTGCCAGCGCAGGATATGCGTGTCGCTGATCAGCTCTTGCCCCTCCGGCATGTTTGTCTCGGCCTCGACATGAGGCAGGCACGTCTCAAGAAACTGCGCCATGACTGGAGGTTCCTGATCACTGGCCAGTCCTGCGCTTGTCAGCATCCCCCCCAGCGCGAGTGTCACAAGAGCCGCGTAGGTCATTCCGCCGCCTCCTTCCGGGGCGCTTCAACCGGCACCACCTCGGCGTCGATGATCTTGAGCGTGGCCGAGATGCTGCCCTTGCGACCGTCCTCGTAGGTGACCTCGGTCGTGGTGAAGATCTCCTCAGATCCGTCGTAGAGCGCGCCCAGAAGATCCTCGAATTTCTCCGAAATCACACCGCGCCGCACCTTGCGGGTGCGGGTCATCTCGCCGTCATCGGCATCCAGTTCCTTGTGCAACACAAGGAACCGATGCACCTGGCAATGCGACAGCATCGGATCGTCGGCAAGGCTGCGATTGACCTCTGCGACGTGGCCCCTGATCGTCTCAAGCACCTTCGGGTGCCCGGCAAGTTCCTGATACGAGGCATAGCCGATATTGTTCCGCTCGGCCCAGTTACCCACCGCTGTCAGGTCGATATTGATAAAGGCGGTGCAGGCGTTGCGCCCGTTACCAAAGACGACCGCCTCCAGAATGTTGGGATAGAACTTGAGCTTGTTTTCCACATATTTGGGCGCAAACATACGGCCATCGGCCATCTTGCCCACGTCCTTGGCGCGGTCGATGATCCGTAGATGTCCGCTGCCTTCCTCGAAAAAGCCCGCATCGCCCGTGGCGACCCAGCCTTCGGGGTCCTTGGTCGAGGCCGTGCTTTCGGGGTTCTTGTAGTAATATTCGAAGGTGCCCGCCGAGCGGTAGAACACCTCGCCAGTGTCGCTGATACGGATTTCCACGCCGGGCGCGGGGACGCCAACCGTGTCGGAGCGCACTTCACCATCGGGCTGGAGGGTGATGAACACCGAGGCCTCGGTCTGGCCGTAGAGTTGTTTGAGGTTGATGCCAAGCGAGCGATAGAAATCAAAAATTTCCGGCCCAATGGCCTCGCCCGCCGTATAGCCCACCCGAACCCGGCCAAGGCCGAGCGTATCCTTGAGCGGACCATAGATGAAGAGATTGCCAAGCGCATACTTCAGCTTGTCCATCCCGCTCACGGCCTTGCCATCTAGGATCGCAGGGCCAACGCGGCGGGCATGCGCCATGAAACGATCAAAGAGCCATTTCTTGACGCGGCCCGCATCCTCCATCCGGATCATCACGTTGGTCAATTGCGTCTCGAACACACGCGGCGGGGCAAAGAAATAGGTGGGTCCGATTTCACGCAGGTCGGTCTGCATCGTCTCGGGGCTTTCGGGGCAGTTGACGCAAAAACCGCACCAATAGGCCTGTCCAATGGAAAAGATGAAATCGCCGACCCACGCCATCGGTAGATAGGCCAGCACCTCTTCATCCTTGGTCAGCTTGTCAAACTCGGACGAAGATTTCGACGCCTCGATGATGTTGCGGTTGGACAGGACCACGCCCTTGGGCTTGCCGGTGGTGCCAGAGGTGTAGAGCATGACGCAAACGCTATCATAGGTCAGCCGCCCGCGCCGCACCTTGAGATCTTCGATCCATTCGTAATAGGCGGCGCGGCCCTGTTCCTGAATGTCGGTAAAGCGGTGTAACTTGTGATGATCGTATTTGCGCAATCCGCGCGGATCCACATAGATGATATGCTCAAGCTGATGCAGACCGTCCTGCACCTCAATCAGCTTGTCGACCTGTTCTTGATCCTGAACGATAGCAAAGCGCGCGCCGCAATGCTCCATCACATAGGCCATCTCGGGGGCGGCGGCGTCCTGATAGAGTGGCACGGGGATCGCGCCCACCGATTGCGCAGCGACCATGGACCAATAAAAATGCGGCCGGTTGCGGCCGATTACGGCGACAAAATCGCCCTCATTCACGCCAAGGTTGATAAGGCCAAGCGCAAGTGCCTCGATCTCTTTCTCGGCCTCGGCCCAAGTCCAGCATTGCCAAATGCCGTATTCCTTTTCACGATAGGCCGGTCTGTCGGCAAATCGCGTGGCGTTACGTTGCAAGAGCGCCGGAACGGAATCCATTCCGTCCGTCGCCTGTGACGGCTGTGCCAAGTTCTATCCTCCCTTTGCCCGCCTTCGCGAACATCCGACCGCCTCTGGGCGATTCCTCTTCCCCTAGAGGGTGCGAGAATCACACTCGCCGTCAACTTTTTCCTGAACATTTCGCAATCCTTACGAATTGTAACAGCGCCACGATTGGTCTTTGCGGACCGGTTTTCCGGTGTTAGCCAAGACGCGGAAGGAGACTGTAATGGGCACAAGCCGCGCAGATCACGACGCTATGACCATGGCTGGGCTGAACCTCATTCAGCAGGCTTTGACCATTTATGACCGTGATTTGCGGCTGGCCGTGTGCAACCGGCGGTTTCAGGAAATGTTCGCCCTGCCCGATGCTCTGGTAACACCAGGGGCGGATTTCGCGGATACGATCCGCTATCTGGCCACGCGCGGCGATTACGGCGATGTAGGAGATGTGGAGGGGTTTGTCGCCACCCGCGTCGAGATCGCCCGCGCCTTCGAGCCGCATTACATGGAACGCGCCCGCGCCAATGGCCGCACCATCAGCGTCGAGGGCACACCGCTGCCGCAGGGGGGATGGGTCACGGTCTATACCGACATCACCCGCGCCAAACGGCAAGAAGCGCTGTTGCGCGCGCGCTCAGAAGAGTTATCCGATCAATTGGTCGGCTATTCCGAAGAGCTCTCGGCCACAAACCGGCAGTTGGAGGCCACGATCACGGCCCTCGAAGAGGCCAAGCGCCAGATTTCCGAGGCCGAGGCCCGTACCAGAATGACCGCCGAGATGATGCCCGCCCATATCGCGCATGTCGGCCCGGACCGCTGTTACACGTATTCCAATCGGCGGCTGACCTCGGTCATGCCCGGCTCGCGCGCCGATCTGATCGGGGTGCACGCGGCGCAGGTGCTCGGACCACAGCCATGGTCGATTATAGGTCCCGAACTGGACAAGGCCTATGCCGGGCAATCCTCGGTTTTCGAATTCACGCATGAGCCCAGTTCGCGGCGTATCCGGGTGGCGCTGACCCCGGATCACACCAGCGGCGGGGTCTATATCCTGTCGATGGACATCACCGAAGAAAGTCAGACCCGCGCGGCCCTGCAACAGACACGGCGTCGGGAAATGGCGGCACAACTGACCTCGGGGCTGGCGCATGATTTCTCCAACCTCCTGACGATCATCCTTGGGATGCAGTCGCGCCTTGGCCGCATGGGCCTGAAACCCGAGGCGCAGGAATTGATCAATGCCACACTCTCGGCGGCACGGCGGGGTGGTGGGCTGCTCAACCGTATCGCCGATATGACCGGCCCGCGCGAGCATGAACCCGTGCCCACCGATCTGGCCGCCTTTCTCGACGATCTGGACACGTTGGCGCGTTCGGCCCTGCCCACCGGAATCATGTTGCGAATTGTCTGCGACGGCCTGACGGATCGCTATCTGCTCGATCCCGGCATGTTGCAGGATTCGCTGCTTAATCTTGTTCTGAACGCGCGCGACGCCTGCGCGGGCAGCGGCACGGTCACCCTGACCGCTCAGCCAGTGCAGGATACCTGGCTCGAGATTGCAGTCGATGATACCGGCCCGGGCTTTAGCCCCGAGGCGCTCAAACACGCGCTTGATCCGTTTTTCACCACCAAGGGCGGAGAGGGATCAGGGCTTGGCCTACCGATGGTTTATGACATGACCAAGCTGGCGGGCGGCCGAATCCTCATCGGCAATACCGACACGGGCGGGCGCGTGGCACTGCGGCTGCCGCTGCGGCGTGCAGCAGCAGCACGACCTCCGGGCCTTGTCCTATTGGTCGAAGACAGCCCCGACCTTCGCTCGACCCTGCGCGACATGCTGCGTGGTGCCGGGCATAGCGTGATCGAGGCCGCCAGCGTGGATGAAGCCGCCGGCCTGATCGCCGATCTGCCGGAAATCTCCGCCGTGTTATCGGATATTGTGCTGGAAGGCACACGAACCGGCATTGATCTGGCGCGACTCCCCCGGCGTGGCGGTTGCGCGCTGGTACTGATGACTTCGCTGCCACCCGATGATCCGCTGCACCGGCAAGCAGCAGAGCTTGCCCCAGTACTGCGCAAACCTTTTACCGCCGCGCAGCTTGACGCGGCCCTTAACACCGGAGCGCAACCATGACGGCGCCGCTTGTGGCCATTCTCGACGATGAACCGGCGATCCGCTCGATGCTGGCGCAGGCCCTGACCGAGGCGGGATTTCGCACCATGGCCTTTGGCCGCGCAACGGAATTCGAGGCTGCCTTGCGCAGCACCACGCCCGATGTCTGCCTAGTCGATCTGTCGCTGCCAGATCGGGACGGGCTTAGCCTTGTGCATCGCCTGGCCCTCGAACAGGGGGCGACGGTGATCATCATTTCGGGGCGCGCGCAGGTGCAGGACCGGGTGACAGGGCTGGAGCTCGGGGCGGATGATTACATCATCAAACCGTTTGATCCCGCCGAGGTGGTGGCCCGCGTGCGCGCCCGGCTGCGTCGGGGCGCACCCAACACTCAAACCGGCGAGGTGGCGCGGTTCAACGGCTGGGTCGCCCATTTCGACCGCTACATGCTCGAGGATGAGACTGGAACGGAAACACCCTTTTCCCATGCAGAGGGTGAGGTGCTGCGCCTCTTTCTCGAACGGCCCAAACGGTTGATTTCCCGCCAGACAATGCAAGAGACGCTTGGTGGGGCGGCGGGCGAAAGCTTTGACCGCGCCATGGACGTGCGCATCTCGCGCCTGCGGACCAAGCTGCGCGAAGACCCAAAAAACCCGCGCCTGATCAAGACGATCTATGGCGCGGGGTATATCTTTCTGGGGGATGTAAGCTGGGGCTGAGAGCTCCTTAAGGGTGCCGCCCCTCCATGATTTGATTGGCAAAGCCGTGGTTGGTGTCGCGGTGATGTGCCTCATCGGCACGCACCGCAATAACCACATCGCGCAACCGCGCCTCTGAAGGCAGCGCCCAATAGTCGATGGCGATTTGCGGCGCGGGCACGTTGTCTTGCCGCCCTGCATCAATCTCGGCCAGATATTGCGTGTAGCTTACCACCGCTTCCTCTTCCAGATAACCCACGATGCGATGCGCCGTGCGCGGGGCCAAGAGATAGGTGAAGAAGAACACATTATAAAAAATCGCCTGCGCAATCATGATCAGCCAGCGTTCACCGCGCGAGGGCTGCGCGATGTGGACGAAGGTCATCAGATGCATCCGCTCATTTTCAGCCTCGTCCAGCAACTCGCGGATCCAGCCCTGATCCTCGCGGATGTGGCGCACCGATTTGAGATGCTGCAGGAGCCCCCCCACCATGCCCGGCACGGCGGCCACGGTTTCCAAGACAACCGCTCGATGTCCATAACGCTTGGAAAAGAACGCATCGGCAAAGACCCGCATGAATTTCACGATACGCAGCGCGATCCGGTCATGAATATCGCGCGGACTATGGTGCGTCTCCAGCGTCGCTGTGTCGTCGCTCTGAAATTGCCTCTCGGGTCTCATCTTTCACTCCATGGCTTGATGAGTGTCAGATGGGGATGAAAGATGACTCTTGAATGCGACAAATCGTGCCGCCCGCCCCGGATCAGAGCATCAAACAGCGCGTTGCTCTGGCAGATCGCCCTTTTGCAGGCGTTCCAGTCCGAGCCGGGTTTCCCGCGTCAATTCGATGGCACCGCGGGTGCAGACATCCGCACAAAGCCCGCATCGCCCGCAGACCTCCAGCGTGGTCACGACCGGCAAACGCTCGTCATCAAGGACGACGATCGCTTTGGGACAGACTTCGACGCAATCCCCGCATCCGGTACACAAATCGGCAAGACGCCATTCCCGTACTGTTCCGGGTGGACGCGGCATGACAGTGCGGGCGTCGGAACTTGGCAGGGAGCGATCCCGCAATTCATACCACATTTTCTCAAGCCTCCTCTGTGCTGACCACCACACCCCTGATCTTCTTTAAAATGAAAACATGACGACCGACTCGCCAATGATGCAGATCAATTCATCCTGCGGAAAATACTTGATCTGTCACGCGGCGGCGCAGCATGCACTCATCCTCCTAGCCGCGCAACGGCCCCGGCAAGCACCTCAAGGCCTGTGACCAGATCCCGCTCATCCGTATCCTCGGCGAAGGCATGGCTGATCCCGTTGATCGAGGGAACAAAGAGCATCGCCGCAGGCATCAGCCGCGAGGCATTGGTCGCATCATGGAGCGCACCGGACTGCATTTCGCGCCAGCGGCCGGGCGCCACGGCCGCAGCACTCGCACAGAGCGCGGCGCGCAGGTGGGCATCCATCGGCACCGGCTCCAGCCCCAGCATCTCACCATAGCTGAGGTCGAGCCCCGCTTCGCGTGCAACTTCCTCGGCGGTATCGCGGATAATCGTCTCCATCCGGTGCAACCGGTCCGCCATGCCATCCCGCCATTGCATCGAGAAGACCACCCGCCCCGGCACGATGGAATGTGCATCGGGATGCAGGGCGACGTGACCGATGGTCCAAACCGTTGAGGGAGTCACCACGTTACGGAACCGCTCATTGATCAGCAGGTTGAACCGCGCCAGCCCCTGAAACGCATCACGGCGGCGGTGCATGGGGGTGGTGCCCGCATGGTTCTGTTCGCCCTCGAAGGTGATCCGCATGTCGCGAATGCCAACGATATCCGTAACCACCCCTACCGCCTCGCCCGCCTCGAAGAGCCATGGCCCCTGCTCGATATGCATTTCGAGAAACCCGACAAAGCGGGACGGGTCGACGAAATCCCCTGCCATTGGCGCCACGACGCGCCGCGCTTCGGCAAAGCTGATGCCGCCGCGGTCGGTCAGACGATCCGCCGCGTCCAGCGCCAAATTTCCCGCCCAGATGGCGCTGCCCGTGGTCACGCCAAACCGCCCCTCTTCATCCTGAAAGGACACGACCGACACGGGCGGGCCACCGGCCTCGTGCCCTGCGCGGGCAATCTCGAGCCCGGCGATCACACCAAGCGCACCATCGAGCCAACCGCCCTCGGGCTGGCTGTCGCTGTGGCTGCCGACCAAAAACGATGGCCCCTCGGCCAGACCAAAGAGATTGCCCACGGGATCGAAATGCGGCCTCAGGCCCGCAGCCTCGATCTGAGCCGCCAACCATTGCCGCGCCTCGATATCAGAGGGGCTGAAGGCCGGGCGCACCACGCCCTTGCCTACGCCCGCCGCACCGAAGCTGCGCAAATGGTGCAGATCCTTGAGAAACCGCTCGGGATTGACCCTGATCATCGCCATCTCCTCTCCTTATGCGCACAGCCTAGCGGTCCGACGCGGGCCCGCAATGGTCTTGTTATAGGGTTGGACGTGCGAAGGGGAGGACTGGTGCTGCTGGGGAGGATTGAACTCCCGACCTCGTCATTACCAATGACGCGCTCTACCACTGAGCTACAGCAGCACGTGTGGCGCGCTGATTAGACGCTAATCGCAGATGGCGCAAGGGGTAACTGGACGGTTTTTCGCACCTCCTGTAAGAGAGGGTCCATGAGCAAAAAACAAACACCGGACAAAGCCGCGAAACAGGGCCAAAGCCGCGAGGACAGGCTGAAATCGGCGTTGAAGGCCAATCTCGCACGGCGTAAGGCGCAGATGCGCGCCAAGTCGGACGGTCTGTCCGCGCCAAAGCCGGCCGGTACAAAGGATAAAGGGTAGAGCAGATGGATTCGATCGTCGTCACGGGCAACGGCCCGCTTCAGGGGCAAATTCCGATCGCGGGGGCCAAGAATGCCTGTCTGACGCTGATGCCCGCCACATTGCTGAGCGATGAGCCGCTGACCCTGACCAACGCGCCGCGCCTGTCGGACATCAAGACAATGACAACGCTCCTGCAATCGCTGGGGGCCGAGGTGGTTCAGATGCAGGGCGGCCAAGTGCTGGCACTGTCGTCTCACAATCTCAACAACCACGTCGCGGACTATGACATTGTGCGCAAGATGCGGGCCTCGATCCTCGTTCTGGGGCCGATGCTGGCGCGCGACGGGCATGCGGTGGTTTCGCTGCCGGGCGGCTGTGCGATTGGTGCGCGGCCCGTTGATCTGCATTTGCGAGCGTTGGAGGCCATGGGGGCAGAACTCGACCTGCGCGATGGCTATGTGCATGCCAAGGCTCCCGGCGGCCTCAAAGGGGGCACCTTCGAATTTCCGATCGTGTCGGTCGGGGCAACGGAAAATGCGCTGATGGCAGCGACGCTGGCCAAGGGCACGACCGTGCTCAAGAATGCCGCGCGCGAACCTGAGATCGTCGATCTGGCCCAGTGTTTGCGTCGCATGGGTGCGCAGATCGAAGGTGAAGGCACCAGCACGATCACCATTCAAGGCGTAGATCGGTTGGGCGGGGCCACCCATCCCGTGGTGGTCGACCGGATCGAGCTTGGGACCTATATGCTCGCCCCGGCCATCTGCGGCGGCGAGGTGGAATGTCTTGGCGGGCGGCGCGATCTCGTTGGGGCCTTCTGCGACAAGCTGGAAGAGGCGGGCGTGAGCGTGATCGAAACGGACGCAGGCCTCAAGGTCAGCCGCAAGAATGGCCAGGTGCGCGCCGTAGATGTGGTGACAGAGCCCTTCCCCGGCTTCCCGACCGATCTACAAGCGCAGATGATGGCGTTGATGTGCACTGCCGAGGGCACCGCGGTGCTGGAAGAGCGTATCTTTGAAAACCGCTTCATGCACGCACCGGAACTGATGCGGATGGGAGCCAAGATTGATGTGCACGGCGGCACCGCCACCGTAACCGGCGTCGACCACCTCAAAGGTGCGCCGGTCATGGCCACCGATCTGCGGGCTTCGGTCTCGCTCATCCTTGCGGGGCTGGCGGCAGAGGGGGAAACCATCGTCAACCGGGTTTATCATCTGGATCGCGGCTATGAGCGGGTCGAGGAAAAGCTGGGCAATGTCGGGGCCAAGATCGAAAGGATCAGCGGCAAATGACCGAAGACGCCAAATTCGAAGACGGGCGAGAAGCACCGCTCAACCTCGGTGCAATGGAGGCGGAGGATCTCCAGATCATTTCGTCCCTGGCGCAGGATGCGGTGTTTCCGATCACCGAAATGACCTGGCAACCGGCCAAGCGCCGGTTTGGCCTGCTGCTCAACCGCTTTCGCTGGGAGGATCAGGGCCGCGAACGGCATGGGCCGGAACGGGTGCAATCGCTCTTGGTGGTCGACAATGTGCTGCGCGTCGCGAGCCAAGGCATCGACCGGAGCGACCAAGACACGATCCTGTCGATACTTGCGATTACGTTTGAGTCGGGGGCAGATGGCGCGGGCCATGTGCTCTTGACGCTGGCGGGCGACGGCGCGCTTCGGCTGGAGGTCGAGGCGATTGAGGTCACACTCAAGGATGTGACACGACCTTACCGCGCGCCTTCGGGCAAGGTGCCACATCACGAGGGCTGAGCGCCCCGGAGCGGCGCAGATTATGAGTATTTGGACCAAGAAGAAGACCGGGGCTTGAGACAGAGGCCACTCGCCGCTATGTGCCCCGGCGAAAGGAACACCCATGCCGATCACGCTTGACGCCACTGCGCCCGATTTCGAGACCCGCTTTACCGAGTTGCTGAGCGCAAAGCGCGAGGATAGCCCCGATGTGGACGATATCGTCGCGGGGATCATCGCCGATGTGCGGCAGCGGGGCGACGCGGCGGTGATCGCCCTGACCGAGCGGTTTGACCGTGTCGCGCTGACGCCAGAAAGGCTACGGTTTTCGCCGCAAGAGATCGCCTCGCTGATCGCCGAGGTATCCCCGGCGGAGCGTGCAGCCCTCGAGCTGGCGGCCGAACGCATTCGCGCCTATCACGCGCGCCAAATGCCCGAAGATTTAAGCTGGACCGAAGAGAGCGGCGCGATGCTTGGCTGGCGTTGGACGCCGGTTTCGGCGGCGGGACTCTATGTGCCCGGAGGTCTTGCCTCTTACCCCTCCTCCGTGCTGATGAATGCCATTCCCGCCAAGGTGGCTGGGGTGGACCGTTTGGCCATCGTCGTGCCCACGCCGGATGGCAAGGCCAATCCGCTGGTGCTGTTGGCGGCGCAGATCGCGGGCGTGGATGAAATCTATCGCATCGGCGGCGCGCAGGCGATTGCAGCACTTGCCTATGGCACAGAAACGATTGCGCCAGTGGACAAGATCACCGGCCCCGGCAATGCCTTTGTCGCCGCCGCCAAGCGGCGGGTTTTCGGCAAGGTCGGCATCGACATGATCGCTGGCCCCTCGGAAATCCTCGTGATTGCGGACAAAGGGCAGAACCCCGACTGGATCGCGCTCGACATGCTGAGCCAGGCGGAACACGACGAAAGCGCGCAGGCCATCCTGATCACGGACGATGCCGATTTGGCCGATGCGGTCAGGGCCGCTATCGACCGCCATCTGCAAACGCTGGAGCGCCGCGCCATCGCGGGCGCGAGCTGGCGTGATTTCGGTGCGATCATCATGGTGCCCGACATGGGCACGGCTGCTGCGCTCTCGAACCGTATCGCGCCTGAACATCTGGAGTTGTGCGTGGATGACCCGGACGCCCTGTCCGCGCAGATCACCCATGCCGGGGCGATCTTTCTCGGGGCTTGGACGCCGGAGGCGATTGGCGATTATGTCGGCGGGCCGAACCACGTCCTGCCCACAGCGCGCTCTGCCCGGTTTTCATCCGGCCTGTCGGTGATGGATTTCCTGAAGCGCACCACCTTGGCCCGGATGACACCGGAAGCCCTGCGCGCCATTGGCCCCGCCGCCGAAACGCTGGCCATCTCCGAAAGCCTTGAGGCGCATGGCCTCTCGCTGCGCGCAAGATTGAACCATCTCAACGATTGAAACGGCGGTTTGACGCCTGTCAGGCGGAAACTGCCCCTTTCGCCCCTGCGGCACGCCCACTATAAGGACAGACGCCCCGCAGCCCCGAGTCGCGGGGATTATCATCATTTCGGGCGACAGGGCACAGGCGCACATGTCTATATTCGATAGGATTCCCAGTCTGTTTTCATCGGACATGGCAATTGACCTGGGCACGGCCAACACGCTTGTCTACGTCAAGGGGCGGGGTATCGTCCTGTCAGAGCCGTCGGTTGTGGCATACCACATCAAGGACGGCGTGCGCAAAGTTTTGGCCGTAGGCGAGGATGCCAAGCTGATGCTGGGCCGCACACCCGGCAGCATCGAGGCAATCCGACCCATGCGAGAAGGGGTCATCGCCGATTTCGACACCGCCGAGGCGATGATCAAGCATTTCATCCGCAAGGTGCACAAGCGCTCGACCTTCTCCAAACCCAAGATCATCGTCTGCGTGCCACATGGCGCAACCCCGGTGGAAAAGCGCGCCATCCGTCAATCGGTGCTTTCTGCGGGCGCGCGTCGGGCCGGGCTGATAGCGGAACCCATTGCAGCGGCCATTGGTGCAGGCATGCCCATCACCGATCCCACCGGCAACATGGTGGTAGATATTGGCGGCGGCACGACCGAAGTCGCTGTCCTCAGCCTTGGTGATATCGTCTACGCGCGCTCAGTGCGCGTCGGTGGCGACCGCATGGACGAGGCGATCATCAACTATCTGCGCCGTCAGCAAAACTTGCTGGTGGGGGAATCCACCGCCGAACGGATCAAGACCAGCATCGGCACTGCGCGCATGCCCGACGACGGGCGCGGCACATCTATGCATGTGCGGGGGCGCGACCTTCTCAACGGCGTGCCCAAAGAGATCGAGATCAGCCAGGCACAGATCGCCGAGGCGCTCGCTGAACCGGTGCAACAGATCTGCGAGGCGGTGATGACCGCACTCGAGGCCACACCGCCCGATCTCGCAGCCGATATCGTCGACCGAGGCGTGATGCTGACCGGGGGTGGCGCACTCTTGGGCGATCTGGATCTGGCCTTGCGCGAACAGACCGGGCTGGCCGTATCCATCGCCGATGACAGTCTGAATTGCGTAGCACTTGGCACGGGCAAGGCGCTTGAGTTCGAAAAGCAGTTGCGCCACGCGATTGACTACGACAGCTGAACCACCCACCTTTGCCTAGAAGGGGGACTCCGTGGCTAGGGACCGGGGACAAGGCGAGGATTACAGTGGCCCACTGAAGCGCCTGCTTTTGGGGGTGCTGCTTTTGTGCCTGCTGGGCATGTTCCTGATCTGGAGAATCGACAGTCCGCGCGTCGAAAGATTCCGCGCGCAGGTCGTGGATCGGGTCGTGCCGAGCTTTGACTGGGCCATGGCGCCGGTAACGGGCGCGGTCAACATCCTGCGCGATTTCCAGAGCTACCAGCGCATGTACCAGCAAAATCAGGACCTGCGCCGCGAATTGCAACAGATGAAGGCGTGGAAAGAGGCCGCCCTGCAACTCGAGCAGGAAAACGCGCGCCTTCTCGACCTCAACAATGTGCAACTCGATCCGCGTCTGACCTTCGTCACCGGCGTGGTGATGGCGGACAGCGGCTCTCCCTTTCGGCAATCGGTATTGATAAACGTGGGCGCGCGCGATGGCATCATGGATGGCTGGGCGGCAATGGACGGTCTGGGGTTGGTGGGGCGAATTTCCGGTGTGGGACGCAATACCGCGCGGGTGATCCTGCTGACCGACACCTCGAGCCGAATTCCCGTCACGATCCAACCGTCGGGCCAACGCGCGTTGATCATCGGTGACAATTCCATAGCACCCGTGGTCGATTTCGTCGAAGCCCCCGATCAGGTGCGCCCAGGTGACCGAGTGCTGACCTCGGGCGATGGCGGCGTGTTTCCTGCGGGACTGTTGGTGGGGCAACTGGCCGAAGATCCGGGTGGACGGATGCGGGTGCGCATCTCGGCCGATTATGAGCGATTGGAGTTTCTGCGCGTGCTGCGCAGCTATGAAAACGAACGTCTGAGTGACCCCGGACAGTTGATCGCACCCGCAATCTTGCCCGGAGGCGATACTCCCGAAACCGCACCGGATGCGGCTAAAGCTGCAGAGGCTGAAAATGGCTGACGCGTTGCTCCCCCGGGCCTGGATCATGCGGGCGCTTTATCTGGCGCTTTGCATCGCCTTGCTCTTTCTGCATCTTTTGCCGCTGGAACATACGCCTCCGAAATGGGCTGGGCCTGATCTGGTGATGGCGCTGACCTTTGCTTGGGCGGTACGCCGCCCAGACTATGTGCCGGCGCTCCTGGTTGGGCTGGTGGTCCTAGGGCTCGATCTCATGTTGCAGCGCCCGCCAGGTTTGTTGGCCGCGCTGATGGTCATCGGCACTCAAACCCTGCGCAACCGGGCAACCGCACTGCGTGATCTGACATTTGCGGCGGAATGGGCCTCGGTGGCCAGCACCATGGTTGCAATTACGGTTGTGAACCGCATCGTCCTGGCAATTCTGATGGTGGATCAAGCCCCCCTTGGCCTGAGCCTGATGCAGCTTTTATCCACATTGATCGCGTATCCCGTCATAGCCATCCTGTCGCATGCTATCTTTGGCGTGCGCAAACGGGCACCCGGCGATCTTGGTGACGCGGGGCTGAGGCCATGAGACGCCCCCCCCGCGATACCGCCGAGAGCCAGCGCCGGATCACCCGGCGCGGGCTGGTCGTGGGCGGGCTACAACTGGGTGTGATGGGCGCGCTCGCGCTGCGCATGCGCTACATGCAGCTTGAACAGGCCGACCAATTCCGCCTCTTGGCTGATGAGAACCGCATCAACATTCAACTCATTCCGCCAACACGCGGCCGTATTTTCGACCGTGAGGGTCGGATCATCGCCGAGAATGTGCCAAGCTACCGGATCACCATGATCCGCGAACAGGCCCGCGACGTGGACGAGGTGATCGCCCGACTGGCGCGGCTGGTCGAGTTGGACCCCGGAGAGTTGGAAAAGGCCCGTCGCGAACTCAAGGAACTGCGCGGCGATACCCCTGTGACAGTGGCTGATCGGGTCACTTGGGAGGATATCAGCCGCGTCGCGGTCAACGCCCCTGCCCTGCCCGGTGTGCATCCCGAAGTGGGGCTGTCGCGGCGTTATCCGCTGCGGGGCGATCATGCGCATGTTGTGGGCTATGTAGGGCCGGTCAGCGACCGTGATCTGGAGCGGGTCGACGCGCCAGAGCAGCTTTTGCGCCTGCCTCGTTTTCAGATTGGCAAGATTGGGCTTGAGGCGCAGCGAGAGAACCTCTTGCGCGGCTCGGCGGGTACACGGCGGGTCGAGGTGAACGCCGCCGGGCGCGTTATGCGCGAATTGGACCGTCAAGAGGGACAGCCCGGCGCGGATGTCCAACTGACGCTGGACAACGAATTGCAAACCTACGCAAATGCCCGGCTGGATGGCGAGAGCGCGGCAGTGGTGATGATCGACTGCGAGACAGGCGATATTCTGGTCTGCGCCTCCTCGCCCAGTTATGATCCCAACCTGTTTGTGCGGGGTATTTCGGTTGCGGATTATCGCGCGCTGCTCGACGACCCCTATCGACCCCTTCCCAACAAGGCGGTGCAGGGCATCTATCCGCCGGGGTCCACCTTCAAGATGGTGACGGCGCTAGCCGCCCTTGAAGCCGGGGATGTCTCGCTTCAGGACACGGTCTATTGCCCTGGCCATCTGGAAATCAGCGGTCGCCGCTTTCACTGTTGGAAACGGGGTGGGCATGGCAACATGGATCTCCACCTGTCGCTCCGCGAAAGCTGCGACGTGTACTATTATGAACTCGCCCTGCGGACCGGCATCGAGAATATCAGCGCGATGGCCGAGCGGCTGGGGTTGGGGGTTCAGTTCGATCTGCCTATGACCAGTGTTGCCAAAGGACTAGCGCCGACCCGCGAATGGAAAGTCGCCAATCGTGGCGCACCGTGGGTCGTGGGGGACAGCGCCAATGCCTCGATCGGGCAAGGGTTTGTGCTGGCTTCTCCGCTACAACTTGCGGTGATGACAGCGCGTCTGGCCACCAGCCGCAGCGTGACGCCCCGGCTGGTAAAATCCATCGATGGGGTAGAACAGCCATCGGGCCATGGCGAACCAATGGGCCTGAATGAGAACCTGCTGCGCGAGGTACGGCGCGCGATGTATGCTGTTACCAACAGCAATCGCGGTACCGCCTATCGCAGCCGCATCATCGAGGACGCCTTTCGCATGGCAGGCAAGACAGGCACCAGCCAAGTGCGCAACATCTCTACCGGCGAGCGCGCAACCGGCGTGATCAGCAACAACAACCTGCCGCGCGAGCAGCGCGATCACGCGCTCTTTGTCAGCTTTGCGCCCTATGACGCCCCTAAATACGCTGTGGCGGTGGTGGTTGAGCATGGCGGCGGCGGATCGACCGTCGCGGCACCGATTGCCCGTGACATCACGCTTCAGGCACTCTACGGCGAGGACCCACCGCTGGCAGCCTATCCCGAGGCCGACCGCCCCCGGATCAAGGCGCAGCAAGAGAAACTGCGCGCGGCCCGCTCTCGCCCCGAACCAGAGGACAGCGACCGCGCATGAGCTATCTGGAACAGTCCATCAAAACCGCCCCATCGGGCGCGCGCAAGATCCTCTGCCTCAACTGGCCGCTCGTGCTCTTGCTCTGCACGGTCGCGGGGGTGGGATTTCTCATGCTCTATTCGGTTGCAGGGGGAAACCTGGAGGTTTGGGCAGAGCCGCAGATGAAACGCTTTGCGCTTGGATTGGCGGTGATGCTGGTCGTGGCCATGGTGCCGATCTGGTTCTGGCGCAATATGTCCCTGCTTGCCTATCTGATTTCTCTGGCGCTGTTGATCGCCGTAGCCCTAATCGGGATTGAGGGTAAAGGCGCGCAGCGGTGGATCGATCTTGGGTTCATGCGGCTGCAACCCTCGGAACTGGTCAAGATCACGCTGGTGATGCTGCTGGCGGCCTATTACGACTGGTTGCCGATGTCGCGGGTGTCACGGCCTATCTGGGTGCTCATTCCGGTGGGCCTGATCCTGACCCCGGTGGCCCTTGTGCTACGTCAGCCCGATCTGGGTACTTCGATTCTCCTTTTGGCAGCGGGGGGCGTGGTGATGTTCGTGGCAGGGGTGCATTGGGCCTATTTCGCCACTGTCATCCTTGCGGTCGTAGCCCTTGTCTTTGCGGTCTTCGAAAGTCGCGGGACAGACTGGCAACTCCTTGAAAATTATCAATATCGCCGGATCGACACCTTTCTCAATCCCGACAATGACCCGCTTGGAGCGGGCTATCACATCACCCAATCCAAGATCGCACTTGGCTCTGGTGGATGGACCGGGCGTGGCTTTATGCAAGGCACGCAATCGCGGCTCAACTTTTTGCCCGAGAAGCATACCGATTTCATCTTTGTGACACTGGCCGAAGAATTCGGATTCATAGGCGGCATCACCATTCTGGGGCTGTATACGCTGATCCTCGTGTTCTGTATCGCTGCGGCCTTCGGCAACAAGGATCGCTATTCCTCCTTGCTCATTCTGGGGGTGGCGATGACGTTTTTCCTGTTCTTCGCGGTCAATATGGCGATGGTCATGGGGCTGATGCCAGTGGTCGGGGTGCCATTGCCGCTGGTCAGTTATGGCGGATCGGCAATGCTCGTGCTCATGGTGGGCTTTGGCCTTGTTCAGAGCGCGCATATCCACAAACCAAGGTAGGACAAATGACGCCCAATATCCTCTTTGCTGCTCGACCCGAGCAGTGGGACATCTATGAAAAGCCTTTGAAATCCGCGCTTTCCGAAGCGAGTGTCAGGGCCAACCTTGCGCTTGAGCTGCCACCCGAGGAGGTGGATTACATGATCTATGCCCCCGACAGCGCAGTGCAGGATTTTACGCCTTTTACCCGTCTCAAGGCGGTGTTGAACCTCTGGGCCGGGGTCGAGAATATCGTTGGAAATCAAACACTAAAGGTGCCACTGGCGCGGATGGTCGATCATGGGCTGACGCAAGGAATGGTGGAATGGGTCACGGGCCATGTGCTGCGGCATCATCTGGGGATGGATGAGCATATCCTTGGGCAGGATGGGGTCTGGCGCAAGACGATCCCGCCTTTGGCCGAGGACCGCCCGGTGACGGTGCTGGGTCTTGGGGTGCTGGGACAGGCCTGCGCCAAGGCGCTTCGGGGCCTAGGATTTCCGGTCACTGGCTGGTCGCGCAGCGCGCGCGACGTGCCGGGGATCACCTGTCTCTCGGGCGATGAGGGTCTGCGCGCGGCGTTGCAAGCTGCTGAAATCCTTGTGCTTTTGCTGCCAAAGACCGCCGAGACAGAAAACCTGATGAATGCCGAGCGGTTGGCCATGCTGCCCAAGGGCGCGATGATCGTGAACCCCGGACGCGGGCCACTGATTGACGATGACGCGCTTTTGGCAGCGCTCGATACCGGGCAGATCGGCCACGCCACGCTGGATGTGTTCCGGGTGGAACCGTTGCCGCCTGCGCATCCCTATTGGGCGCATCCGCGCGTAACGGTGACACCGCATATCGCGTCTGAAACGCGCCCCATCACGGCCGCCCGCGTGATCATCGAGAATGTCCGCCGCGGCGAGGCGGGCGAGCCATTCTTGCATCTGGTGGACCGCGCCAAAGGTTATTGAACCGGGATAACTATCTGAGAAGAGGCGGTTTATCCGGGTCAGAGCCGGGGGCCGCGCGAACCGTTGGCCGGGGCGGTTCGGGCAGATCGAAGCGCAAGCCGCATTGTGCCAGACGCGCCGCGACCGGGTCGGAGGCGGCAAAAAAGGCCACGTCGAGCGCGGCAGCCTCGAGCCCCGAAAAGATCAGCACCTCGGATACCGCGCGGGCCAGGGCCGCTTCTGCCTCGGGTTTGGCACCGACAAAGCCCAGCAAATGCCCCTGCGCGCCGGTGTCATAGGTCACGCGGGCGAGATAGGCGAGCTCTGCAAGTCCCGCCATCGTGGCCAGCCGCGCATCGAGCGCCAAGAGCAGGTTCTCAGGTAAGCCTTTGGGTGCGCTCAGTTTTTCCGGTCGCGCCTCGATCTCAGAGGGGGCATCGGACAGGGTTTCGGCCAGCCAATCCACCGCCTCGGGCGGGAGCAGGATAGAGGAGGGCGCAACCTCGAGATTGACGCCAAGGCCCAACCCCTGCCCTGCCAACATGGTCGCGATGCTGCGCCCGCTGAGTGCCGCGTAGGGCACGATACGGCCGGCGAACTGCGCCAAACGATCCTCTCGATCGAACACAAGAACAAATGAATGATCTGATAAATCAAACACTTCCGGGTCGAGCCGATCACCCTCTGCCTCGGATTTCAGCAAGAGATATAGCTCGCTTGCCGCCAGGGTCTCGTAAAACCGCAGGCGGGCGGCGGCATCCTCGGGAGCGGCCTCCATCGCGGCGTGGGCGGTGTCGAGCGGGGTCAGATCAGTCATGGATAACCCTTTGAATTTGTGCGCGTAATTCCGGCAAAACCTCGGCCTCGAACCACGGGTGTTTTCTGAGCCAAGCGGTATTGCGCCACGAGGGATGCGGCAAGGTGAAAATCCGCGGTGCATGGTCGCGCCATGCGCGCACGGTGTCGGTAACACCGGTCTTGACTCCCAAGTGGTATTTATGGGCATAGCCGCCGACGAGCACGGTTAGTTTCACGTTTTCAAGGGTTTGCATGACGCGGGCGTGCCATGTTCTGCCACAGATACGCGGCGGCGGCAGGTCTGATCCCTTGGCATCGTAACCGGGAAAGCAAAAGGCCATCGGCACAATCGCCACGCGGGATTTATCGTAGAATTCACAAGGAGTTAACCCCAGCCAATCGCGCAACCTATCCCCGGATGGATCATCAAACGGCTTGCCTGATTGATGCACCCGCAGCCCCGGTGCCTGTCCGGCGATAAGCAGTCGCGCCGTGGGTTGAAACCAGACCACGGGGCGGGGCGCATGCCCGGTCTGGGTGGCGGCGAACCGATCCGCGCAGAGGCGGCAGGCGCGGATTTCTGAACCGAGGTCAGACATTACGAACCTTACGATTTGTAAGGGGATTTTGTAAGGTCCGAGGTCATGCGAGGATGACCCCCGCCGCCGTCATCTCTGCCTCTGCCGCCGCCAACGATCCGTCAAGGTCGATGCCCCGCGCCAGATCGCGCCGGACGGTCACGCGATAGCCCAGGCGGGCGGCATCGAGCGCCGAGTAATTGACGCAAAAATCGGTGGCGAGGCCAACCATGGTCAGCTCCGTGATGCCGCGCGTTTGCAGATAGCCATGCAGCCCGGTGGGGGTGGTGCGGTCGTTCTCGAAGAACGCGGAATAGCTGTCGATGGCGGGATTGAACCCTTTGCGCAGGATGAGATCGGCGCGCGCCGTGTTGAGGTGATCGTGAAACTCCGCGCCATGGCTGCCCTGAACGCAATGGTCGGGCCAGAGGACCTGAGGGCCGTAGGGCATCTGCGTCATCTCGTAGGCGGATTTGCCCGGATGGGAGGAGGCGAAAGAGGAATGCCCCGAGGGATGCCAATCCTGTGTCAGGATCACCGCCGGAAACTCGGCCATGAGGGCGTTGATGCCGGGAACGATCCGGTCGCCTTCGGGCACGGCGAGGGCACCACCGGGGCAGAAATCATTTTGCAGGTCGATCACGATGAGGGCGGATGTCATGGCGGGTCTCCTTTGCCCCATAGGGGTAGGCAGAGCGGGCGGGCGCGTCAATGGCGGCGGATTGTCCTCTTGCGGGCGCAGGGGCTGCGGCGTAAATCGCGGGCCATGTACAAGATTGCCGCCCTCTATCATTTCACCCGGTTCGACGACCCTGCCGCCGTGCAGGGGCCGCTACAGGCGCTGTGCGATGCCGAAAAGATCAGCGGATCGCTCTTGCTCGCACGCGAGGGGATCAATGGCACGATTGCCGGGCCTGCGGCGGGTATCTCAAAGGTTCTGGCGCATATTCGCGCCCTGCCCGGCTGTGCTGATCTGGAATGGAAGGAAAGCACGGCCACGACGCAACCCTTTCGCCGGATGAAGGTTCGGCTCAAGAAAGAGATCGTGACCATGGGGCAACCGGATGTCGACCCGCGCGCCC
The DNA here is from genome assembly GCF_963972555.1 of uncultured Roseovarius sp. Taxonomy (NCBI): domain Bacteria; kingdom Pseudomonadati; phylum Pseudomonadota; class Alphaproteobacteria; order Rhodobacterales; family Roseobacteraceae; genus Roseovarius; species uncultured Roseovarius sp. Next base: position 205,589 of record NZ_CAXAUM010000001.1, read on the forward strand.
GTGTCGGTCATTATGTCGAGCCTGCCGCGTGGAATGAGCTGATCCGCAGCCCCGATGTGGCGGTGATCGACACCCGCAACGATTACGAGGTGGCGATTGGCACCTTTGAGGGCGCGGTCGATCCGCAGACGGCGACATTCCGCGATTTCCCGGCATGGTGGGAAGAGAACAAGCACCGCTTTCACAACAAGCGGATCGCGATGTTCTGCACGGGCGGCATTCGCTGTGAGAAATCCACCAATTACCTGTTGGGGCAAGGGGTGGAAGAGGTCTATCACCTCAAGGGTGGTATCCTGAAGTATCTCGAAGAGGTGCCGGAGGATCAGAGCACATGGCGCGGGGAGTGTTTCGTCTTTGATGGGCGGGTGTCGGTCGGTCATGGGCTGAAGGAGGGACCGCATCGGCTGTGCCATGCCTGTCGGCGGCCGATCCTGCCTGCCGATATGGACCGGCCCGAGTATGAAGAGGGTGTTTCCTGTCATCATTGCGCGGGGGAGACCAGCGACGAGGACAAGGCGCGGTTTCGCGAGCGGCAAAAGCAGATGGGTTTGGCCGAGGCGCGCGGCGAGCGGCATATCAAGATCGTTCACGAGGGGTAAGGGGGCGGTTGGTTGCCATAGCCCGCGCGGTCGCTGGGCCGGGGACTAGCGAAGCAACACCCGTGGCTGCCACTTTATGCCAGCCAAGTCCGTATGACCTCAAAGTGAGGTGCTCGCTCTCAAAATCGCTGGTCCGCGGGACGGCCCAGCGATCGCGCGGCGGCGCGTACCGCGCCTTGATTCCGCGCGGGGCTAAATTTACGCCCGCCTACCCCTTTTGCCCGATCTTCGGCTCTGTGCCCGCCTTGATCCGGGCGATGTTTTCGCGGTGACGCCAGAAGACCAGCAGCGACAGCACGAAGGCCAGCACCATGCCCATGCCGTATCCCAGCACCACCATCCAGCCGGTCGAGAGCGCCGCCGCCATGATCGCGGCCTTGGACGAGACCCGCGTGACCAGCGCTGTCACCAGCCATGTGGCGCAGCAGGCCAGACCCACGGGCCATGCGAGCGCGAGGAATATCCCGAGGAATGTCGCCACCCCCTTGCCGCCGCGAAACCCGAGCCAGACCGGATAGCAATGGCCCACGAAGGATGCCAAGGCCGCCAGTTGCGCCGCATCCTCGCCCGCCATCCCGCGCGCCAGAAGCACCGCCACCGCCCCTTTGCCGCCATCGAGCAGTAGCGTGAGCGCGGCGGCGGTCTTGTTGCCGGTGCGCAGCACATTTGTGGCCCCGATATTGCCCGAACCGATTTCGCGCAGATTGCCAAGGCCCATGATCCGCGCCAGCACCATGCCAAAGGGGATGGAGCCCAGAAGATAGCCGATCACGGCCCAGAGGATCAGCAAGGTGGTGGATGTTTCGATCAAGGGCATGTGTCGGCCTCGTAAACGCAGGTGCCTGCAACATAGGTCGCGCAGACCTTACCTTGCAGGCGCGCGCCGTCAAAGGGGGTGTTCTTGGATTTCGAGCGCAGCGCGAAACGGTCGAGCACAAAAGGCTTCATCGGATCAAAGAGCACCAGATCGGCCGGTGCGCCGACGGCAAGCCGCCCCGAGGCCAGCCCCAGCCGCTTGGCGGGGTTGAGCGACATGGCGCGAAAGAGCGCGGGCAGATCGAGCGCCTCGGCATGGTAAAGCCGGAGCGCCACGGGCAGCAGGGTTTCGAGCGCCACGGCGCCGCTCGCCGCCTCTTCGAAGGGCAGGCGTTTGGATTCCTCGTCCTGCGGCGTGTGCATGGAAGAAATGATGTCGATCAGCCCCTCGCGCAGCGCCTCGATCACCGCCTGGCGGTCGTCCTCAGAGCGGAGCGGCGGTTTGAGTTTGAAGAACGTGCGGTAATCCGACACGTCGAGTTCATTCAAGGTGAGGTGGTGGATGGACGTGCCTGCGGTGATATCAAGCCCGTTCTTCTTGGCGCGGGCCAGGGCGGGCAGCGCGCGGGCGGTGGTGATCTGATCGGCGTGATAACGCGCGCCGGTCATTTCCAGAAGCGCAATGTCACGGTCCAGCCCCATCCGCTCGGCCATGGGCGACACGGCAGGCAGTCCGCGCAAGCTCGCGAATTTGCCCGACGTGGCCGCCGCACCGGCGCTCAGGCCGGGGTCTTGGGGATGGCCGATCACGAGCGCACCGAGCGAACGGGCATAGGTCAGCGCGCGGCTGAGAACCTTGGTATCGCTGACCACATGGTCGCAATCGGTAAAGGCCACGGCGCCTGCATCCATGAGAAAGCCGATTTCGGTCATCTCGCGGCCCTGCCGCCCCTTGGTCAGGGCGGCCATGACCAGCACCTTGACCGGCGAGGCCTCATTGGCGCGGCGCGCGACGAATTCCAGCACCTCGGGGCTGTCGATGGCGGGGGATGTATCGGGGCGCGTGACCATGGTGGTGACACCGCCCGCCGCCGCCGCAAGGCCCGCAGAGCGATAGCTTTCCTTGTGCCGCTCGCCCGGTTCGCAGACCTTGACGCCGATATCGACGATACCGGGGGCAAGGCAATGGCCGCTGCAATCCATCACGACCTCAGCCTTCGGTGGGGCATCCGTGCCGCGCGCGACGATCACGCCCTTGTCGATGAGGAGCCAACCGGGAGCATCCGTTCCTGCCTCGGGGTCGATCAGGCGGGCGTTTGTGAAAAGCGTTTGGGTCATACGGTTACTTTCTTTCGGCTTGGGCACTGGTCATCCCGCCACCCAGACCATGACCACGGTCAGGGCGGCGATCACCAGAAGGGCCGCCATGGCGATCTTGCCGGACATGCGTGGGTCTTTGGGGTCCTGCATCCTGTCCTCTCATAGTCCTGCGGCGGCGCGTATCCGCGCCTCGGTGCCTGAGCGGTCGGCCTGATATTTGATCAGATGCTTCTCGCCCGTGGCGGTGATCACCTGCACGGCGCTGCCAAGCCCCCGGACCGTCTTGATCTCGGACAGCCGCACCACGCGGGTTTGCGGGCCAAGGAGCCGACGGTCGGTCAGATCCCACCGTGCCTTCAATTCGTCGGAGGCCACGTAAAAGCCGCGCACCGCAATCGCCGCGAGACCGCCCACAGCGCCGGTCCAGACATGCGGATTGCCGATCGCCCAGAGGATACCCATGCCAAGCGCCATGGCCCCGGCGGCAAGCCAGGCGTGGTCACGGCGATAGGCGGCACGGTCGGGGTGAAAGCTGTGGATCACGCGCTCGCCCGGATCGAGCGGCGTTGTCGGGGTCATGGAATGAATGAGCCCCTCGCTCATAGTTTCACCGCGAGGCCAATGGCGATGGCCGCGCCGATGGCCATGAGCGCCAGCACGGCAAAGGCCATGAGCCGCAACCGGCCCGCACCCTGCGGGCGGGCATTGGCGCGGGGGGTGAGCAGACCCTCGGCGCTGCCCGTGGGCAGAGGGGTGAAACGCACCGGCGCCACCTCTTCGGAAAAACGCGCGACAAGGCGCAGGGGCGCGCGCGGTCGCATCTCCTGCGCGCGCCCTTCAAAGGCGCGCGAGGGCAGGATCAGCACGCGACCCTTGAGGCCATTGACCTGAGGCTGCATCGGCGAAAGTTCAGCAGATGCGATGCCGTGACCCTCAGCCAGATAATCGGTGAGTGTCATGCCTTGCAAATCAGCCAGATCGAAAAGTTCGATTTCCGAGGTCTTTAGCGGGCCTGCGCCCAGCGCTGCAAGGATGGCATCATCGGGGTGGGGGTTGGCGCGATCCTCGTCCACGGCAAAGAGGCGCACGACATGCGCCTCACCGGCGGGAATGCGCAGAACCGTGCTCATGCCGCCGCCGCCCGGCGTGCGCGCAGGTTGCGCGCCAGAAGGTCCATCGCGGCCATGCGCACGGCCACGCCCATCTCGACCTGATCCTGAATGACCGAGCGGTTGATGTCATCGGCAATCTCGCCGTCAATCTCGACGCCGCGATTCATCGGGCCGGGGTGCATGACGATGGCGTCGGGTTTGGCATGGGCCAGCTTTTCCGCGTCGAGCCCGTAGCGGTGGTAATATTCGCGCTCAGACGGGATGAAACCGCCGTCCATGCGTTCCTTTTGCAGCCGGAGCATCATCACCACATCGGCCCCCTCCAGCCCGCTGCGCATGTCGTCATAGACCTCGACCCCAAAGGCGTCGATGCCGGCGGGCATGAGCGTGGGCGGGCCAATGAGGCGGACGCGGTTTTCCATCCGGCCCAGCAGGAGGATATTCGAGCGCGCCACGCGGCTATGCGCGATGTCACCGCAGATGGCGACGGTCAGCCGGTGCAGCCGCCCCTTGGCGCGGCGGATCGTCAGCGCATCCAAGAGTGCCTGTGTGGGGTGTTCATGCCGCCCGTCACCGGCATTGAGCACGGCGCAGCGCACCTTTTGCGCCAAGAGGTCCACCGCACCGGAATGGGGGTGGCGCACCACCAGGAGATCGGGGTGCATGGCGTTGAGGGTGAGGGCGGTGTCAATCAGGGTTTCGCCCTTTTTCAGGCTGGAGGCCTGCATCGCCATGTTCATCACATCCGCGCCCAGACGCTTGCCCGCCAGTTCGAAACTGGCCTGCGTGCGGGTGGAATTTTCGAAAAACATGTTGATCTGCGTGAGCCCCGCCAACGCATCGCCATGTTTGGTGGCGCTGCGGTTGAGGGTCACGTAATCCTCTGCCAGATCGAGGATCGCGGTGATATCCACCGGGGATAGCGGCTCGATCCCCAGAAGATGCGCGTGTGGAAATGTCATGCCGCCCTCCAGAGCCGTTCCGCCCTGCTTTGTAAGACCGCAGGTGTCGCAGGGCAAGGCGCGGATTGCGCGCGGGCGTTTGGTGTTCATCGTTCTGCAAATACTCAAATCCGCGCTCAGACATGGGCGCGCCATCATGGCCCTTTCACCGCGCTGCGCCACGGGGTAGCGTCACGCGCATGGAATCAACGCTCAGCCCCCATGACGCCTTGGCCAGCCTGATCTGGCAGATCGAGCTTGGCGCGACCGAGGCGATTGGCGATGCGCCGGTCAATCGGTATGAGTTGCCCGAGAAGGCCGCCAAGCCTGTCGCGCCCCCCAAGGCCGAACCCCCGCGCGCAGCGGTTGCCGCCCCTGCGCTGGTCGCGGGCCCTGATCCGGCGGCGGCGGCGCAAGCAGCGGCGGCGGCAGCCATGGATTTGGAGGCGTTGCGCGCGGCCCTTGGGGCCTATCCGCATTGCGAGTTGAAGCGGGGGGCGCGCAATCTGGTGTTCAGCGATGGCAATCCGGCGGCGCGGGTGATGATCATCGGCGAGGCGCCGGGCCGGGACGAGGATCAGCAGGGCAAGCCCTTTGTGGGACGGGCGGGGCAATTGCTCGACCGGATGCTGGCGGCGATTGGCCTCATGCGCGGGGCAGAAGCGCCACAAGAGGCGGTCTATATCACCAATGTCCTGCCCTGGCGGCCACCGCAGAATCGCGACCCCAATGCCGAGGAAATCGCGATGATGCGCCCCTTCGTGGCGCGGCATGTGGCCTTGGTGAACCCGGCGGCGGTCGTGCTCATGGGCAATATCAGTTGCGAGGCGGGATTGGGTCAGCGCGGCATCACCCGGCTGCGCGGGCGCTGGGCCGAGGCCTATGGCAAGCCTGCATTGCCGATGTTTCATCCCGCCTATCTCTTGCGCACGCCTGCGGCCAAGCGCGAGGCCTGGGCGGATTTATTGGCGCTCAAGGCGCGGTTGCGGGAAATGGGTGCATGATCGTCGATCCCCTGATCCTCTTGGCGTTTGTCCCGGCGGGCCTTGCGCTCAACCTCACGCCGGGGGCGGATATGATGTTCTGCCTTGGTCTGGGATTGCGCGCGGGGCCGCGCCCGGCGCTGGCCGCGAGTGCCGGGATTTCGGCCGGGGGCATGGTGCATGTGACGCTGGCGGGGCTGGGGCTGGCGGCGGCCATCGCCGCGCAGCCGGTGGTTCTGGACGTGATCCGCTGGCTGGGGGTTGGCTATCTCTTGTGGCTGGCCTGGGGCGCGCTGCGGATGGGGCCGCTGCGCCCCGATGCGCGCGTGATGGGTGTGGCACGCGCATTCCGCGAGGGGATGATGGTGAACCTGCTCAATCCCAAGGTCATTCTCTTTGTGCTGGCCTTTGTGCCGCAATTCGTTGACCCCGCGCGCGCCATCCTGCCGCAGTTCCTGATCTTTGGCTTGATCCTCGCGGTGGGTGGGTTTGTGATCAATGGCGCGGTCGGGTTTTTTGCCGGGGGGCTGGGGCGGCGCCTGGCGACCTCGCCCCGCTTCGCGCGGGGGCTTGGCATTGCCTCGGCCACGATTTTTACCGCGCTCGCCGCGCGTCTGGCGCTCATGCAGAGGAGTTGATCCCATGTCCCGTATCGACGAGAGCAAAGAGTTTATCCCGGTGCGGATCGCCGTTCTGACGGTATCGGACAGCCGCGACATGTCTGATGACCGCTCGGGTGACACATTGGTCGCGCGGATCGAGGACGCGGGGCATATCCTTGCGGATCGCATGATCGTGCGGGACGAGCGGGATCAGGTGGCCGAGCAGTTGCGCGAATGGATCGCCAATCCGGAGGTGGATGTGGTGATTTCCACGGGGGGCACGGGCCTGACGGGCCGCGATGTGACCGTGGAGGCGCATCGCGATGTCTATGAAAAGGAAATCGACGCCTTTGGCACGGTCTTTACCATCGTGTCGATGCAAAAGATCGGCACCTCGGCGGTGCAGAGCCGGGCGACGGGGGGCGTGGCGGGGGGCACCTATCTCTTTGCGCTGCCGGGCAGTCCGGGGGCGTGCAAGGATGCCTGGGACGAAATCCTGAAATATCAGCTCGATTATCGGCACCGGCCCTGCAATTTCGTGGAGATCATGCCGCGTCTTGACGAGCATCAACGCCGGAAGTGACGCGCGGCGGCGTATGACCTCTGCGAGCGGCTTGGCATTCTGTGGGCCGACGTTACATTATGGGGACCGGCCAGCCGACCGAGCCGGTTCAAGAGGTTGCGCGCCATGCGGTTTTTGCGTCAGGGTCTGATCGGGCTCTTTCTGCTTGCTCTTACCTTGGGTCTCTTGGCCTATGCCGGACAGACCGTGGTCAGTGCCGTGCAAGAGCGCATGGCCCGTGAGGTGCGTGTGCCCGAGCGCAAGGAGCGCGCCTTTGCCGTGCGCACGGTGCGGGCGGTCGAGACAGAGATCACCCCCACCCTCACCGCCTTTGGCCAGATCGAGAGCCGCCGCACGCTGGAAATCCGCGCGCAGGCGACCGGGGTGATTACCGAGCTGGCGCCCGAATTCATCGAAGGCGGGCAAGTGCGCGCCGGGCAGTTTCTGGCGCGGATCGACCCGGCGGATGCCGAGAGCGCGTTGGAGCGGGCGCGCACCGACCTGATGGATGCCCAAGCCGAGGCGCGCGAAGCGGCGCGCGCCCTCGATCTGGCGCAGGACGAATTGGCCGCGCGGCGGGAGCAGGCCGAAATTCAGGATCGGGCCTTGGCGCGGCAACGCGACCTGGAGGCGCGCGGCGTGGGCACGCTGACAGCAGTTGAGGCCGCCGAATTCAACGTGGTGCAGGCGCGGCAAGCGGTGCTGGCCAGCCGTCAGGCGCTGGCGCTGGCAGAGGCGCGGATAGATCAGGCGGCGACATCCACGGCGCGCGCCGAACTGGCGCTGTCCGAGGCCGAGCGGCGGCTGTCCGAGACGCGCATCACCGCAGGGTTTACCGGCACGCTGAGCGAGGTGAGCGTGGTTGCGGGCCGTCTGGTGGCGGCCAATGAGCAACTGGCACAACTGGTGGATGGCGCGGCGCTGGAGGTGGCGTTTCGCGTCTCCACGGCGCATTATGCGCGGCTTTTGGATGAGGGCGGCGGGTTGAGTGATGCGCCGGTGACGGTGACGCTTGATACCGGCGGGGTGGATTTGACGGCGACAGGGCGGATCACGCGGCAGGGTGCCGCGCTGGCCGAGGGCGAAAGCGGGCGTCTGGTCTTTGCCACGCTGGACAATGCCCCGGCGATGAAGCCCGGCGATTTCGTGACCGTGACGGTTGAAGAGCCCGTCTTGAGCGCCGCCATTCGCCTGCCCGCGACGGCGCTTGGGCCGGATGGTCAGGTGTTGGTGATCGGTGCCGAGGAGCGGTTGGAGGCGGTGGCCGTCACGCTCTTGCGACGGCAGGGCAATGATATTCTGGTGGCGGCGCCGGGGCTGGCGGGGCGCGATGTGGTGGCGGAACGCACGCCGGTTCTGGGCGCAGGGATCAAGGTGCGCAAGCTGGAGAGTGCCGAGGCCGTGCCCGGGGCGGATACCGTCACGCTCAGCCCGGACCGGCGGGCGCGGCTGGTGGCCTATGTCGAGGCCAGCACCGACATGCCGGAAGAGGCCAAGCGCCGCCTATTGGCACAATTGGAACAACCCGAGGTCTCGCTCAGCACGGTGGAACGGCTGGAACGCCGCATCGGGGGCTGAGCGGCATGGCAGCTGTCATTTCCTGGTTCACGCGGCACCGCACGGCGGCCAATCTGCTGTTGGTGCTGATGGTGGCGCTGGGGCTGATGGCCTTGCCGAGAATGCGGGCGCAATTCTTTCCCGATGTGGTGATCGACAATGTGAGCGTGTCGGTCACCTGGGAGGGGGCGAGCGCCGAGGATGTGGACGGCGGCATCGTGCAGGTGCTGGAACCGGCGCTGTTGGCTGTCGAAGGGGTCGAAGCGGCCACCTCGCTCAGCCGTGAGAACAGCGCGCTGGTGACGCTGGAATTCGAGCCGGGCTGGGATATGGGCCGCGCGGCGGACGAAGTGCAAGCGGCGCTCGACATCATCACCACCCTGCCCGAAGAAGCCGAGGAACCCGTGGTGCGGCGGGGGGCCTGGCGCGATCAGGTGACGGATGTGGTGATCACCGGGCCGGTGGGCACCGAGCAACTGGCGCGGCTGGCGGATGAATTGGTGGCGCGGCTCTTTGATGTCGGGGTGACACGGACGACCATTGAAGGCGTGGCAGCGCCTGAAACCGTGATCGAGGTGCCGGGACAGGCGTTGATCGCCCATGACATCACCATGGCCGAGATTGCCGCCGCCATTGCCGCCGAGATCACCGCCGATCCGGCGGGGGACATGACCGGGGCCAATACCCGCCTGCGCACCGGCACAGAAAAGCGCAGCGCGCGCGATATTGCCGCGATCACGCTGCGCATTGCGCCCGATGGCAGCGCCTTGACGGTCGGGGATGTCGCGCGCGTGCGGGTCGAGGGGGCGACGCGGGAGTTGGCCTATTACGTGGGCGAGGCCCCTGCGATGAGTGTGCGGGTGGACCGCTCTGCGCGGGGCGATGCGCTGGATATTCAGGCCGAGGTGCAGGCGGTGGCGGACCGCATGGCCGAGACCCTGCCCGAAGGCGTGAGCATCGACCTCATTCGCACGCGGGCCGAGGCGATTTCGGGCCGGATCAAGATGCTGGTCGAGAATGCGTTGACGGGTCTGGCGCTGGTGGTGGGGCTGCTGTTCTTGTTCCTGAACGCGCGCACGGCGTTTTGGGTCGCGGCGGGGATTCCCGTGGCGATGCTGGCAGCGATGGCATTCATGTATGCCGCCGGTCTCACGCTCAACATGATTTCGCTGTTCGCCTTGATCATCACGCTGGGGATCGTGGTGGATGATGCCATTGTGGTAGGCGAACATGCCGACGCGCGGCATCGCCGCCTGCGCGAGCCGCCGATGGTGGCGGCCGAGCGGGCCGCCGGGCGCATGGCGATGCCGGTCTTTGCCGCGACACTGACCACGCTGATCGCCTTCTTTGGTCTTGCGGTCATTGGCGGGCGGTTTGGCGATCTGATCTATGACATTCCCTTCACGGTGATTGCCGTGTTGGTGGCGAGCCTGATCGAGTGCTTCCTGATCCTGCCCAACCATATGGCCCATGCTCTGGCCCATTCCGTCCGAGAGCATTGGTACGACATCCCGAGCCGGTTGGTGAACCGAGGGTTCCGGGTATTTCGCGACCGTGCCTTTCGCCCGCTCATCGCCTGGGTGATCCGGGGGCGCTATGCGGTCCTGGCGGCGGCGGTGATGCTCTTGGCCACGCAAGTGGCGAGTTTCGTGCGCGGCGATGTGACATGGCGGTTCTTCAACGCGCCGGAACAAGGCAGCGTGACGGGCAATTTCGCCATGCTGCCGGGGGCCACGCGCGCGGATACGCTGGCGCAGATGCGCGCCTTGCAACAGGCCGCCGAAGCGTTGGGTGCGGAGTACGAGGCCGAGTACGGGGCAAACCCGCTGGCCTATGTGGTGGCGCAGGTCGGTGGCGCGGCAGGGCGCGGCCTGTCGGGATCGGACACGCGCGAGGCCGATCTTTTGGGGGGGATTTCCATCGAGTTGATCGACGCCGATCTGCGGCCCTATTCCAGCTTTGCCTTTGTCGCCGACCTGCAAGAGCGGGTGGTGCAGCATCCCTTGACCGAAACGCTGAGCTTTCGCGGGTCGCGGGCGGGGCCGGGGGGCGATGCGCTTGACATTCAGCTTTATGGCGCGGAGGCAGAACAGCTCAAATCCGCGGCAGAGGCGCTGAAAACCGCGCTCGGGCGGTATCCCGAGGTCTCAGGCCTGGAGGACAGTCTGGCCTATGACAAGGCCGAGGTGATCCTGGACCTCACGCCACAGGGGGCGGCGCTCGGCTTTACCATCGACGATCTGGGGCGCACGCTGCGCAACCGGGTGAGCGGCATCGAGGCGGCAACCTACCCGGACGGGCCGCGCTCTGCCGAAGTGCGGGTGGAACTGCCCGAGGAGGAGCTGACCGCCGATTTTCTGGAAAGGATGCAATTGCGCACGCCCGCAGGGCAATACGTGCCCTTGGCCGATGTGGTCAGCGTCGAGACGCGCACCGGCTTTGCCTCGGTCCGGCGGGAAAACGGCCTGCGGCTGGTGACGGTGACGGGCGATATTTCCGAGGATGACCCGGCCCGCGCCGCCGAGATTTCCCGCGCGCTGGAGGCGGAAATCCTGCCCGATGTCGCGGCACGCTATCAGGTCGAGTATCGGCTGGCGGGGTTGAATGAGCAGGAAGACGCGTTCATGGCCGATGCGCGGCTGGGCCTGATGGCCACGCTGTTGGGCATTTACATCGTGCTGTCGCTGGTTTTCGCCAGCTGGACGCGGCCCATGGTGGTGATGGCGATCATTCCCTTTGGTCTGGTGGGCACGATCTGGGGCCATGCGCAATGGGATGTGCCGCTGTCGATGTTCACGGTCGTCGGATTGCTGGGCATGACCGGCATCATCATCAACGATTCCATCGTGCTGGTCACGTCGATTGACGAACATGCGCAATCGCGTGGATTGTTCCCGGCCATTATCGAGGGCACCGCCGACCGGTTGCGCGCCGTGCTCTTGACCACGCTGACGACGGTTCTGGGGCTGGCACCGCTCCTGTTCGAGCGCTCGACGCAGGCGCAATTCCTCAAGCCGACAGTGATCACGCTGGTTTACGGGCTTGGGTTCGGGATGGTGCTGGTGCTTTTGGTGGTGCCCGCCCTCTTGGCCATCGGGCGGGATCTCGGGCGGCCTGTCACCGCGCTGCGCCGGGGGCTGCGCGGGCGTCGGGCCGGGTTGCAGGGGGTCTTGGGCGGTGGCCTTGCGATGGTGCTGGGCTGGTTCGGGGCGACGATGGGATGGGTTCTGGTGACAGGAGATTTGCCGGGGCCGCTGGCGGGCATGGTGCCGCTGCCGCCGATGGGGGCGGCGCTGGCGCTCTTTCTGACGGGAAGCGCCTTGGGTCTCTTGCTGGTCTATCTTGTGACTGCCCTGCGCCGCCCGCGCGACGCCTGATCGCTCTTGCGCAGACGGCGCTGCGGCGCTACCCCTCTGCCCATGCGTATCATCCGCGATTACACCTATGTCACCGACGCCGACCGGGGCGCGAGCGCCGCCATCGGCAATTTCGATGGCGTGCATATTGGCCATCGGTCGGTGATCGAGATGGCGCGCAGCGCGGGGCAGCGCATTGGCGCGCCGCTGGGGATTCTCACCTTCGAGCCGCATCCGCGGGAATATTTCGCCCCCGACGCGCCGCCTTTTCGCCTGATGGGCCGCGAGGCGCGGGCGCATCGGCTGGAAAAGCTGGGGGTCGAGCGGCTCTATGAGATCAACTTCAACGCCGGTCTGGCCGCGCTCAGCCCGCGCGCCTTTGCGGAGGCTGTGATCCGCGATGGTCTGGGCCTGCGGCATGTGGTGGTGGGATCGGATTTCTGTTTTGGCAAGGGACGGGCGGGCAATGCCGCGATGCTGCAAGAGTTTGGCCGCGAGATGGGGTTTGGCGTGACCATCGCCACGCTGTTGGAAGGCGAGAGCGGGCAGGTGTCATCCACGGCGATCCGCGCCGCGCTGAGTGCAGGCGAGCCACGCGCCGCCGCCGCCATGCTGGGCCATTGGCACCGGATCGACGGGCCGGTGATTGGCGGCGAACAGCGCGGCCGCACGCTGGGCTATCCCACGGCCAATATGTCGATCAAGGGGCTGCATCCGCCGAAGTTCGGGATTTATGCGGTGCTGGTCGATGTGCTGGATGGGCCGCACAAAGGGCAGTATCACGGCGCGGCCTCGCTCGGCGTACGGCCGATGTTTCAAGGCGAAGAGGCCAATATCGAGACCTTCATTTTCGACTTTACCGGCGATCTCTACGGGGCCAACCTGTCGGTCGGGCTGATAGACTATCTGCGCCCCGAGGCGACATTCGACAGTCTGGAGGCGTTCATCGCGCAGATGGATGCCGATTGCCTGCGCGCCCGCGACATTCTGGCCGCGCTATGAGTGATGCCATCAATCGCAGCGGATTGCGCCCGCGGTATTGGGAAACCACGCGGCTTGACCGCATGACGCGCGCGGAGTGGGAAGCGCTGTGTGATGGCTGCGGCAAATGCTGCATGAACAAGCTGGAGGATGAAGAGAGCGGCGAGGTTGCCTTTACCCGCGTGGCCTGTCGCCTGTTTGACGATACCACCTGCCTCTGTGCGCAATACCCGATCCGGCATCAGTTTGTGCCCGAGTGCATCACGCTCAAGCCGCATACGATCGAGAGCCATGCCTATTGGCTGCCGGAAACCTGCGCCTACAAGCTGCTCTACGAGGGCAAGCCGCTGTTCGACTGGCACCCGCTGATTTCCGGCGATGCGAACAGCGTGCATGAGGCGGGCGTGTCGATGCGGCACCGCACGGTGCCGGAATTCGAGGTGTCCGAGGACGATTGGGAAGATCACATCATCGAGGAGCCGCTCTGATGCAATTCGCCTCTGACAATTCCGGCCCGGCGCTGCCCGGTGTGATGCAGGCGATGGCCGAGGTCAATATGGGGCATATGCCCTCTTATGGCGGTGAGGCCCCGATGGAGGAGGTCCGCGACCGGCTGCGCGAATTGTTCGAGGCACCGCAGGCCAGTGTCTATCTGGTGGCGACCGGCACAGCGGCCAATGCGCTGGCGCTCGCGACGCTGTCGGAGCCGTGGCAGACGGTGTTCTGCACGCCCTTGGCGCATATCCATGTGGATGAGTGCAACGCGCCCGAGTTTTTCACCGGCGGGGCCAAGCTGAGCCTTGTGGGAGAAGCGGACAAGATGACCCCCGAGGATCTGGCCCGCGCGATTGCGCTCTGGCCGGCGGGGGATGTGCACAATCCGCAGCACGGGCCGCTTGCCCTGACGCAGGCGACGGAACGGGGGCGGATCTACACCTGCGCCGAAATAGCAGCGCTCTGCGGGATCGCGCGCGATCACGGGCTGCCCTGCTACATGGACGGGGCGCGCTTTGCCAATGCGGTGGCGGCCCTGGGCTGCACGCCTGCCGAGATGACGTGGAAGGCGGGCATTGACGCGGTCAGCATGGGCGGCACCAAGAACGGCTGTCTGGGCGTCGAGGCGGTGATTTTTTTCAACCCTGAGAATGCCTGGGAATTCGAGTTGCGGCGCAAGCGGTCGGCGCATCTGGTGTCGAAACATCGGTATTTGTCGGCGCAGATGCTGGGCTATCTGCGCGAGCAGCTGTGGCTGCGCACCGCGCAAGAGGCCAATACCCGCGCCGCCCTGTTAGAGGCCGGATTGCGTGATGTGCCGGGGGCTGAGATGGTGTTTGAGCGCGCCGTCAACATGATCTTTGCCCGCCTGCCCCGCGCCACGCATCAGCGGCTCAAGGCGGCTGGGGCGGTCTATGGGCTCTACGAGGGGCCATTGGAGAGCGGCGCAAGCGATGAGCCATTGATGGCGCGGTTCGTGTGCGACTGGTCTGTGACAGAGGAACAGATTGCGCGGTTTCTGGAGATCGCGCGAGGCTGAGACGGCCGACGCGCACCCGACACTGATCGGCGCGCGCATGGGTTTTCAGAAAGCATATCCGCATCAAGCTGCGTAAAGTCCCCCCGCCATCCGTGCGGCGGAGGGGCAGACCCCGTGCCAGTGTGGGGGTATTACTTTGGCACGAGGACAGCGTTGATCACGTGGATCACGCCGTTGGATTGGTCTACATCAGCCACCGTTACACGAGCCGCGTTGCCGCTTTCATCAAGGATGTAGACGTTGTTGCCTTTGACCTGCGCCGACAGGGCGTCGCCCGACACGGCGTTGAAGTGGTAAAAGCCATCTTTGCTGGCGCGCGCGGCGGCGATGATGTCGGCGGCGGACCAGTCACCGGCGACCACATGAGCCGTCAGGACCTTTTGCAGCATGGCCTTGTTCTCGGGCATCAGCAGCGTCTCGACCGTGCCTGCGGGCAGGGCCGCAAACGCATCGTTCACCGGCGCGAACACGGTAAATGGCCCAGGCCCCTGCAATGTCTCGACCAGATCGGCGGCTTTCACCGCCGCAACCAGCGTTGTGTGAACCGGCGAATTGACAGCATTCTCGATGATGTTGCGCTCTACGAGCATCGGTGCGCCGCCCACTGTTGGGTTGGTGGCATAAACGGCGGTGCCAAGGGCAATGGCAGTGGCCGTGCTCAGAAAGGTTTTGAAGGTCATTGGTCGTTCTCCCTTGTTTTCAGAGGCTCGTCTGAGCCGCTGATGCAGGAGACACGTCAGCCGGGAAGCAAAAGTTTCAAACCGCCCAAAGTTTATTTCATCAGAGCATCCGAACCCACCCTCACCGGGCGAGACTTGCGGGAGTTAAAGCTAGGATCATTGGGCAAGCCGCTGGAATTCTACCCGTGACAGAACGCGCAGATCGGGCGTGAAGGTGCGATCTTTGCCTTGCTCCATCCTGCGGATCTGCTTGGTGCCGCTGGGCGCGGACGGAGACAGACCATTGCCACGCAACAGTAAGCCCCTGCGCGAATGGCGAAGAGGCAAGAGCCAAGCATCTGATAAAATTTTGAAAATTTGGATGGTGGGTGATGAGAGACTCGAACTCCCGACATCTTCGGTGTAAACGAAGCGCTCTACCAACTGAGCTAATCACCCGTGCGCTGCGTGATAGCCAAGCGGCAGGGCCAACGCAAGGGGTTTGAATGCGGCGGGCGCAGGCTTTTGTGCCGGCCCGCCGCGTGGGGCGTGGGACCTAGACCCGCGCGGGGCTCTTGGCAAGCAGGGTGTAGAGGCCGCCGCCCAGGACCGCGCCGATCACCCAGTTGTAGCCCGAGAGGAACCCGAACCACGGCACCCAGACCGTTGCCACGGAAAACACCGCCGCAAGGCCAAAAGCCGTGACCGCCGTCCGGTTCCAGCCGTTCTGGTAATGATAGCGTCCGCCCTGCATGTCATAGAGATCATCAAGGTCGAGTTGGCCTTTGCGGTGGACATAGTAATCCACGATCATGATGCCAAAGATCGGGGCCAGCGTGGCACCAAGCGTGTTGACGAAACCGCCGATGCCGAATTCGCTGATGAAGCTGGTCCAGAGGCCGCCGATGATGAGAGCGAAGACCGAGGTGATGAGCCCCGCCTGACGAAAGCTGATCTTGCCGGGGGCGAGATTGGCGATGCCGTTCACCGCCGGGATGAAATTGGCGACAAGGTTGATGCCGACGGTCGCGGCAAAGAAGGTGATCGCGGCGATCACGCCCAAGAGCACCGAGTCGGTGCGTTCGACGATCTCGCTCGGGTTGGTGATCTCTTCGCCAAAGACCACCGCCGCCCCGGCCGTGGTCAGCAGCGCCAGAGCCGAGAAGAGGATCATGTTGAAGGGCAATCCGGTGAGGTTGCCGAGGAGCATGGCGGGCTTGTCCTTGGCATAGCGGGAAAAGTCGCTGAAGTTGATCATCACGGCGGCGAAATAGGCCACCATGGTGCCGACGATGGCGACAAAGCCGTTGAATTCACTGGCAAAGGTTGCATCCGGATTGGCAAAGATCGTGCCTGCGGCCGACAGAAGCTGCCCGTCAGAGCGTTGCCAGAGCACGATGACAAGGCCGATCATCACCAGATAGACGAAGGGGCCGGCGATGTTGAGAAAGGTCTCGACCCAGTTCATACCGCGCCAGAAGATCACGATATGAAAGGCCCAGACGATGAAGAACGAGAGCCAGTCGATGCCGGTGAGGCCAAGGATTTCCGCGCCACCGCTGGCCCCGGTGATCGAGCGGATCAGGAGCGCCACCGCGGTCGAGGCGAAATAGACCTGCACGCCATACCAGAACACCGCCACCGTGGCGCGCAGGATCGCGGGCAGTTTCGCGCCGCTGGTGCCGAGGCTCGCACGCGCCAGCACCGGATAGGGGATGCCGTATTTCTCGCCCGCGGCCCCCGAGAGATTGACCATCCACATGGTAAAGAGCCCCGCCGCGATGAGGGCGGCAAAGGCGGTCCAGCCGCTGACCCCGTAAGAGATGAAAAGCGAGGCCACGAGCGAATAGCCAAAGAGCGACTGCACGTCATTGGCCCAGACGTTGAAGATGGCGAACCATCCCCATGTCTTTTCATCCGCCCCGACCGGGTTGAGGGTATTGCCCTCGGGGTCCATCGTATTGCCTGTGGGCACATGCCCATGGTCGATTGCAGTCATTTTTTCCTCCCTGACCGATCGAATTCTGGATTATTCTTGTTGCTTCATCTGGCCCGAAATACCTCGGGGGTCCGGGGGCAGCACCCCCGCCTCAGAGTGCCATGTGCCGGTTCACATCCTTGTAGAGCAGATAGCGGAACGGTCCCGGACCGCCGGCGTAACAGGCCTGTGGGCAAAACGCGCGCAGCCACATGAAATCGCCGGCCTCGACCTCGACCCAGTCCTGATTGAGGCGGTAGACCGCCTTGCCTTCGAGCACGTAAAGCCCGTGTTCCATTACATGGGTTTCGGCAAAGGGGATCACCGCGCCGGGCTGAAAGGTGACGACGGTGACATGCATATCGTGGCGCATGTCGGCGGGGTCCATGAAGCGGGTCGTGGCCCAACCACCGTTGGTGTCGGGCATTGGGATGGGCGCGATGTCGTTTTCATTGACGACCATGACCGGCGGGTGGTCGAGACCTGTGACGGCCTGATAGGCCTTGCGTATCCAGTGGAATTTGACGGGCGTGTCGCTGGTATTGCGCAGCGTCCAGGCGGTGCCGGGTGGGATATAGGCAAAGCCGCCCTCGGTCATGTCATGCGCCTGCCCGTCCAAGGTGAGGCGCAGCGCGCCCTCGACGACAAAGAGCGCCGCCTCGACGCCCTCTTCGGTTTCGGGGCGGTCAGAGCCACCGCCCGGCTGCACCTCGGCGATATATTGCGAGAAGGTTTCGGCAAAGCCCGAGAGCGGTCGCGCCAGAACCCAGAACCGCGCCTTGTCCCAGAAGGGCAGATAGCTCGTTACGATGTCGCTCATGGTGCCGCGCGGGATGACGGCATAGGCCTCGGTAAAGGCGGCGCGGCCGGTCAGAAGCTGGGTTTGCGGCGGCAGGCCGCCTTCGGGGGTGTAATAGCTGCGCTTGGTCACGGCTGCGGTCCTTCCACGGTCAGAGGCTGGTCAAAGTAAAACTCTTCGAGATTGTCGCCGGGGCCGATCCGGTCGATCACGGCGTAGCGTCCGGCGCGCCCGATGGGGGCCAGAACGCCGTGCCAGACATTGCGCAGCAGATTGACCCCCTGCCCCGGCTGGCTGAGATAGGCGCGCGGGGTGGCGGGGCGGCCATTGTCATCCTCGGCGACGCAGAGCAGCATCGGCACCCCGTCGAGCGGGATGAACGCCTGAGAGCCCAAGGGATGCCGCTCCATCAGGTCGAGCGTGTAGGGCAGGTGCCGCGCCTCGGCATCGAAAAGGCTGATCCCGGCGCGGCCATCCAGAAATTCGAGCCGGGCGCGATCATGGAAGCGCCCGCAGAGGCCTGCGTTGATCATCCGGTCGGGGGCGCCCGCCGCCTCCAGCACATCGCCATAGGGGGCAAAGGCGGCAGCGGTCAGGGCCCGGGCGATAAGGGGCGCGGTCATGGCAAGAGCGCCTGCAAGCGCGGCAGGGTTTCGGTCTCAAGCTGCGCAGGCGTCAGCGGGCCGCGCTCTGCCGGGCTGGCCTGTCGCAGCACGCGCGAGAAGGCGTTGAGCAACCCCAATGCGCTGTCATGGGCCGGGCCAAGCTCCATCTGCCATGCGCGGTCCGCGATCCACGGAGCGGGGAGCAGCGGGCTGAACACTTGGGCAAACCGCGCGTGGTCCATCTGGCTGGGCCGCTCGCGGCGGCCGTGCGGATGGGTTTTCGCCCAGTGTTCTGCAATGTCGATCCGGCGCGGGCACCAGACGTTTGCATGGCTCTGAACATGCTCCAGAAACCGGCGAAGGCCCGCGATCTTGCCGGGGCGGCCAATGAGGCGGCAATGCAGGCCCACGGTCATCATCTTGGGCGCGCCCTCCTGCCCCTCGGCATAAAGCGTGTCAAAGGTATCGGTCAGATAGGTTTCGAAATCCCTGCCCGTCACCCAACCGGGCGAGGCGGCAAAGCGCATGTCGTTACATTCGAGCGTATAGGGGATCATCAGCTGGTCGCGCGTGCCGAACTCCTGCCAGTGCGGCAGGTCATCGTCGTAGCAATCCGAGATGTAATCGAACCCGCCCTCTTCGGCGACGAGGCGCACGGTATTGACGCTGCAGCGGCCGGTATACCAGCCGCGCGGACGGGTGCCCGTGACCTCGGTGTGCAGGCGCACCGCCTCGGCGATGGCGGCGCGTTCTTCGGCCTCAGGCATGTCCTTGTGCTCGACCCATTTGAGGCCGTGGCTGGCGATTTCCCAGTCTGCGGCCTGCATGGCGGCCACCTGTTCAGGGCTGCGGGCAAGGGCGGAGGCGACGCCATAGATGGTTAGCGGGATGTCCATGCCGGTAAAGAGGCGATGCAGACGCCAGAACCCGGCGCGCGCGCCGTAGTCATAGATCGATTCCATGTTCCAGTGGCGCTGACCGGGCCAAGGCGTAGCCCCCGGAATATCCGACAGGAATGCCTCTGACGCGGCATCGCCATGCAGCAGGCAGTTTTCGCCGCCTTCCTCGTAGTTGAGCACGAACTGCACCGCGATCCTTGCGCCGCCGGGCCATTGTGGGTCTGGCATCTGGGGGCCGTAGCCGCGCAAATCTCGGGGATAGCGGATCATGTCATCACCTCCGGGGTCGTGTCTTGGGAAGAAACGCAAGGACAGGGGGCGATTGGCCCCCTGCCCCAGCCTGATTGCGCGTCAGCGGTCAAGAAACCGCTGTGCGGCAGGCAGGTGCCGCATCAGCACGTAATAGGTGACACCCGCCGGGATCAAGCTGGCATACCACGACACCGCCGAAAAGGTCAGCGCCGCAACCACACCCACCGCCATGGCGATGATGGCCGCCGGATTGTAGCCCGCGTAATCGCCGCTCTCGTCATAGAGTTTCTCGAGATTGAGCGTTTGGCGGCGCAGCAGGTAGTAATCCACCACGAGGATCGCAAAGATCGGACCCAAGAAGGCGCTATAGGTCTGGATGAAGAGATTGAGACCGGCGGCGGACTCGTTCTTGACCAATTCCCAAGGGAAGGTGGCAAAGGCCAAGAGGCCGACGAGAACCGCAGAGGTCTTGTAGCTGAGCTTGAACACATCCATCAGCGCATAGGCGGGCGGCACGACATTGTTGAGAATATTGGTCGTGACCTGCGCAAAGGCGATGAAGAGCAGGGTGACGACGAGCAGGAGCTTGTTATCCACCGCATTCGAGAAGACGCGGATCGGGTCAACTTCTCCGGTCGCGCTCGACACCATGAGGCCGATCAGGCCCATGAAAAGCGTCGCGGGCAGGATCGAATTGGCATAGATCACCACCTGACGCACCCGCCCGACATCCTGCCGCAACTCGCGGCTATAGTCCGAGACGTTGAGCATCATCGTGGCATAGATGCCGAGAAAGAGCATGGTCGCCCCCCAGAACGGCGCGCCCCAGGTGCCCTCGACATTGATCAGATTGGTGCTGATTTCATCGCCATATTTGCCGATGACAGAGGTGAACATGTAGATCAGCGCACCGATGATGAACACCGAGCCGATATTCTCAAGCCATTTGATGCCGTGAAAGCCCAAGACCGAGAGCAGGATCTGCAGGGCCTGAAAGCCCACGAAAAAGACCACGATATTGGAATAACCAAAGAGTGTCTCGCTCACCAGGTTGAGCGCGCCGGCACCGATCCAGCTTTGGAAACCGAACCAGACGAGGGCGGGGACAGAGCGCACCAGCGCCGGGATACGCGCGCCGGAAAAGCCGAAGGCCGAGCGCAATTGCACCATCATCGGGATGCCGTATTTATGCCCCGCCGCCCCGTTGATCATCAGCGCAAGGCCGATGACGGTGCAGCCGATGGCGATGGCCAGAAACACCTGCAGCAGGTTCAGCGTGCCCACGAGGCCCGAGCCGATGGTAAAGGTCCCGATGGAGACGCAGCCGCCAAGCCAGGCGAAGAGATAGGACCACGGGTCCATGATCCGCGTTTTCTGGGGGGCCAGCGATTCCTCGCCCAGACCCTTGTGTTCGATCACCTCGGGCATATGCCCGTCATGCGGCAAAACACCCCGGTTTGTATCTGAAATTGTCATGACTCTCCTCCCTGAGATGCATTATTTCGGGTTTGGTGGCGCGTAGGCACCGATCTTGCTGGTCTTGATGCCCGCGCCCACGAGGGCTTCGGCGAATTTCGTGGCGACGGTCACGCCGTCGATGACGGGGATTCCGGTCTCTTCTGTCAGCCATGCGGCAAGGTCGGCCATGCCGGCACAGCCCAGAACAACGGCCTCGCAACGATCCTCCTCGATCGCCTTGAGGATTTCGGCGCGCACCAGCAGGCGGGCGTTCGATCCGGGTTCTTCCAGCGCCAACACGGGGATTGCCGCCGAGCGCACGCGTCGGCATTGGTGATCCAGACCGTAGCGGCGGACCAATTCCTCGATGATCGGAACCGAGCGCGGCAGGGTCGTGACCACGCTGAAAGAGGTGGCGACCATGCTGGCCGCCTTGACCGCCGCCTCGCAGATACCGATTACCGGCCCGGTAGCGATCTCGCGGCAGGCGCCGATGGCGGGGTCGTCGAAACAGGCAACGACGATGGCGTCGGCCCTTTGCGCCTCGGCCTCGCGGACCTGATCGAGCAGGCGCGGGGCCGCCATGACCTCGTCGTAATGGCCCTCGATGCTGGCGGGTGCCCCCACGCCCGACCGCGCCTCGATCACGACACCCGGTGCCGTCACGGCCCGTGCGGAGGCCGCGATCTTGTCAGTCATGCTCGTGGTCGAATTCGGGTTGATGACAAAGATTTTCATGGGCTCCTCCACTTGAACTGCAACTTGAGTAACATAAATTGTTAACAATTTAAACAGACAATTTTTCCGGTCGATTTTGTAGCCTGAAAATGTAAGTTTTCCCGCAGCAAAGGAATGGAGCGCCCTATGTCTGACACCCCGGAAACCGTGCTGGTCGAGCATGTGCTGGATGCCATCTCGGATCAGCGTTTGCGGGCGGGGACCAAGCTGGGCGAACAGGCGCTGAGCGATCTTTTCTCCTGCAATCGCGCGCATGTACGCCGCGCGCTTGCGACGCTGGCGGCCTATCAGGTGGTCGATCTGATCCCCAATCGCGGGGCGTTTGTATCCACCCCCTCCGAGGACGAGGCGCGCGACGTGTTCCAGGCCCGTCGCGCCATCGAGGCCACGATCATCCGCAACGTGGTGCGCCGCGCCGATGAGGCCGATATTGCCAGCCTGCGCACGCATCTGGCGACCGAGGATTCGATCCGAAGCCAGAATGACCGCCCCAAGGCGATTCGCGCCTCACGCGCGTTTCACATGCTGCTGGCGAAGATCGGGCGCAATTCGGTGCTGGAGCATTATCTGGCGGAACTGACCATGCGCACCTCGCTGATCATCGGGCTCTACGGCTCCAATGCGGCAAGCCTCTGCTCGGATGACGAGCACGCGCGCATTGTGCAGAGCATCGTTGACCGCGATGAGGCGCGCGCGCAAGAGATGGTGGATCACCACCTGCGCCATATCGAGGGTGAGATCGCATTTGGCGAAGAGGCACCGCGCGTCGGGCCGCTCTCGATGATCCTGTCCCCGGATCGCGCAACCGGGTGACGGCAGTCAGGCCGCGCCGATGTCGGTTGTGGCGACGGCGACGGCCTTGACCACGGCATGCACCTCTTGTCCCACGGCAAGGCCCAAGGCCGCAGCCGAGCGGCGCGTGACGCGAGACAGCACCCGGCCAGCGGCGGTATCAATCGCCACGATGGCACCGGGGCCGCCACCGGGGCGGATTTCCTGGATGACGCCGGACAGGATATTGAGCGCCGAGAGACCTTCGGGACGGGTGCGCGCCAGGATCACGTCATGGGCGGCAATGCGGATGCGCAGGCTGGCGCCGGGATGGGCCGCGACACGCGGCAACAAGAGGGGGATGCCACCCGCCGACAGCTCTGACAGCCCATCGGCGTGATGGGCGACGACCCGCGCAAGGAGCACGGCGCCCGCCTCGCGCGCGCCGGTGGGCAGAACGGCAGGATTGCCCAGCACCTCGGCGGCGGGGCCTTGTGCGATGACGCGCCCCGCCTCGAGCGCAACAACGGTGGTGGCCAGACGCGCCACCTCGGAGGCGGAATGGCTGACATAGAGGATCGGCACGCTGACCGCATCGCGAAGACGCTCGAAATAGGGCAGAATCTCGGCCTTGCGCGCCTCGTCCAGTGCGGCAAGTGGTTCATCGGCAAGGATAAGCTGCGGCGCGGCAAGAAGCGCACGACCGATGGCAACGCGCTGTTTTTCACCGCCAGAGAGGGCAGCGGGCCGACGCTCCAGCAGCGCGCCAAGGCCCAAGAGATCGACGACCTGCGCCAGATCGGCGCGTGCAGCCCCCTTGGGGGCAAACCACGCGCCATAGCCGAGATTCTGGCGCACGGTGAGATGCGGAAAAAGCCGCCCCTCCTGAAAGATATAGCCCAAACGGCGGCGATGCGGTTTGAGGCGGACCCCGGCGGCTGTTTCGAGCAACACCCGCTCGTCCGAGACGATCCGCCCCTCGTCGGGCATCAAAAGCCCCGCCACGGCGTTGACGATGCTGGTCTTGCCCGAGCCGGAGCGGCCAAAGAGCACGGTGACACCGGGTGGTGCGCGAAACTGCACATCGAGCGTGAAGGCCCCGAGCCTGTGCCGCAAGGATACATCCAGCATCATTGCCCCCCGACACGGGCCGCAACCCGCCGCGAGAGCCATTCGGACAGGGCCAGCGCCGATGCCGCCAGCGCAATCGACAGCGCCGCCAGCCGGGCCGCGCGCCCCTCGCCCCCCGGCGTTTCCAGCAGCAGGTCGATCGCCAGCGGAATGGTCTGGGTCTGACCCGGAATGTTGGAAACAAAGGTGATAGTCGCACCGAATTCCCCCATGCCCTTGGCAAAGGTCAGCACGGTGCCTGCGAGAATGCCCGGAATGATCAAGGGAAATGTCACGGTCAGGAACACCCAGAGGCGCGAGGCGCCCAGCGTGGCCGCCGCCTGTTCCAGCCTTGGATCGACCGCCTCGATCGACAGGCGCACGGCGCGCACCATGAAGGGCAGCGCCATGACCCCGGCGGCCAGTGCCGCGCCGGTCCATCGGAAGGCAAAGCTGAGGCCAAGGCTGCTCTCGAAAAAGCCGCCGATGGGACCGCGCGCGCCAAAGCCCAGCAAGAGCAGGTATCCCGTGACCACCGGCGGCATGATGAGCGGCAGATGCACCGCCACGTTCAAGAGCCCCCGGCCCGGAAAGCGCCCGCGTGCAAGCGCATAGGCCAGAGCGATGCCAATCGGCAGATTGATCAGCGTCGCCCAGAGGGCCACCCGCAAGGACAGCCGCACCGCATCCCATTCCGCAGGGCTGAGCCAATCGGTCATGCGCTAGTGTGCCAACACGGTAAAGCCCTGCCGCGCGAAGGCGGCGCGCGCCTGCGGTCCGCGCAGATAGGCGAGAAACTCTGCCTCGGCGGACGTGTCGTGGTTGGCAAGGTCAGCGACGGGATAAACGATGGGGGGGTGGCTGTTCTCGGGGAAGGTGCCGACGATGGTCACGCGCGCGTCGGCGGTTGCATCGGTGGCGTAGACGATGCCAAGCGGTGCCTCGCCGGTGGCGACAAAGGCGAGGGCCGCGCGCACATTGTCGGCCTGCGCGACCTGTGGTGCGACCGCCTCCCATAGCCCGAGGGATTGCAGCGCGGCCTTGCCATAAACGCCCGCCGGCACGCTCTCGACCAGCGCCATGGCCAGCCGCCCGTCGCCAAGACGTGCCATCAGATCGAAATCGGGGCCAATTTCCACGGGCGGGGCATCGCCATGGGCCACCAGAACAAGGCGATTGCCCAAGAGGTCAAAGCGCGCGTCCGGTTCGATCAGCCCATCCGCTTCGAGAACGTCCATCCAGTCGGGGCTGGCAGAGAGGAAGATGTCAGCGGGCGCGCCCTGCTGAATCTGGCGGGCCAGTGCGGAGGAACCGGCGAGGGCGATTACCAGATCATGGCCGCTGGCCGCCTCAAACCCTGTCTCGATCTCGGCCAAGGCGGTGGTGAGGCTGGAGGCGGCAAAAACGGTGATGGTTTCAGCGCGGGCCGTGCTGGGACACAGAAGACCAAGACCAAGGGCGCAAGCGGCGGCGATATGCAGAGGATGCGAATGGGTCACGCCAGTTTCCAGGTTCTGATATAGTTCTGAGAACATATCGCAAGAGGCAGGATCAGAGGCAAGCGTTATTTTCCGTCGGGAATATCCCTAAGCATGGACTGGATCGCGTTGATCCGCGCCGCCCCGGCCTCGGTCATGATGTCTTCGAGTTTACGGTAATGGGCCAACACCTCGATGCCGGTATCGGTCAGGTAGGCACCGCCCCCCTTGGCCCCGCCACGACTCGATTCAACCAAAGGTTCGCGAAAGGCGGTGTTCATCGATTCCACCAGCATCCACGCGCGTTTATAGCTCATGGACATGCTGCGCCCGGCGGCGGCGATGGAGCCGGTATCACGGATACGTTCCAAGAGATCGGCCTTGCCGGGGCCCAGCATCGCGTCTTCGCCAAAGACGATGCGAATCCGGAGGCTGGGGGCGGTGGGATGGGTCATTGCTGGGTTATGCCAAGAGGCATTCGGTCAGGCAAGACATATCGAAGGCCAAAAAATCAGCCGACAGAGGCCTGGAGATCGAAAATCGGCAAGAGGATGGCCAGCACGATCACCAGCACGAGCGCCCCCACGATCATCATAAGAAGCGGGTCGATCAGGGCCGAAACACGCTTGCGCTCGTTGGTGAGCCAGGTTTCCACCAACACCGCCGCGCGTTCGGTCATGCGGCCAAGGCGTGCGGATTTCTCGCCTGCGTCAATGAGTTGGCGGCAGACGGGGGGAATGAGGCTCATGCGGGTGAGACCCTGACTGAGGCTCTCGCCTGAGCGCACCGCCTCGGCGAGATCGAGTGCTTCGGCGCGGAAACGGCGGATCACCAGAACGTCACTGGCAGAGGTCACGGCATCGACCACGGTCTGGCGGCTGGAAATCACCAGCGCCAGCGTGCGCAGATATTGCGCCGCCGCCGAGAGACGCAGAAGCCGGCCAATGACCGGCAGCGAGAGGGCAATGCCATGCCAGCGGTCACGCACAGACGGCACGCGCAGGGCAAAGACAAGGCCGGTGATGCTGGCGGCAATGCCGATGGCGAGGGCAATCCAATGCGCCTGAATCCAGTCGCTGATCGCCATGACCACCTGTGTCAGTGGCGGCAATTCGCGGCCAGAGACCGCGAACATCGCGGCAATTTCCGGGGCCACGTTGACCATCAGGATGCCGCAGACCAAGAGCGACACGGCAGCCACAAAAGCCGGGTAGATCAGGGCGGTGGCCAGTTGCGCGCGGTCGGCACCGACGGTTTCGAGATATTCGGCCAGCCCCTCGAACACCGCGGCCACATCGCCCGAGGTTTCGCCCGCGCGCACCGCCGCGATGTAAAAGCGGGGAAAGCCCGCGTTGGCTTTGTCGAGCGAGACCGAAAGCGGCTGGCCATCCATGAGCGCCGCCTTGGCCTCGGCTGCGGCGGCCTCGATCACCGGCGAGGTACCGGAGGAGCGTATGGTTTCGAGCGCCATTTCGGCGGAGAGATCGGAGGACAGGAGCACCGCCATCTGGCGGGTAAAGACCGCGCGCATATCGGCGTTGAGCCGGGTGCGGCGGCTGCGCGCGAGCGTAAGACCGCCGCCCTGACGCTTGGCGGTGATGTCCTCGGCAAAGAGGCCCTGACCGCGCAGGATGTCGGCGGCCTGTGCCTCGCTCTCGGCCACGAGGGTGCCGCGTTTGCGCTGACCTTCGGCATTGAAGGCGGTGTAGGCAAAGGCCCTCACAGCGCGTCGCCCACCACGCGCAGCGCCTCGGCAAGGCTGGTTTTGCCCGCCGCCACCTGATGCAGCGATTGACCAAAGAGGGTCTGATCGGGGGCGAGCGCCACGCGCTTCATCTCCATTTCCGACTGGCCCTTGTCGATGGCGGCGCGCAGGGCTTCGGACACTTCGAGGATTTCGAACACGCCAACCCGGCCCGCATAGCCGGTGCCATTGCAGGAGGAGCAGCCGACAGGATGGTGGATCGTGTCGGGGATCACCATGCCTGCGGCTGCAAAATGCGCGGCCTCATCGGCGGTGGGGGGGGCTGCGCGGCGGCAGGTGGTGCAGAGCTGACGCAAGAGGCGTTGGGCGATGACGCCCCGCAGGGTGGCGGCGATGAGAAAGTCATCCAGCCCCAGATCGCGCAGACGCACCACCGCGCCGACAGAGCCGTTGGCGTGCAGCGAGGAAAACACCAGGTGCCCGGTCAGCGAGGCCTGAGCCGCGACGCTGGCGGTTTCCTGATCGCGAATTTCGCCCACGAGGATGATGTCGGGGTCCTGACGCAGCGCCGCGCGCAGTCCAGCGGCAAAGGTCATGCCGATTTCGGCGTTGATCTGGCTCTGGCTGATGCCGGGCAGATCGTATTCGATCGGGTCCTCGGCGGTGAGAATATTGCGGATTTCGTCATTGGCGAGTTGCAGGAGCGAATAGAGCGTCGTCGTCTTGCCCGAGCCGGTGGGGCCGGTGGCAAGGATGATGCCATTGGGCCGCGCCGCCATGCGTTCCAGCACCTCGATCTGATCGGCGCGCAGGCCAAGTTGATCCAGCGGCATGAGACCGGCAGAGCGGTCGAGCACCCGCATCACCACCCGTTCGCCATAGTTTCCGGGCAGGGTCGAGACACGCACGTCGATGGCGCGCCCGCCCAAGCGCAGCGAGATATGCCCATCCTGCGGCAGCCGGGTTTCGGAAATATCGAGGCCCGCCATCACCTTGAGCCGCGACACCACGCGGCGCACCGGCAGGTCCTGACGGTCGAGGACCGATTGCAACATGCCATCCACGCGCATCCGCGCGCGCAGGCCATTCTCATGCGGCTCGACATGCAGGTCAGAGGCCCCGGCGCGCACGGCGCGGCGCAAGAGCTGATTGACGAGCTGGATCACGGGCGCTTCTTCGCCATCTTCAAGCAAGTCGCGCGGGCCACGGCCGCCGCCTGCCCCCTCTTCGAGATCAAAGGCCAGATCGTCTGTGCCGGTCTCGGCGCTGGTGCCGTCCTGATAGAGCACGGCAAGTCGCGCCTGGAACGCCTCGGACGAAAGCTGCTCTGTTTCAAGCGGCTGGCCAGCCCGCCTGCGCGCCTCGCGCAGACCGAGGGCCGTGGCACCGGGACCGATCAAAAGCCGCGCCCCTTCGATCAGAACCTGTTGATCGCGCGCGAGCGTAAAGGGCAGAAGCGGCGCGCTCATGATCTATCTGTCCGCGAATTTGAGCGCCGAGGGCAACGGGGGAAAGCGGCGGCTGCGCGCCGCCCCGTCGATGAACTTGGCATCAAACGGCTGGTTGAGATCGGCCCCGTCAAACGGAAAGCTCGAGTCCGGGACGCGCGGATAGGTGCCGTCATCCGCGGGAGCGATATACTCGGCGGCGCGCTTGGCCTCGCGGGCCAGACGCCTTGTCAGTTCGCGCGCCTCTTCGTCACTGGACAGGATACGCGGGCGCAGCATCACCAGAAGGATGCGCTGGTTCTGATTGGTCGAGCGCCCCTTGAAGAGCCGCCCCAGAAGCGGCAGTTCGCTGAGCCCCGGCACGCGCTGATTGACCGAGCCCGAACCATTTTCCAAGAGACCGCCCAGCATGATGACATGCCCGTCGCGCACCAGCACATTGGTGGAGAGTTCGCGCTTGGAGGTGATTTCGCCCCCCGCCGCAGAGGCGGCATTGGTGAGGTTCGACACCTCCTGGTTGATCTCAAGGCGCACGGTGTTGTCGCGGGTGATCTGCGGCGTGACGGTCAGGGTCAGACCCACGTCCTGCCTCTGGATGGTCTGAAAGGGCTGTTGCGGCACGGCGCTATCGCCCACGGTGGAGAAACTGCCGGTCACGAAAGGCACATTCTGCGCGACGATGATTTCCGCCTCACGATTGTTGAGCGTGAGAATGGAGGGGGTCGAGAGCAGTTTGGTCGAGCTTTTGGAGGCAAGCGCCGCGAGAAAGCCGCCAATGCCGCTCTTGTCAAAGGCCGCGATGCTGCCGCCGGTGCCGCCGCCTTGCGGGGGATTGCCCGCAAGCACCGTGCTGACAAGGCTGGTCAGGGTGGGACGGCCCTGAATGGCAAATTCGACACCGCCCACGGTGGCCCCGTCGATGACGCCGCCGAACTGGAAGGAGAGGTCGGAAAAGCTCTCGACCGAAAGCTCGAAAATCACGGCCTCGATCAAAACCTGATCGGGGCGTTGATCCAAGCCCCGCACCGCATTGGTGATCGAAGCAATCCGGTCCGTAGGTGCGGTGATGATGAGCGCGTTCTGCTGTTCCTCGGCAACGATGGTGATGCCGCCGGGGGCTGACGCCGCGGGCGCGCTTCCGTCCGCCGGGGCCTCTGGCGCGCCGAAACTCTGGCGGATCACATTGGCCAGATCGGCGGCATTGGCATAGTTGAGATGCACCACCTCAGTTGCGATGCTGCGCTGCGGCTTGTCGAGTTCGGACACCACATCGCGCACGCGGTCGCGGAATTCCGGCGTGCCCGACACGATGAGCGCGTTGGAACGCGGATCGGCCGACAGGCTGGAGCCCTGAGGGGTAATCGACAACGCGTTGATGACGCCGAGCATTTCGGCGGCCTTGCCATTGCGCAGGGGGATGGTTTCAATCGCGTTGCGGCTGGGCGTGTCGAGCCGGTCGACAAGCTGCACGATGCGTTGGAAATTCTCGCGACGGTCCGAGAGGATCATCAGCCCCGAATCCGGAACGGTCGACAGCACCGCCTCGGCGGGCAAAAGGGGGCGGATCACCTCTGCGACCTCATCGACGACGCTGTTGCGCACGGGGATCACCCGTGTTTCGAAATCGCCGCCCAGCCGCGCGCGCGCATCCCCCGGCGCCAATTCGCGGGCAAGGTCGATGGGCACGATCCGGTCGGTTTCAGCACCCTCGACAATCGTCAGGCGATTAAGTTCGAGGACGTTGAGGAAAATCTCGTAGATGGCGGAGGGTGTCACCTGATTGGGCGCAACCACGGTCACGGTGCCCTGCACCCGTTCGTCAAGAATGAAATTGCGCCCCGTGGATTGCGCAACGATCTGGACGAAATCGCGCAGGCTGGCATCGCGCAGATCAAGCGAGACCTGCGCCACCGACAGGCCGGGCCAAGCGCAGCAGAGCATCGCCACAAGGGCCAGACGTTTAAAAAATTGCATATGTATAATTCAGGAACATCATTGGGTGATATCTCCTGCCTTTTCATGACTGCCTCAGGCCACCACTGCTCTGACCGGCGGTTTGGGCCTCTGTGGTCAGACTACCCGATTTGATGTGTCGTTTCCATTGGAAAGACGGGCTGACGCAGGAATGTCCCAAAGCGTGTTTTTTTAGGCAAGTCACGGATTTTTCATGGCTCGCACCGCATGGGGCATGGTAGGTTCCTGACCAAAAGGGCAGGAGCAGTTCACCAATGCCGATTTCAAACAAGCCTTTGCTATGTCTGGCTGTTCTCATGGCGCTCGCAGGCTGTGAACCGGGTACGATCAGCGAAGGCGCGGATTTTCAGCGCAAATACAGCTCTGCGCGCAAGGCGCTGGAGCAGGGCAATTATGACAGTGCCATTCGCAGTTATGCGGCGTTGATCCAGACAGCGGGGCCGCTTGAGCCGCGTCTCAGGCTGGAATACGCCCACGCCCTCTTGCGGGCGAGCCGCTATGACGAGGCGGCACAAGTGGCCGGCGCGCTCGCGGCAGGCAGCAAGGGCAGCGACCGCGCGGCGGCGCTGGCGGTGAGCGGCACGGCGCAGCACGAAAGCGCCTTGGCGGATATGGGCGCGGGGCGCACCGGGGCCGCGACAGTGGCCAAGCTACGCGCAGCCGATGCCGCGCTCAAGGAGATGCTGGCGACTGACGACAGCCTCGATCCGCTGGGGGCCATGGCAAGTCGCCGGGCGGATATTGCCCGGGACCTCAAGCGTTTGGGCGGATAGGATCAGAACAGCGGCCAGCCTGCGCCAAGGTCGACGTCACGGGTGATCTGCCAGCCTTCGTCCGCCGATTGCCCGGCCTGATCCAAGGCGCGTTGCCAGTCCTCTGGCACTTCACCCACGGGGTCGATCCGCAGGTCAAGCTGTGCCGTGGGATCGCCAAACCGCCCAGAGAGCGTGCCGCGTGCGCGGATCACATCGCCGGTGAGCGAAAAGGGCGCGCGCCATGTGCCGGCATCCGAAGTCAGAACCGCCTCGGCCGTGCCAATCTCCACGCCATTGATCCGCGCGCCGGACCAGTCGATAACGGCCCCGAGCCGCGTCAAGCGCCGGTCCGGCAGGGTCATATCCGCGCTTAGCCCCTCTGCCAGAACCCGTCCGCCAAGGGGCCAGCCGTCGATGAGCGCGGGCCAATCGCCGAGCAGGATGTCCAATCGCCCGCTGCGCAGCTCTGCCTGATCGAGCGCAAGGGGGAGCGTAAGCGCCCCCTGCCCCGACAGCCCCGGTCCGGACAGCGCAACGGACCAGCGCCCGCCCAGACCCTCGATCTGGTCAAAACGCCAGGTCAGATCGCCCGCGACTGGCCAAGGCAGCATTTGCAAGCCCCGCCGCTGACCACGCCAGAGCGAAGAGTGATCCTCGGCCCCAGCGAGCCAGTCGGGCACCAGCCCCGGTGCCGCGCTGCGCAGGTGTGTCAAGCGCCCTTCGCTGAGTGCAGCCAGCGCAAGGCCAAGAACGAGGCCCAGAAGGATCAAAAGCAGACGTTTCATTGCAGCGGCACCAGACGCAGATCGGCGGCCACCACATCGGTGCGCGCGCCGCGTTCAAAGGTAAAGCCCGCCAGATCATAGCCCCAGATGTCATTCTGCGCGGTCAGCCATTCGGCCAACTGCGTAAAGCGCACCGCGTCGAACCGCAGGGTGATACCGCCGTCTGCAGCGTTGGCCAGTTCGGTGGCCGCTTCGCGCAGACCGGCATCGCGCAGGCTGGCCTCGATCCCGCTGATGCCGATGGGGTTGGTGGCGCGCGTCACCTGGGGCCGCTGGCCGGCGTCCCGCGCAAGCGTGGCAAACTGCACCGCCTGATCGGCCACCCAAAGTTCGGTCGCGCGCGCCTCGGCCACGGCGGCGCGGGCGGCCTCGCGCGATTGGGCCAGAGGCAGGGCAATGCCATAGATCGCGCCAACCGGCAGCGCGATGAGCGCCAATACCGCGACGAGCCAGCGTTCGCGGCGGCTGAGCCCCAGCAGAAAGCCGGTCAATCTGTCCATCAGGGCGCTCATCGGTTGGCCCCGTCTTGGGTCACGGCCATGGCGAGCACCGCCTCGACGCCGGTATTCTCGCGGGTGACGGATTGGGCGACGCGCGCCTCTGTTCCAGCGTTGCGCAGGTCACTGACGAGCGCATCGAGCGCCGCGAAATCGCTGATCTGCAGGTCGATCACCAGCCCCGCGCCGGGCTGATAGCTGACCCGCGTGATGGTGGTTTCGTGATTGGCCATCACCGCACCGGCGCGGCGCAGCACATCAAGCGGGCGCGCCTCGGACTCTACATCAGAGTTGGCGTTGCGGGCGCGGTCCATGACCTGTGCGACCTGACTGCGGATGTCGAGAATAGGGCCGGTGGGGATCATCACCTGACGCAGGATGCGTTCGGCGTTCTGGCGATAGGCCAATCCTTGTGCATCGAGGGCGCGGGTTTCGATCATCGTGGCGGCGACCCAGCCGACAAGACCAAGCACCGCCAGAGCCAGAGGCAGGCGCAGGCGGCTGAGGGTGCGGCGCATTTCTGCGCGCTCGGCACCGGGATCGCGGGCGAGATCGAGCGCGAGCTCGTTATGGGCAAAGCGGGTGGGCGCGACCACGCCATGCGCCGCGAGATCGCCGGGATCAGCGCAGATCGGCAGGTTCAGCCCCGCGAGAAGCGCGTCAATCGCGGGTTGTTCGGGGCCTTGGCGCAGGATAGCGCGGGGGCCACCCGCGCGCGCGGCCTCTTGCAGCAGGGCAAGGGCCAGATCCGGTTCGGCGGCAAAGCCATCCTCGGGGCCAAGGCGGGCGATGACGGCTGTCGCCGTCGTCTGGATCACCCAGAGATCGGGGGCAGCCGGCAGGCAGAGGTAATCCGGCAGCACCGCGCGGCACAGCGGGGCAAAGGCCCCGAGCGCATGCAGCCAGTCGCGCCGGTCGCCCGCATCGGTCAGCAAGAGCCGCGTCCATTGGTCGGGGGCGGCCCCAAGCCGTGCAGGGCGAATATCGAGCCCCGTCTCGGTGCCGCCATAGGCATCGCGCAACTGGCGGCGTGCCACACGGTCACGGGCCTGCCCCTTGAGCGCGGTCGGCAGATCGAGCGGCACCAGCGGCGCGGCCATCCCCGGCACCGAGGCCACGAAAGGCCCGCGCGGCGGGGGCGTATCGCCGGTCAGGTCATGGACCGGCAAGGGCGCTATCGTGCCGCGCGATTTTCGGGTGAGTGTCAGGGTCATTGGGTGACGGTCCGGCGGTGTCTGAGGGTGACGGCCCCGGTCAGCGTGGAGCGTTCGACCGTCAGGATGCGGCTTTGGATGCGCCCGTCAAGCCTTACATCGAAGCGCGCCTCGAACCAATCCGAGGCCGTGACAAAGCCGCCATCAGGGGCCAGGGATTGCGTGATCACGCGCGGGTGCAGCAGGGTCTCGGCGCGGGTCGTGAAATCCTCGCGGTCGGCAAAGGGCACGCGGCCGCGTTCCGCGATCAGCAGGGCTATTCCGGCGGGATTGGTGCCGGGCAGCATCGCGCCCAGAACCTCGGGCGAGGTGGTGTTGACATTGAGACCGCCACCGGGGGGCAGAGCCGCCACATAGGGCAAGAGCCGGGCATAGGCCTCGGCGGTCATGCCGTTGACGAGGCGCAACTCTTCGATCCGGTCAAGCGGCGCGCCCGCAGGCAGGATGGGCAAGGGGCGGCTGGCATATTCGGCCGTCTGGGCCGGGCCGCGTGCCTGAATGAACCCGGCGATGTCGCGGCCAAGCGTCAGCGGCAGGCCAAGGCTGGCCAAGAGCCGGTCAAAGGATTGCACCGCGTTGAGATCCGACGGGTCGCTCAGGCTGTTGATATTGTAGCGCCCTTGAAGATCGGTGATAGTGCCGGTCATCTGGGCGCGGTCGATATCGGCCTCGAACCCGGCCAGCGACCAGCCTTCGAGCAGATGGTCAAGGTTCTGGTCGCGTTCCCAATCACCGCGCAGCACCGGGTCGATCAGCCATTCGGCGGCATCGAGATGCAGTGCCGCCTGCTGGCTGACTTGCAGGTGTTCGACGCGGGTGCGGCTGGTTTCGGCGCGCAGCATGAGACCGGCCGCCACGGCCGAAATCGCGGCGACCAGAAGCAGCGCATTAAGCAGTGCGACACCGCGATCCTGTGCGCCGGGCCGGGTCATGGATAGGCCACCACGATGCGCAGTGGGCCATATGCCAGCGACTCGATTTCCACTTCGATGGCTTTGGGCAGGGCGGGGCGTGGGACGAGATCGGGCACGCCCCAATCCGTGACCCAGCCCTCTTCGGTTCCGGCGTAGGCACGCAGGCGCAGGCCCGCGACCCGTTCAAACACGGTGGTTTCCGGGCCGCGTGCCAGATCAGACGCGGGGCGCAGCACCGGCCAGATCTGGCGCGTGAGGCGGTCGGCGTCGCGGTCATGGCGCCAGATCACGCGCGCCTGACCTGCCGCCTGCACCTCGGGCAGCACGGCGCGCCCGGCGGTCGAGAGGGCGAACCACCCGGCAGGCCCGGTGAGGTCGAGAAAGGCCGGTTCCGGATCGAGCGCCCCCGGCGGCCAGAAAGGCAGGGCAGCGGCGGATTTGAGATCCTCGCGCAGAAGCGTGAGACCGCGCGCAAGCGCCGCCGCCTGTTCATCGGCATCGGTCAGACGGTCGCGGGCGCGCATCATGCCGCTGAGCGCCTGAAGCCCCATGACCGCGACAAGGGAAAAGATCGCCAGCACCGCCACCAGTTCAAGCAGCGTCAGACCCCGGTCTGCCATGGCGGAGCGGGTCATCGCACCACCTCGGTCTGAGCGATGACGACCAACCGCGCACCGGGCTGATCGGGGGCACGCGCGATGATCGTGGCCTCGGTAAACCCGGCGCGGGTCGTGGCCTCGGTGATCTCGAGCTGCCATTGATGGGGGCCGAAAGTGACGCTGCGCGGCAGGGTCGCGGCCTGTCGCGCGCCGAGGAGGCGGTATTCCTCGGCCCGGTTCAGCGCCACCTCAAGCGCCATGACCCGCGCCGCCTCGCCGCCCAAGGCGCGGCCTGCCTGATCGGCGCTGCGCAGCGCGGCGATGGTGCCAAGAGAGAGCACGAAAACCGCGATCACCAGTTCTAGAAGGGTCACACCGCGATCCGTCATGTCGCCTCGCACTCAAGACCGAGAAGCCCGGCAGAACGGCAGCGATTGAGGGTGTCGTTGCCGATGAAGGTGACTTCGAAGCGGCTGACCTGACCGTCGGGCAGAAAGGTGATGTCAGGGCGCGGGGCACGCGGCAATTCGCGCGGCAGGAGCGCGCCTTCGGGCCCCTCAAACCGCGCTTCGCCACGGAATTTCTGTTCCCGACCAAGCGGTTGCCATCCGTTCTCGGCGGCGCCGGGTGCGGGTGGCACAAGCACCTGCCAGCCACCGGGAACAAGGATGATGCCCTGCGGAGTGGCGCTCAGGATAGCCGCATCGCGCAGGCGGTCGTAGGCGGCGGCAAAGCGGATCACGTCGCCTTCGCCCCGGCTGCGGTCTGTGATGGAAAAGGTCGCCGTGACCGAGAGCACGGCGATCACGGCCACGACCACGACCATTTCCAGAAGGGTAAAGCCAGCCTCGGGATCGGTGGTTATTCGCCCCATGACCCTATATCCGCGTCGGGGCCGGTACCCCCTGCGACCCCATCCGCCCCGAGGGTGAAGATGTCAAATTCGTCATGCACGCCCGGTTGCAGGTATTGGTATTCATTGCCCCAAGGGTCCTGTGGCAGGCGGTCGATATAGCCGTTGGCGGCATAGTTGGAGGGAACGGGCGCTGCGGTCGGGGCCTCGACCAGCGCGCGCAGCCCCTGTTCTGTGGTCGGATAGCGGAAATTGTCGAGCTTGTAGAGCTTGACCGCCCCCGCCAGCACCGCAAGGTCCGACTGCACCCGCGCGGCGCGGGCCTGATCGGGCCGGTCGATGATGCGCGGCATGACGACCAGTGCAAGAATGGACATGATGACCACCACGACCATCAGTTCGAGCAGCGAAAAGCCAGCATCGGCAGACGCGCGGGGCGAGCGGCGTGACACATTGATTTGCATGGTAAAATCTGTCCGTAAATGCGTATAGACTACGTGATGAATCATAGAGTAAGCGCAACGCCCTGACAATCGCCGCTGTGGCCCCTGCCCCGTTTTTCCCGCATTGGAGGTCCTATGCCTGCAACCGCCCCACTCGCCTTTTACCTGATCTTGACTGGGGCGGCGATGGGATCGTTTCTGGCAGCCTGGGCAGACCGGTTGCCACGCGGCGAGAGCATTGTCGGGCCGCGCTCGCGGTGCCGGTCTTGTGGCGTGCGGATCGGGGCAGGCGATATGGTGCCGGTTCTGTCCTGGCTGTGGCTGGGAGGGAAGTGCCGGTCCTGTGGCGTGCACATCCCCAAGCGGCTGTTTTACACCGAAGTGGCCGGCATGGCGCTGGCGGTGCTGGCGGTCTGGGTCGCGCAATCGCCGCTGCACATGGTTTTGGGGGCGCTCTGGCTCTGGCTGTTGATGGGGTTGGTTCTGTGCGATCTGGCGGCGTTTCGATTGCCGGACGGGTTGACCGGACCGCTCTTTCTGACCGGATTGCTGATGGCGTGGGAAGATCCGGGCCGCGATCTTTGGGGCGCGCTTGTCGGAGCAGCGATCGGCGCGGGGGCGTTTCTGGCGCTGCGGATCGGCTATCGGATGCTGCGCGGGCGCGAAGGGCTGGGGATGGGCGATGTCAAGCTGATGGCGGGGATTGGCGCGGGCCTCGGGGTGATGGCGCTGCCGAGTGTGACCTTGATCGCCGCGATTCTGGCGATGGGGATGGCCGGGGTCATGGCGCTCTGGCGTGGCGCGCGGCCTGAGGGCGATCTGGCGATTGCCTTTGGTGCCTATCTCGCGGCGGCAGCCGGGTTGGTCTGGCTCTGGCCACTGATCTGAGAAAGCACGGCCCCGAAAAAGCGTGAGCGGCAGGTTTCCCCACCGCCCACTACGCACCCTTAGGCCCATTACTCAAAACCTAGGGTACGATCCAATCACTGACAACACGATACCCCACACGCTCTTCTGGAACGAGTTGCGCAATGTATGCCCCTTTGGACGCAAAGCGCTGTCCCGGCCCCAGGCCGAGTTCAGGATGCGTGCCGGGGTTCAGTTCATTTTCGGCCTCATGTTCAATGATTTCAAGCACATAATCGCGGTAGAAATCATCAATTGCGTGCATGAGACCGAATTGGATCATGGTCAGTGCATAGTATGTTTGCAGCTGAATACGGGGATGTGTGACCGCAAGCCGTCGTGTGTGCATCCAACCGCGAATGCGGTATTTGCGCGGGTGGTAATGTTCTGGCTTGTCATAGGGCCAAACCAGCCGGACCTGTTCCACAAGAGCCGGTGAAAAGGCCGCCAGCGCCGGTTCCTTTGCCGCAGATGGCAGGAAAATCCGTGCATTGGGGGGCGGGTTTTCGGCCAGAACCGCGACCGCCTCTGCCACATTCTGAGGCCATATCACCAAGGTCGACTCTGGGTCTTGCGCGGCAATCGCTGCGCGCAGTCCCTCGGCCCCTTCATAGCTGAGACTGTCGAGCGCGGTCCCGGGAAGGACCATTTCCATCGTCTTGGCAAAGCCCTCGGCCGGGCGGGTCCCTTGGGGGCCGGTGCCATGCAACTGCACGACGCGGGCCGGGGCCTTGTCCTGATCCCCAAGATAAAGCGCAAGGGCCTCGGCCTCGAGTGTCAGGCCACGATTGAAGAAGACGGAATAACCATAGCGCCCCTCGCCCGGAGTGGGCAGTTCGGCATTGGGAAAGATGCAGGGCAGGCGTTTTGCATCGCAGAACGCACCGATTTCATCCCAGGGCCCCTCAACCAACCCGCTGACGGTCGCGAACACCGGCTGTTCGGCATATTTCGCCTCAAGCTGGGCGCGCCATGTCTCGGGCGGCCCTTCGAGCCGCCAGACATGCAGGTTCCAGTAGCGATACGCGGAAATGAAATTCGAGCGATAGTTGGGCGAGAAGGTCGGATTGCGGGTATCACCTTCGGTGTCCTTGTTCATCCACTCGAAAAACAACTCGAGCGTGCGGATCATGGCATCCGCCGCCGCCGGATCGGCACCGGGGTCGATGATGGTGGCAAAATGGATGTCGTGGTCGGTCACGCCGGGGTCAATCTCGACTGACAGCGTCTTGAGGAAGGCAGAGAGGTTGGCCACATCCTGTGGGGTGAGGTCATAGCGCGGCATGATCGGATCGAACACATGCCCGCCCGCATCCACCCCGTCCTTGAGCGCACGGGCGAGCAGCTCGTCATCATAGGCCGGGCGCATACGCGGCGAGCGCACCCGCGCCCAGAAACCGGGGGGTTGCACCTCTTGATAGAGGTCCTTGAAAATGCGGTTGCGGTTCGGCGTCTTTTTCTCGAACAGAACAGAGCCAATGATGGGCGGCACGTAATTGCCGCCTTCGGAGGTGCCAAAACCGCTGGGACGGTGGCAGTTGACACAGGAAAATTGCGAGCCCGAAACCTTGACGTCGCCCTGTGTCACACCGTTGATCGGTTGGCCGTCGGCACCGATCCCCTCCCAATAGAGTTTGCGGCCAAGTTCGGCATCGCCCGCCTGCCCTGCCCCGGCCCAAAGCGGGACAGCGGCGAAGGCGAGAGCCAATCCAAGACGCCGAACCGTGGCGCGAAAAGCTGGGAAGCGCATCAATTCACCTCAGGATGCAGCAATTTGCTGTATTCCTCTGCAAGTTCTTCGGACCCAAGCAGACCTTCGAGCCGGAGCCACGGGGCGTCCTTGTTCGCGCGCAGGAAGGTGAGTGGGCGGTGATACATCTTGTTGTCACCCTTATAAACCGCATCGAAGGCGCGCACGACGGTGAAGATGTCGTCGAACTGGCCTGTCAGCATAACCCAGTTCTCGCGGGCGGCGTGCAGGTCTGCATACTCGCGCAGGCGCGTGGGCGTGTCATATTCCGGGTCGATCGAGATCGAGACCATGAGGTAGTTGTCGTCGATGGCGACGAGGTCCTCTTGGGTCTGGCCAAAGGTCGCGCTCATCACCGGGCAGATGGTGGCGCAACTGGTGAAGATGAAATTGAGCAGAACCGGACCGTCAAAATCCAGCAAGTCCACAAAGCTTACCTTCTTGGCGAATTGATTGCGAAGCGTGACATCGGGCATCTGGTAGTCTTGCAGACTGCGCTTGTATTGAAAGCCATCGGGGCTCATCGCGATGCCAAGGGTGTTTTGATCGTCCATCCCGAGATGGTCGGGCATACGGTGTCCAGCGGCGGCGTGGGCGTCGTGGCCCTCGGCCTGCATGGCCTGATGCGCCGAATGATTGCTATGATCGTCGGTCATGGCACCGCTGTGATCATGGCCCTCGGTCTGGGCACCATGATCCATTGAATGGCCGGTGTGATCGGCACTCGTGGTCGCGCTGTGATCGTGACCTTGGCTATGGTCTTCGGTTTTGGTGTAGCCGGAATGATCGGCCGAGGCAGGGGCCGCGAATGCCAAAAGCGCCAGGCTGAGGGCACAGGCGGGCGCGATCCATGGGGCAGCTTTGGTCTCGTTCATTTCAAGTCTCCGTCGAGAAAGTAATGTCTCAAAATGAGAGAGGCACCGGCGGCTGGGATGCCGCCGGAACCTTTTTCAGATCAGTCGCTTAGTGGATCGACCACACGGCGACATCATGGTGCAGCGCGTCGAACTGGTACATCCGCAGACGTGCAGAGGGCTCGTAGCTGAAGGTCACTTCGAGGTGGTGTTCGCCGATGCCATCGACATTCACATACTCGTTCATTTCCTGCTGCATGCCGCCCCAAGCGAACTCGGAATTGCCGCGGCCTATGCCATTGCCATTGGAAACCTGCCAGATGGTATCGTTGACAGGGGTCTTGGGCGCATCAGCCGGAGGTGTTGCCGGCGGGACCGGGATCGGGCCGCCCCCTGCGACGTGGATCCAGAAGTAGTTCCGGCCAAAGGTAAAGAGAGGGCCGGCACCGCCGCTGGGCAGGGTGTTGTGGAAGGTGTTTTCCCAGCCACGCAAACCGCCGAAGTCCACCAGAACATAGGCGTGGACAAAGTAATCGCCATTCAGAAGCTGAATATTGACCTTGTCGCCACGTTTTTTCCAAGGGCCGTTGAACATCCGCACCTGAGATGTGCCATCGTGATCCTTCAACTGGCCATAGATGGAGTTGTTGAGGAACAGAACGGTGACATCGGCATCCTCGGCCATTTCATAGCCGGTGGGCAGGTGATTGCGGTTCCGCCAGTCATAGAAGGCCTGACGGATCAGGTGCATCTGCGCCTGAACGATCGAGCCATTGAGACCACCACCAAAGTGCTTGTTGTTCCGGTTGATGGTCATGCCGGCCATTTCACGGAACATCTGCCACATGCGCTTGGCCGGGGCGGTGTCGCCGATCATGGCGATTGCATCCAGCTTCGCCTGTTCGCTGGCGCGCGGGTTTTCACCGAATACGCCAATCTCTGCGGTGTTGCGCAATGCGCCGTTGCGCAGCGGAACGCGCATGTTCTCGACCACCTGAACCCGCGGCGGGTGCTGACGCCAGCCCCAGTGATAGCTGAGGTTCCAGAAGCGTGCCGGGGGCATCTTCATGTTGAGCGTATACTCAAGACCCTCTTGCATCGGGAAGAAGGTCTGGTCCATGCCGATGTTGGGAACGCGCGGGAATGCGGTGCCACCAGCGGTCATGTCCGGTCCACCTTCGGGGGTGAAGTCGAACTCTGTCCAGTCATCGAAGAACATGGCGTAGGGTGCAAAGTCTTCGTGGCCACGGTTGAGGATCTTGATCACGTAGTGGATCGTCCATTCCTCATCCGTCACAGCGATCGGGTCGATGTAGTTTGCGTCAGCTTCGATATGGCTGTCATACCAGATCTGGTTGACAGTGACCGACTTGGTCTCAGGGTCGACCGCTTTGGTCTTGAGGCCACCGAGATAGTGCAGCAAGGGGAAACCTTCGTATTCCCGTTCGCTGAAACGACCCTTGAGCTCGTTGCCCTCGATGATGTCGACGGCCCGGCTCGCAAGGGTGCGCAGGGTCGCGGGATTGACCCGGCGCGGATAGTTGTAGCAGTGCCGATTGCCGCGGAAAGTCCGGCAAATCTCGTGCGGTTCCGACATCGCCTCGATCCGGTCCATGATCCAATCAAGATCATCGGTGGGCGAGGTCTTGTCGATCTCCCGTGTCACCGGATCGTCGTGCAGGTTGTAGGGGTTGTCCGGTGTCGAAGGCAGGGTGTTGGGGATTTCATTGCCCCGACAGGTTTTGGCGTTCTCGTAGATGGTCGGCAGCAGGTTGGTCGGATTGGGACCAAAGCTGTCACCCTCGGGGAAAACCGAGTAGCCGTCCGCCGTCAAGAGCGTTGTCGTATTGCCAACAGTCGTGCGCGTCTCGAATGGCACGCGCGGCTGCTGACCACCGTTGGCATGTCCCGACACGTTGCAGAACATGTTCAGGTCGAAGGGTGTCTGGGCCCAAGCGGGCGCCCCCCCAACCATGGCCGAAGCGGGCAATGCCATCACCGCGGCCAGTCTTATGGATTTACGAAACATTTTCATTGTCTCCGATTCAAAATACTGTTCTGGCGCCCCGGCGAACCGGGGTCCGGGATCAGACTTCGCGGTTGTGGTTGCGCGTATCTTTCAGATCGAACACGCGCGGACCGGCCCGGCGCAGCTTTTCACCGACTTTCGGCGCTGCTTGCGGCATGACCCAGGTGACACGGTTGGCGGCATCGTCGGCCCGGATATCCCAGGGGAACGATCCCCAGAGACCGGCGCTGCCGTTGCCGTAGAACACCACGTCCACCTTGCGCTTGCCGGGCAGAGTCGAATGACTCATGCGATACATCCGGAAGGCAAGATCGGCGCAATGCTGCGGCGTCCCGGTCAGGAAATGCCAGCCCTTGGGCGCACCGAGTTCCGAGGCATAGGCCTGCATGCGTGCAGGGGTGTCATGCTCGGGATCGCGGCTGATCGAGTACACGAAAACATCGCGCCCGACCTTGTCGCCCAATTCTGCAACCACGTCAGCCATGCGGCGGGTGATCGGGAAATGGCCTTCGTCCTTG
This sequence comes from uncultured Roseovarius sp., assembly GCF_963972555.1. Lineage (NCBI taxonomy): Bacteria > Pseudomonadati > Pseudomonadota > Alphaproteobacteria > Rhodobacterales > Roseobacteraceae > Roseovarius > uncultured Roseovarius sp. Next base: position 247,883 of record NZ_CAXAUM010000001.1, read on the forward strand.
AGGCTCATGAAGTGCATCATCACGACCTTGTTCTCGATGAAGCCCTCATAGAAGGACATCCCGAGACCGTCCTGATTGACCATCATCACGTTGGGGAACGAATCGTTCACCGCAGAGTTGATGACCCCACCGCTGTTCACCGGATTGCAGAGCACCGGCATGTCGTTGGGGTGCAGGTTTGTCTTGGTATCGCGCAGTTTTGCGAGTGCGGCTTTGCGGGCCTCATCGGCGCGCTCTTTGGAGTTACCCGGCGTGGTGTAAAACCCGGCGGTCATCCCAGCAGCCGCCGCGACCGGAAGACCGGCCAAGAATTGACGTCTGTTTGTCATGTCTTTTCCTCTCATTTTCAGAGAATTCCTAGAAGGATTTCCGCTCAGTCACCCTGACCCGGCTCCACGATATCCCAGCGCATCATCATTGCGTGGTCTTCGTGCACGACGTTGTGGCAGTGCATCACGTGCTTGCCAAAGAAGTCGCGCCAGCGGCTGAAGAATGTCACCTCGTCACCCGGCCCGAGCGAGACCACGTCCTTGCGGGCACGCTCTACCGCACTTGGCGGACGACCGTTGACCTCGAGGATCTGGAACTCTTCGAAGTGGGTATGAACCGGGTGCGCCCAGGCTGTGCCCTCGTTGCGGAAGGTCCAGATTTCGGCAGAACCCTGCTCGATCTTGGCATCCACACGGTTGGGGTCCATCAGGCGGCCGTTCACCGTCCACAGGCCGTTGTCGTAGTCGAATACGAACAGGCGCTTGCGACGGACTTCGGACATGCGGATTTCCGGAAGCTTGCGCATGGTGGCAGGAACGCGCGACGGATCGGGCTTCTTGCGGCCTTTGCAACGGAATTCCAGAACAGGCATCATGTTCTCGCCTTCCAGCGTAAAGCCGGTCGGACCTGCACCATCGCCGCGGATTTCCAGATCGTTCCAGACCTGAACCTTGTCGCCATCCTTGTACTTCGAGAAGTCGATGATGACGTCAAAGCGGTTGGCGATCCAGAGGTCGATCTTGGGTTCGACCAGCGGCGCCTCGAGCAGGTTGCCGTCATTCGACAGCACGATGAAGTCGTCAAAATAGGGCTCGCCACGACCGGGCTTCGGCACGACCTTGAGCACCAGACGATAGAGACGCGACGGGCCACCGTTGAGGAAACGGAAGCGATACTTGCGCCGGTCGACATCGAGATAGGGCTGGATGATCCGGTTGACCGTGATCTTGTCGCCCGTCATGCCCTGCGTGGTGTATTGCAGGCGGTTGGAGTCGAACGTATCGGGCGTGCCCTGAGAGTTGCCGACCTCGACCGGCTCGGGGCGCGGTTCGGGATGCGGCGACGCACCATCGGGCGAGAAGAAGTCCCAGATCACCTGACCGTTGGGCTGGAACATGACATCGTGCAGGATCAGCGGAATGTCATATTTGCCCGAGGGCAGACGGAAGGCGCGCGGATTGCGATCCCGTTCGTTGTTGGAATCGCGCTCGTCGAAGATCAAGTAGAAGCCCGAAAAGCCCGCATAGACGTTGGTGGCGGTAAAATCGAGCCGGTGATCGTGATACCACAGGGTATTCATGATCTCGGGGTTGTCGTAATCCCAATTGAACGGCGTACCAGCCGGGATGTTGGCGTAATGGTGATCCCAGAATTCGCCGGGATTGAAGAAGTCCTGCGGAATACCGTCCGACTCGGACGCGGTATGGCCGTTGTGCAGGTGGATGGTCGGCGAGGGCAACGCAAAGGTCACATTGCCGGCACCCACAGTGGGCAGCAGGTTGTTGCGCCGCAGGAAAACCGGCTCGCCGTAATAGGCGTGATAGGTTTCACCCGGCGTGATGCCGTTGAAGCCCCAGTGCCAGGACCCGACGTCTGGATCGCCAGCACGCCCGACAACGCCCTCGGTGCCGTCGCCATACGGGGGCTGCCAGTGATACTTCCACCGGAATTCGGTCATCACTTCTTCGTAATGCTTTTGCGGCGGGAAATCGTCAAAGCGCTGGTGGCGCTCGGGCTCGATCGGCGGGTCGTAGGTGTTGGGATTGACCGGCTGCGCGATCGGCATGATGTTCAGCGGGGCCGTGAATGGCTCGACCGCCGGGCTTGATTGCACGACAATGCTCGGCTCAAAAGTGTCGGGGAATACCAGGCCGGTTTGCGGCAACCCTTCCGCGGCACTGTCCGGCCACTGCTCGATCTCGACCGCTCCGGCCTGCGATGCCGCCACAGTGGCACCCGCAGCCCCAAGGCCGAGCTTTAATGCGTCTCTTCGTTTCATGCTTTGTCCTCCAGCAGAAAAAGCTTGCGAAAATTACCAGCGCCACGCTCCAGACATGACGCCATCAACCCCGCGCCAGACATGCCGCGAGAAAGGAGGGCCGGAGCCCCTGTAAGTCAGCGACCGTTCAGGCCGCCCTATGTCAGTTTCGAGCGAACTCGATATGCGAGAGATTACAGGCCGGTAGAGGTGAGTAATGTTTGGCCCGCGCGGATCAGTGATCCGCAGATTTTGGGTTAATAGATTTGAGCAATTGCTCCCCGTTCAGCGCACAAAACCGCGCCCTATTGACATTGGCAGTAACGTCAAGAGCGCCAAAATGACGCGCCTGACACTGCTAGCTCAACACAAAACCTTGCGTGGAACAACGATAACATTTTCGTGAGTGGGCCGTAATGTTACTTCATTTGCCGGATTTGCAAGAAGCAAGGTTTCAAATTGCTGATAATAAAAGATTTTTTATTTCGCCGGGATGACCGGAAACTGAAACAAATACAGCCGTCGATGGTAAATAGTTTATGAATTTTCGATTTAAAGGGGGGGACGCAAAAAATCGTACCTAGCTGCGCCCGGTGATCCGCACGGAAATGGTGCGCCGTTGACCACCGCGCATGATTTCGACAGCGAATTCATCGGCTTCTGCCAAAAGCTGTCTGGCGTTCACCAGCGTTTCCGGATCGGAAACAGAATAACCGTTGACGCGCAGCACAAGATCGCCACGACGCAGGCCGATCAGGTCGTAAACCTGCCCTTCGCGCACCCATAAAATTTCGGGAAAGACCTCGTTTGCGTTGCTGCCAACCGTGACCATCCGCACGCTGCCCGCGCGCCCCAGAACACGGCGCAGATCACTGCCGGAAAAGGCGCTGGCCGGAATTTCGGCCTCATCTTCCTGCACGGAGCCATTTACCATCATCCGGGCCATCATTTCGTCGGGCGTTTCCTCAAAGGCGATCAGAACCCGCTCTGTGGAACGCTCGATCCAAACCCCATCAGGAGCGATTTCAAGCACGGTTTCACCGCCGATCAGCCGGTCGCCTGCGCGCACCAACCGGTCGCCATCCGACGCGGTGAGAATGGCCCAGCCACTCTCGCCCCCCGCGACCAACCCGACGAGGCGGTATTTCTCGACCTTCTTGGCGATGGTCGGGGCCTTGGGCGGATCTGGCACATAAGGGTCAAAGACAGGGGGCCAGCTCTCTGGCAAGGGCGCTTCTGCGGCATTCTCGACAGCGGCCAAGGCGGCGGTGATCTGCACGGGCTGGGGCGGCACGGCCCCACGCCCCAGCAGGGTCAACCCAATCTGGCCTGCGCCAAAGCCGCAAAAGATCGAGGCGGCAAGTGTGAGAAACCCCAGTCCGCGCACAACCTCAGCTCCTGCGCGATGGGTTGCGCGCATGGGGTCTGACAGGGGTGGGACAAGGGGGCATTCTGGGTCAATCCTGCAATAGGTCCGGGCAGATCAAGAAAAGGGCTGTGCGCAACAGGGTGATGATAGCCGCAGGCGCATGGCCCGACAACGGTTTATGCAGGATCGCTGTCCGCCATGGGCAGTGCGCCAAGGGGCAGCGGCCAGTCGGCGGGGTTGGTGCATTCCGCCTCGGGACGGGCCAGAAGAATTTGCGCATGGAAATGGCCGGTGGTTTCCACACCCTCGGTGTCATGCCCTGCGGCCTGCGCATTGGCGATGGCACGGGCCTGTTCTTCGGGGCTTTCGAACCGGCGGTGGATGAAAGGGGGGATCGGCAGACGCTCGACCACAAGGCCATGGGCGCGCAGTACCTCAGCCGCCTCGGGGCGTTCATTGCCCCGGATGGGCGAGGTCATCACCCAAGGCTTGACCGGGCCGCAGGCCGCCAGCATCCGGTCGAGCGCGCGCGGCATGAGTTGAGCCACAGAGCCACATTCGACGATCATGTCACAGCGGGCGAGGTCGGAGGCAAGCGCCGGGGACGGTGGAGCCTGTTCCAGATCCTCGACATGGCCGGATTGAAAGAGACCAACCGCGCGCCCGTAGGCGACCGCATTGGGCATCACATCAAGGCCGGTTACATGCAGCACGGGCGCAGGGCGGCGCAGCCCCACCAGCCAGTCACGATCCCAGCCGATCACCTCGTCCGCGCTGGCGCTGTCGAATTCGGGTTGCCGGTAGCGGGCAAAAACCTGTGCCAGGCTCAGATCATGCGCCAAGAGCGCCGAAACGATGCCATAGCTGCTGGCGAAATCCACGATCCGCGCCTGATCAAGACCGCGCAGGCGCATCATCTCGGCCAGCCCTGCCCGAAAGGCCGCGACCGCGTGATGCTGATTGCGATAGCCCAGCCTGTCCATCATGCGGAAATAGGCCCGACAGTCGGGTTGATCATAGGTGTCATCAAAGATGGTGACAAAGCCGGAGCGGGGTGTTTCAGAGAGGGCGGTCATCTAAAGGTCCCTTGGGGATCAGGAGGCACGGGGCCCGGTGTTGGGCAAACTTGCCCCCCACGCCGCGATTTACAACCGAAATCGCGTGGAATTTCACAGTTTCGCACGCAAGCGTGACGCGCGCGGCGCTCTTGAAACAATATTTCGCGGCCATCAGTGGAACGTGACCGGCTGTGCGTGGACGTTCATTGCTCTTTTCTCAGTTGCGGCGCAATGTAAAGGCAAGGTTCAGCATCTCGGTTCAGGAGCACGCCATGAGTCACGCCAGCACGCAGATCGTTCCAGATGCCTCAAAGGTCATGATGGGGGCCACGCTCGCTTGGGTAGCGGTGCTGATATATGCCTCGTCGAACTCGCTCGTCTCGCTGCTTGCCGATATCGGTTCGCAAAACCGCGTTATGGGGCGCAATGTCATCACCTATTGCAACCTGCTGTTTGTCGGCTCGCTCATGTCGATGGTGCCGATGATCATCATGTTCTGGCGGGATTGGACATGGGAGAACCTGCGCGCGCTGACCAAGAAACACTGGGTCATCCTCACGCTCTCGGCGTTCTTTTCCTCGGCGCTGACGCCGGGGCTGTTCTTTTACGCGCTGGAACATACGACCGTGACCAATGTCGTGCTGATGGGTCGGATCGAACCGCCACTCTTTGTGCTGGCGGCTTGGTTGCTCTTGCGCGAAGAATTCGAGCCGTGGGCCTTTGTCGCCGGTCTGGTGGCGCTCTGCGGGGCGGCGGTGATGATCCTGATGAACAATGAGGGCACGACGCTCGACCTTGGCAAGGGTGAGATTGGCGCGCTCTTGGCCACGCTGTCTTATATCGCCTCGACGCTGATCGCGCGCATGGGCCTGCGCGGTATTCCGATGGGCATTTTCGCCATCTATCGCACCGCCGTGGGCACGACATTCTATTTCTTTGTTGCGCTCTATCTCTTTGGCCCGAACCATTTCCAAGATGTGCTTCACCCGGTCGTCTGGCAATGGGTCTGGATCTATGCGGTGATCGTGGTGATCGGCGGGCAGTTCGCCTGGGCGCTCGGGTTGAAATACGCGCGCTCGGGCGATGTATCGCTGGCCACGTCGTTTTCGCCACTTGCGGCGATCCTGATTGCGATGGTGATGCTGGGCGAAGACCCCGGACCGGGCCTGATCCCCGGCGGGGCGATCATCCTCTTGGCGGTGGCCATCGGCCAGTATGGCCGGCTGCGCCGCCGCCACACCGAAGAGTCCGCCATGCGCAAGCAGGCGCAGGAGCGCGCGCTGGAGCATGAAGGCGAAGTGAACTTCAAGGGCGCGTGAGGACGACGGAAACACCCCGCTGATGACGGTGTGTCAGGGGTGCCGGGGCGCGATGCGCAATCGCCTGTTCTAGAAGTTGCCGACGGAAGGCTGTCGCTGGCTGGCGAGCGGCCCATAGCCCGGACACAGAGCATCGGGCAAAGACGCATAGCTCTGAAAGAGCTCCCGGCCAAGACCGGCAGGTGGCGGGACAGCAGCCCCCAACGCCTCGAGTGCCGCTTGTTTGAGGGCCAGCCCATCCGCCACCTCGGGCAGCAAGTCGGGTGCGAAACCAGTGATCTCACGTCCGCTGTCATGCACCGGCATGAGCCAGAGCGCGCCCGGCAGATGGTGATGATTAGCCTCAAAGAGCGCAACCGCCTCAGACAGCGCCGCGCCCCCGCCCGCCCGTGGATAAGGGGCAAGCACGCAAAGACCGGTAGCATTGACATGGCTAGAAAAGGCCGAAGCGTCGTCGAGTGGCAGCACCCGGGCGGTGGGATAGGCAGCCAGCACATCGCACAGCTCGGGCGATCCAAGGCCTGTCATATCCTCAAGATAGACCGTCACGCGCACCCCTGCCGCAAGACGATGACCGATCGCCCCCAGCGCATGATGGATCACCTGTGCGCCGTCCTGGGCCAGCACGGCCATTTCTCGGGTCAGCATCCGGGGTTGACGGCTGAGGAAGAACGCAAAGATCTGTTCAGCCATGCCATTATAATGCGTGACATCGCGGGTGTCGTGGACAATGCGGCCAATATCCACTTCGGCCACGGAATGCCCCGCCGCGTGCACGCGCAGCATGATATCAAGATCGACCGCGTAATCGGTCGCCAGACCGTCATAGGCGATGAGGGACCGGTCAAAGACATAAAGCCCCGAGTTGGGCGCGCGCAGGTGCGAAAGGCCCGGAAACATCTGATGCAGCGCAGGGCGCACCAAAAGGCGGGTCATCGGCATGTTGTCGGCGGGGTCGTGCCACGCCCCCTTGATCAGCCCCACACCGGCGGCGCGGGCGGCGGGCATACGGGCAAAGAGATCTGTATCGAACCGGTCGAGGTCGGCGTCGACCTTCATCACCCAATCATGGCGCGCGGCGGCGATGCCTGCGCGCACTGCATGGCCCATGCCGGTCTGAGCCTCTGAGATGACCACAGCACCTGCCCCGCGCGCCAAGTCCGCTGTCGCATCGGTCGAGCCGTTGTCGATCACCACAACCTCGCCCACATCCGGCATATCCGCCAGAACCGACACCACGCGGGCGATGGTCTGCGCCTCGTTTCGGGCCGGGACAATGACGCTGACCGGGGGGGTCATGGGAACTCCTCGAGGGATAGAGAAATACATTACTTTGTATACAACCTAATCTTTGACGGCCTTGATCACAACATAAGACGTGTCACGAGAGTAAAATCTCTCGTGAGCCAATGTAACCCTCGCCCTGCGTGCGAACAGCTAGAAGGCGAGTGTCGCCTCAACCGCGCGCGCCCAGCCTGCGACTTTGGTGCTGCGCAGATCCGCCGACATCTGGGGCAGAAACTGTCGCTCCAGCGCCCAGGTTTCGGCAAATCCGGCCTGATTTGGATAAAGTCCGATATGCATCCCCGCGAGCCACGCCGCCCCGAGGGCCGTGGTTTCCAGCACCTCTGGCCGGTCCACCGGTGCGTCAATAATGTCTGAGAGGAACTGCATCGCCCAGTCAGAGGCGCTCATTCCCCCGTCCACGCGCAAAACCGCGTCGGCCCCGTGTCCGGCCCAATCATCACGCATCGCGCGCAAGAGATCGCGGGTCTGGAAACCCACGCTTTCGAGCGCCGCCCGCGCGAGTTCCGCAGGCCCCGTGCTGCGTGTGAGGCCAAAGATCGCGCCCCGGCATTCGGGCCGCCAATAGGGCGCGCCAAGCCCGGTAAAGGCAGGCACCAGAACGACCGTTTGATTGGGGTCGGCCTGTTCGGCAAGGGGCTGCGTTTCGCTTGCGTGGCGGATCATCTTGAGCCCGTCGCGCAGCCACTGCACCACGGCGCCTGCGACAAAGATCGAGCCTTCGAGCGCATAGGTGGGTTTGCCATCCAGTTGATAGGCGATGGTGGTCAGCAGCCGGTTTTGCGAGACAACCGGCGTGTCGCCAGTGTTCAGTAGGGCAAAACAGCCGGTGCCATAGGTGGATTTGAGCATCCCCGGCTTGAAACACGCCTGCCCGACGGTTGCGGCCTGTTGATCGCCCGCCACGCCGCGAATGGGGATTTCGCGACCAAAGAGATCGGCGCGCGTGTGGCCATAGTCATCGGCGCTGTCACGCACCTCAGGCAGCATCTGCATGGGTATGCCCAGGAGGTCGCAAATCGTGGCGCTCCAGCGTCCCTTGCGGATGTCATAGAGCAGGGTGCGCGCGGCATTGGTGGCGTCGGTGGCATGCACCCGCCCGCCGGTGAGTTTCCAGATAAGATAGCTGTCGACGGTGCCAAAGAGCAGATCGCCCGCTTGGGCGCGGTCCCGAGCGCCCGGAACATGATCGAGTATCCAGCGCAGTTTCGTGCCGGAAAAATAGGGATCGAGCAAAAGGCCCGTGCACTCTGCCACCATCGGCTCGTGCCCGGCTGCGCGCAGCTCGGCGCAATAGTCCGCCGTGCGCCGATCCTGCCAGACAATCGCGCGGTGAATGGCTTGCCCGGTGTGACGGTCCCAGACCACGGTTGTCTCGCGCTGGTTGGTGATGCCGATGGCGGCAATATCCGCGCCGGTCAGACCGGCCTTTTCGATCACCGCGCGGCAGGTACCTGCGGTGGTAGACCACAGGTCATTGGCATCATGCTCCACCCAGCCCGATTGCGGGAAATGCTGCGCGAATTCCTCTTGGGCCGTGGCTGTGATCCGCATGCCCTCGTCAAACAGGATCGCGCGGCTCGAGGTGGTGCCTTGGTCAATGGCGAGGATGTGGGACATGGCTGTGATCCTGAACGCGGCAAAGATAGAAAAAGCGGCCGCCACCGTTGGGCGGCGACCGCAGTATGGGTTCGCGCCGGGCCGCACGCAAGGCGGCCCGGATCGGTTGGCTTACTGCCAGGACTTGATCAGCTCGTCATAGGCGATGGTGACCGGCTCTTCGTCCTCGTTCTCAAGCTTGGCCTTGGGCGCGCCGGGCTGGCTCAGCCAATGCTCGGGGTCCATTTCCTCGTTGAGTTTGGGGCCAATGTCGCCCTGGATACCAGCGCGCTCAAGCCGCTCGAGCACACGCTCTTGATCGGAGCAGAGCGCATCAAGCGCCTCTTGCGGGGTTTTGGCGCCCGACATGGCGTCGCCGATGTTCTGCCACCAGAGCTGTGCCAGTTTCGGATAGTCGGGCACGTTGGTGCCGGTGGGCGACCACTGCACGCGCGCGGGCGAGCGGTAGAATTCCACAAGACCGCCCAGTTTCGGCGCACGCTCGGTAAAGCTCTCGTGCTGGATGGTCGACTCGCGGATGAAGGTGAGGCCGGTGTGGGCCTTTTTCACATCCACGGTTTTCGAGGTCACGAACTGCGCATAGAGCCACGCCGCTTTGGCGCGGTCCACGGGGGTAGATTGCATCAGGGTCCAGGACCCTGCATCCTGGTAACCCACTTTCATGCCCTCTTCCCAATAGACGCCGTGCGGCGAGGGGGCCATGCGCCACTTGGGCGTGCCGTCCTCGTTCATCACCGGCAGGTCGGGTTTCACCGAGGCTGCGGTAAAGGCGGTGTACCAGAACATCTGCTGCGCGACATTGCCCTGTGCCGGGATCGGGCCTGCCTCGGAGAAGGTCATGCCAGCGGCAGCGGGGGGCGAGTATTTCTGAAGCCACTCGATCGCCTTGGTCACGGCATAGACGGCGGCGGGGCTGTTGGTGGCCCCGCCACGCGCGACGCAGGAACCGACAGGCTGCGAATTTTCATTCACGCGGATGCCCCATTCATCGACCGGCAGGCCGTTCGGCTCGCCCTTGTCGCCCATCCCGGCCATGGACATCCAGGCGTCGGTATAGCGCCAGCCAAGGCTGGGGTCTTTCTTGCCGTAATCCATGTTGCCAAAGACTTCGCCTTCGACACCGAGATGGCTGAGGTCGCGCCCGGTGAAGAATTCGGCAATATCTTCATAGGCCGACCAGTTGACCGGAACGCCCAGATCATAGCCGTATTTCTCTTTGAAATCGGCCTTGTTCTTGTCGTCGTTGAACCAATCGTAGCGGAACCAGTAGAGGTTGGCGAATTGCTGGGTCGGGAGCTGATAGACCTTGCCATCAGGGCCGGTGGTGAACGAGAGGCCCACGAAATCGTCGATGTCGAGCGTGGGGCTGGTCACATCCGCGCCCTCGCCTGCCATCCAGTCGGTCAGGTTGCGCACCTGCTGATAGCGCCAATGGGTGCCGATGAGGTCCGAGTCGTTGACGTAGCCGTCATAGATGTTCTCGCCCGACTGCATCTGGGTTTGCAGCTTTTCGACCACATCGCCCTCGCCGATCAGGTCATGCGTGACCTTGATGCCGGTGATGGCGGTAAAGGCGGGTGCCAGCACCTTGGATTCGTAGCTGTGGGTGTCGATGGTTTCCGACACGACTTTGATTTCCATGCCGGCAAAAGGCTGGGCCGCGTCGATGAACCACTGCATTTCCGCCTCTTGCTCGGCGCGGGAGAGCGTGGACAGATCGCCGATTTCCGCATCGAGAAACGCCTTTGCCGCCTCCATATCGGCGAAGGCGGGCGAGGCCATCAGGCCCAGCGACACCAGCGCGGTGGTTGTTTTCATTCGCAAGTTCATGGTTTCCCTCCCTAGGTGAACTTTGTTGGTGATTGATCCCGGTCTAAACCCAGCGAAACACCGCCGCGGCATAGATCAGGCAGAGGATCAGCGCGTAAGGCTGGTTCGCGCCGACAATTCCGAGCCAGGCCAGATTAAGAAAGGCCGAGCCGAGAAGCGTGATGAAGAGACGATCGCCGCGCGTCGTCTCGATCCTGAGGATACCGACGCGCGGGGTTTCGGGGAATTTGATCGCCAGCACCGTGAAGGTGATGAGCAGCGTCGCAATGACCCCGAAAAAGATCGCGGTCGGAAGTGTCCAAGCCATCCAAGACAGATCCATCGTCAGTATTCCCCCATTCCCTCGATCCGCTCGATCGCCAGCAGCAGCGTCAGCGAGACCGCGAAAACCGCGACCGCCACGTAAAGCGTCTTTCCCACCATTCCAGCGGCCCATAGCGACCCGCGCGCGAAAACGAGGATGCCAAGCAAAACCATCCCAAGCAGAACAGCCATCACACCCTCCCCAGGGCAAAGCCCTTGGCGATGTAATTGCGCACGAAATAGATCACGAGCGCCCCCGGCACGATGGTGAGCACCCCCGCCGCTGCCAGCACGCCCCAATCCAGACCCGAAGCCGAGACCGTCCGCGTCATGGTGGCCGCAATCGGCTTGGCATCGACGCTGGTCAGCGTGCGCGACAAGAGCAGTTCCACCCATGAGAACATGAAGCAGAAGAAGGCGGCCACGCCGACACCGCTCGCGATCAGCGGCATGAAGATTTTCACGAAGAAGCGCCCGAAGGAATAGCCGTCGATATAGGCGGTCTCGTCAATCTCCTTGGGCACGCCGCGCATGAACCCTTCCAGAATCCACACCGCCAGCGGCACGTTGAAGAGGCAATGCGCCAGCGCCACGGCGATATGCGTGTCAAACAGGCCCACGCTTGAATAAAGCTGAAAGAACGGCAGGGCAAAGACCGCAGGCGGGGCCATGCGGTTGGTCAAGAGCCAGAAGAACAGATGCTTGTCGCCGAGGAAGCTATAGCGAGAGAACGCATAGGCGGCAGGCAGGGCCACGGCAATCGACAGGACCGTGTTCATCACCACATAGATCAGCGAGTTGACATAGCCCATATACCAACTGGCATCGGTAAGGATGGTGGCATAATTCGCCAGCGTGGGGGTCTGCGGCCAGAGCGAGAAGGCGCCGAGGATCTCGTCGTTGGTCTTGAAGCTCATGTTCACGAGCCAATAGATCGGCAAGAGCAGGAACAGCAGGTAAAGCACCATCACCACGTTGATACGCGGCAAGGCGAAGCTGCGCGCGGTGCCGCGTGCGGCGGTCAGATCGGCCATCACTTGCCCTCCCGTTTGTCGAGATTGACCATGACTGTGTAAAACACCCATGAAATCAGCAGGATCACGAGGAAATACATGATCGAGAAGGCGGCGGCAGGGCCGAGGTCGAATTGCCCGAGCGCCATTTTCACGAGGTCGATCGAAAGGAACGTCGTCGCGTTGCCCGGACCGCCCCCCGTGACGACGAAAGGCTCGGTGTAGATCATGAAACTGTCCATGAAGCGCAGAAGGATTGCGATCATCAGAACGCCCGTCATCTTGGGCAATTCGATATAGCGGAACACGGCCCAGCGGCTGGCCTGATCAATCTTGGCCGCCTGATAATAGGCGTCTGGGATGGATTGCAGCCCGGCATAGGCCAAGAGCGCCACCAGCGAGGTCCAATGCCAGACATCCATCACGATGAGCGTGACCCAGGCATCGCCCGCATTCTGCGTGTAGTTATAGTCGATGCCCAGCGCCGCCAGAGTATGCCCCAGAAGGCCGATATCGACCCGGCCAAAGATTTGCCAGATGGTGCCCACCACATTCCACGGGATCAAGAGCGGCAAGGACATGAGCACAAGGCAGACCGACACCCAGATGCCGCGCTTGGGCATGTTCAGTGCCACCAGAATGCCCAGCGGCACCTCGATGGCGAGGATGATCGCGGAAAAGATCGCCTGCCGTTGCAGCGCGTCCCACATCCGTTCCGAGGCGAGCATTTCCTCGAACCACTCCAGCCCCGCCCAGAAAAACTGGTTGTTGCCGAATGTGTCCTGCACCGAATAGTTGACCACGGTCATAAGCGGGATGACGGCAGAGAACGCCACGAGAAGAAGGACGGGCAGGACAAGGAACCATGCCTTTTGATTGACGGTCTTGTCCATCACGCGGCCTCCTGCGCCTGAGATTTCGGCGTGACGCGCCAGTCATCCGCATAGACATTGATCGCAGCCGGATCGAAGGTGACGCGGGTCATGTCGGGCGAAATCAGCGCGCCCTCAGCGGCGATGGCGTTGATCTGAACCCCGGCCAATTCGCAGCGGATGATCTTGTGACGGCCCACATCCTCGACCCGCCGCACCGTCACGGGCAGCCCCTCGGCCCCTGCTGTCAGGCGGACAAACTCGGGTCGCACGCCGATCTGCACCCGGCCCGTGGGGCGGGCATAGTCGGCCCCAAGCGGGATTTCGACGCCCTGCACCACGGCCTTGTTGGCCATCACCTGCGCGTCGAGCAGGTTCATGCCCGGTGAACCGATGAAATAGCCCACGAATGTATGCTCTGGCCGCTCGAACAGCTCCTGCGGTGTGCCCATCTGTACCACGCGGCCATCGTGCATCACGACCACCTTGTCGGCAAAGGTCAGCGCCTCGGTCTGGTCATGGGTGACATAGATCATCGTATGGCCGAACTCGTGATGCAGCGCCTTGAGCTGCGTCCGCAACTCCCATTTCATATGCGGGTCGATCACTGTCAGCGGCTCATCGAAGAGCAGCGCGTTGACATCCTCACGCACCATGCCGCGTCCAAGGCTGATCTTCTGCTTGGCATCCGCCGTGAGACCGCGCGCCTTGTGACCCAGCTCTGCCTCCATCCCGATCATGCGGGCGATGGTCTGGACCCGCTCGGCGATATAGGCGGGCTGCGCGCCGCGATTGCGCAGCGGAAAGGCCAGATTGTCGCGCACCGTCATGGTGTCATAGACCACCGGAAACTGGAACACCTGCGCAATGTTGCGCGCGGCGGTGGCCTGATCCGTGACATCCTGATCGTTGAACAGGATACGACCCTGACTTGGGCGCAAGAGGCCCGAAATGATGTTGAGCAGCGTGGACTTGCCACAGCCCGACGCGCCCAAGAGGGCATAAGCCTCGCCATCGCCCCAGACGTGGTTCAGCTCTTTGAGCGCGAAATCCGCCTCGGACGCCGGGCGGGCGAGGTAACTATGCGCGAGATTATCCAGCGTGATCTTGGCCATGATTCCCCCTCACGCCGCCTCTGCATAGGGTGCTGGTGCGACCAGCACGCCATCCGACCCGAACACATAGACATGCGCCGGATCGAGATAGACCCGGAGAGCGGCCCCCAGTTTCAGATCGCGCACCCCATGGATAAGACCCACCCAGCGCTCGCCATGGTGATCCAGATGCACAAAGGTTTCGGACCCGGTGATCTCGGTCACGTTGAGGCGCGCGTCAAAACTCAGCGCATCGGCGGTATGGCGGTCCAGCTCCAGGTGGTTGGGCCGGAAGCCCGCCGTATAGGTACCATCGGCAAGCCCCGCCATGCTGCCCAGCGCCGCCGCCGATTGCCCATCGCCGAAGAGAATGCGCGTGCCGGATTTCTGCACGGTCAGGAAATTCATCGGTGGATCGCTGAAGACGCGCGCGGTCGTGGCGTCGCGCGGCTGGCGGTAGACCTGCGGTGTCGGGCCGAATTGCGTCACCCGCCCTTCCCAGAGGGTCGCGGTATTGCCCCCAAGAAGTAGCGCCTCCTCGGGTTCGGTCGTGGCATAGACAAAAATGCTGCCAGAGGCCTCGAAAATCCGTGGGATTTCCGCGCGCAATTCCTCGCGCAGCTTGTAATCGAGATTGGCCAGCGGCTCATCGAGCAGAACCAGACCGGCCTCCTTGACCAGCGCGCGGGCCAGCGCGCAGCGCTGTTGCTGACCACCCGAAAGCTCCAGCGGCTTGCGCGACAGCATCGGCGAGAGCTGCATCAGATCGGCGGTTTTACGCACCGCCGCGTCAATCTCGGCGCTGGATTTGCCCATCAGGCGAAGGGGCGAGGCGATGTTGTCATAGACGGTCATCGAAGGGTAGTTGATGAATTGTTGATAGACCATCGCCACGCGGCGATCCTGCACGCGCATTCCGGTGACATCCGCACCGTTCCACAGGATACGGCCCGTCGCGGGCACATCGAGCCCCGCCATCAGCCGCATGAGCGAGGTCTTCCCCGAGAGGGTCGGCCCCAGAAGCACGTTCATCGTGCCGGCCTCGAGCGTGAGGTCGGTCGGGTGAATATGCACCTGCCCGTTCACACGTTTCGATACCCCCTTGAGTGTCAGCGCCATGCGGTCGTTTCCTCCCTTATCCCTTGGCTGCCACGGGGTCGGCCCGATCAAGCCCGCGCTCCTGCTGCATCCAGTTGTCGAGCGCCGTAATCTGCGCCTCGGTCATCTTGAGGCCCAGACGGGTGCGCCTCCAGACCACATCCGCCGCCGCGCGGGCGTATTCATGGTCCATCTGCCAGCGCACCTCGGCCCCCGTCAGGGTTGCCCCGAAATCGGGACCAAGATCGGCGGCCTCGCGCGCCTCGCCCAGAATATCCACCGCCTCGGTGCCGTAAGCGCGCACCAGGCGCCGCGCCCATGCCTCCGTGAGAAACGGATAGGCCCTATGCAGACTCTCTGTCAGCCGGTCGAACCCGTCAACGGGGAAATCTCCCCCCGGCAGGGCGACGCCTGCGGTCCAATCCGTGCCGGCATCCGGAAAGAACGAGCGCAACTTGGCCAGCGCCGCCTCGGCCAGTTTGCGGTAAGTCGTGATCTTGCCGCCAAAGATGTTCAAGAGCGGCGCGCCCGACCCCTCGGCCAATGTCAGCACATAGTCACGGGTGGCAGCGGTGGCGGATTTCGCGCCATCGTCATAGAGCGGGCGCACCCCCGAGTAGGTCCAGACGATATCGGCGCGTGTCACGGGCGTCTTGAAATATTCCGACGCAAAGCGGCAAAGATACTCGGCCTCTTCCGGCGTGCATTCGGGGCGCGTATCGGCATGCCCATGTTCGGCATCGGTGGTGCCGATCAGGGTGAACTCCCTCTCATAGGGGATGGCAAAGATGATCCGCCCATCGGTGCCTTGGAAGAAATAGCATTTGTCGTGATCGTACAGGCGGCGCGTCACGATATGGCTGCCGCGCACCAACCGCACCCCTTCGGCAGAGTTGAGGCGCAGCGTGCCCGAGATCACATCCTTGACCCATGGCCCAGCGGCATTGACGAGGGCGCGCGCCTGCACCACCTCGACCGCGCCGGTTTCCTGATCCTTGAGCGTCACCTGCCACAGATCCCCCACACGCTCGGCCGATTGCACGCGGGTGCGGGTGCGGATGCGCGCGCCGCGCGCCTCGGCATCGCGGGCGTTCAGCACGACAAGGCGGCTGTCCTCGATCCAGCAGTCGGAATATTCATAGGCGCGGGTGAACTTGTCCTTGAGCGGTGCCCCCTCCGGCCCATTGCGCAGATCAAGCGTCGAGGTCGCGGGCAGGATTTTACGGCCCCCGAGATGGTCATACAGGAACAGTCCCAGGCGGATCAGCCAGGCAGGCCGCCGCCCTTTCATCCAGGGCATGACGAGATTGAGAATACGCGAGGTGGGCGTTTCGCCCTCGAACCGCATATCGCGGTGATAGGGCAGCACAAAACGCATGGGCCAGCTGATATGCGGCATGGCGCGCAGCAGGGTTTCCCGCTCGATCAGTGCCTCGCGCACCAGCCGGATCTCGAAATATTCGAGATAGCGCAGACCGCCGTGGAAAAGCTTGGTCGAGGCGCTCGATGTGGCCCAGGCGAGATCGTTCATCTCGGCCAGTTCCACCCGCAGCCCCCGGCCCGCCGCATCACGGGCGATGCCACAGCCGTTGATGCCGCCGCCGATGACGAACAGGTCGATCACTGTGCCCTCGCGGTCCTGCGACACGCGCCCCTCCCACCGTAAGATGAGCGCAAACGAACCACTTTTTGACCGTATGGGTCAAGAATGAATGTTCGTTTTGTTTCTTTTATTAATACACCCTTTGATTTCATTCATCAATTTTCAGGACCACGCGTGATCTCGGGCGCGAACGAACGCATTTTCCACCCTGAGGTTGCGTCACCCATGCCCTTACGGCCGCGATTCGGCCGCTACGCCGCAACGCAGCGGAGGCTTTGCTTGCAGCGCGCGACAAAACGAACATAATCGAACCTGCAACCAATCAAGGCCGCCCATGTCCCAGAGCTTTCGCCAACCCGACATTCTGGAAATCGCCCGCGCCGAAGGCAAGGTCACGGTCGAGGATCTGGCCGAGCGCTTTGACGTTACCGTTCAGACCATCCGCCGCGACCTCACCGAACTGGCCAACGCAGGCAAGCTGGAGCGCGTCCATGGCGGCGCGATCCTGCCGTCGGGCGTATCGAACATCCTCTACGAGGAACGACGCCGCCTGAACGAGCCTGCCAAGGCCGCGATTGGCCGCGCCTGTGCGGCGGCCATTCCGCATGATGCCTCGGTCTTTCTCGACATCGGCACCACGACCGAGGCGGTAGCCCGCGAATTGATGGATCACCGCAATCTGATGGTCGTCACCAACAACATGAACGTGGCGCAAATCCTGCTCGCCAACAAGGATTGCGAGATTGTCGTGGCGGGCGGCGCGCTGCGCCGGTCCGACAATGGGCTGGTGGGCAACCTGACCGCGCGCACCATCGAGAATTTCAAGTTCGATTACGCCATTCTGGGCTGTTCCGCGCTGGACGAGGATGGCGACATGCTCGATTTCGACATTCAGGAGGTGGTGGTGGGCCAGACCCTGCTCAACCGCTCGCGCGAGGTATTTCTGGTGGCGGATCATTCCAAATTCCAGCGCAGCGCGCCGGTGCGGATCGGGTCCATTCGCGATGTCGATCAGGTCTTTACCGACCGGCCCCTGCCCGCATCCTTGGGCGAAAGCTGCGTGGGCTGGGGAACCCGGGTGCAGGTCGCGGGCATGGCGGGCAAGCATCAGTCGACCTGAAACACCTTGTCCCGGCTGGTGTGACCGCGCAGCAGGGTCAGGCGCGATTTCGGCACGCCGAGCGCCTTGGCCAGCAATTTGACGACGGCGGCATTGGCCTTGCCATCCTCGGGCACGGTGGTGACATAGACGCGCAGCCCGCCCTCTTCCGCGACGATCCGGTTGCGCGCGGCCTTTGGGGTCACGCGCAGGGCGATGGTGGTGCCGGGCTGGGCCAGCGCGCTGAGGTCGGGGATGTCCATGACAGTGCCATACCGGCTGGCGCGCGCCCATCCAACAGGAATCGCCGCTTCGGGGCTTGACCACGGACGCAGGCTTGCCGACATGTGGGGGGCCTTGCAAGAGAAAGACACCGATGCCAACGCCCAATCCCGCCGCTCTCGATTTCATGCTCTCACGCCGTTCGCGCCCGGCCAAGACGCTTGTTTTGCCGGTCCCGGACCGTGACGCGCTGCGTCCGCTTCTGACCGCCGCCACCCGCGTGCCCGATCATGGCAAGCTGGAACCCTGGCGCCTGATCGTGCTGGAACGCGCGGCACTCGTGCGGTTGGCGGGGCTCGTGCCGCAGGCCGGCGCGCGGCTGGGCAAATCGCCCGAGGACATCGCCAAGGCCGAAACGCAATTCGCAGACGCGCATCTGGCGGTCGCAGTGATTGAGAGCCCAAAACCCTCGGGCAAGATTCCCGCCATCGAACAAACCTATTCGGCGGCCTGTGTCTGTCTTAGCCTCCTGAACGCGGCGCTCGCTGCGGGATGGGGCGCCAACTGGCTGAGCGGCTGGCCCAGCCATGACCGGGGGTTCGCCGCCGCAGCTCTCGGGCTGGCGGATCACGAGCGCATCGCCGGATTCATCCATATCGGCACCGAAGGCGCCGCCCCGCCAGAGCGTCCGCGCCCCGAGATTGACAGCATCACGACTTGGGTTTCGGAATGATCTTCGCCAGTTTCTTCAAGGCCCTGGGTCAGATCGGCGATCCGCGATTCCGCAAGGTGCTGTTTCTCGGCGTCGGTTTGACGCTTGCGCTTTTGATTGCGGCCTATGCCGGCGTGCTCTGGCTCATTCAGGCGACGGTGGGCGACACCACCACCCTGCCGCTCCTGGGCGAGGTGACATGGGTCGGCGACCTCCTGAGCGGGGCGTCGTTCCTCCTGATGATCGTGCTGTCCGTGTTTCTGATGGTGCCGGTCGCCTCTGCGATCACCTCGATGTTTCTCGACACGGTGGCCGATGCGGTAGAGGATCGTCACTATCCCGGATTACCCCCCGCGCAATCCGTTCCCTTTGGCGAGGCGCTGCGCGATACGGTCAACTTCTTGGGCGTGATCATAGGCGCCAATGTTGTGGCGCTCTTTCTCTATGCGCTTTTCACGCCCTTCGCGCTCTTCATCTTTTGGGGGCTGAACGGCTATCTCCTGGGGATGGAATATTTCCAACTGGTCGCGATGCGCCGGGTCGGGCGGGCGGGGGCCAAGACCCTGCGCAAGAAACACCGCCTGACCATATGGGCGGCAGGCGTGCTCATGGCGATGCCGCTCTCAGTGCCGCTGGTGAACCTCTTGATCCCGATTCTCGGCGCCGCCACCTTTACCCATATCTTTCACGCTACTCAGACGCGGCGGGCGGGCCCATCCGGTTGAACATGTCGAGATCGCGCACGGTGATGACGCCCGAAATGATCGTGCCGCCGATGATGATCCAGAGCACGATGGCAATCCCGGTGGTGATCCACGCCTTTTTCTTGAGATGGTGATGTTCGGGCGATCCGGCATGGGTGCCGGGCACCACCTCGCCCAGATCGCCTTGGGTCTGGATGCGGATCGGCAGCACGACAAAGAAGGTCATGAACCAGATCACCGCAAAGAGCACGATGGCCGAGGTAATGCCCATCAGACCTGCTCCAGTTCCACGAGGCAGCCGTTGAAATCCTTGGGGTGCAAGAAGAGCACCGGCTTGCCATGCGCGCCGATCTTGGGCTCTCCGCTGCCCAGCACCCGCGCACCGGTGGATTTCAGATGGTCGCGCGCGGCAATGATGTCATCGACCTCATAGCAGACATGGTGAATCCCGCCCGAGGGATTCTTGTCAAGAAAGCCCTGGATCGGGCTGTTCTCGCCCAAGGGATAGAGCAACTCGATCTTGGTATTGGGCAATTCGATGAAGACCACGGTCACGCCGTGATCCGGCTCGTCCTGCGGCGCGCCAACCTTGGCGCCGAGCGCATGGCGGTATTGGTCGGCAGCGGCGGTGAGGTCCGGCACCGCGATGGCGACATGATTGAGGCGTCCGATCATGGGGCAATCCTTTCGCATGAATTTCCCCCGTTATGGGGATGAACGCGCGAACTGACAAGCGACAGGGGGACGCAACCCGCGCATTAACCTTGCGTTCACCACAACCGGGCCATGCTGCGGGGATATCGTGACAGAAGGATGCGCCCGATGACCGATCTTGACAGCCTTGCGCGCCCGCGCGTGCCAAACGCCCAACGCCCCCTGATGGGCATGACCGTTCTGGCGGTCGAGGATAGCCGCTATGCGTCAGAAGCGCTGCGCCTGATGTGCCTGCGCAGCGGCGCGCGCGTCCGGCGCGCGGATTGCCTGAGTTCGGCGCGTCGTCATTTGCAGGTCTATCGTCCGTCGGTGGTGATCGTCGATCTGGGCCTGCCCGACGGTCCGGGCGAGGATCTGATTGCCGACCTCGCCCGCGCCGTGCCGCGCGTGGGCGTGGTTCTTGCCACCAGCGGGGATGCCGGGGCAGAGGCGCGGGCGCGCCATGCCGGGGCCGATGGGCTCTTGCTCAAACCCGTGGCAAGCCTTGGCATCTTTCAGCAAGAGGTGTTGCGCCATATGCCCACCGACCGGCGGCCTCTTGGCCCCTACGCGGTGCAGGCCGAGGTGATCCATCCCGATCCGCTGGCCTATCGCGACGATCTCGACCATGTTCAAAGCCTGCTCAGCCATGATCGCACCCCGGACATCCTGCGCTATGCCGCGCAGTTTCTGGCCAGTGTGGCCCAGGCCGCCGAAGATGCGGTTTTGGCCGAGGCCGCGGCGGGGCTGACGGGGCACTGTTCCGAGGCGGGCGTTGCGCGGATCATGGGGTTGATCGACATGCGCCTGGCGGCGCGAACGGCGCTCTAGCGGGCGCTTTGCTTTGCCGCGACCCACCGCTAGATAGGGCGTCATGTGCGCCCTGCCCGCCCCTCTTGCCACGTGGTTTTCTGCCCGCAACTGGCAGCTTCACCCGCATCAGGCGGAGATGCTGGCGCGGGCGGAGGATCCTGCCACGCTGCTCATTGCCCCCACCGGCGGGGGCAAGACGCTGGCAGGGTTCCTGCCGACGCTGGCGGATCTCGCCACGGGCGATCACGCCGGGCTGCACACGCTCTATATCTCACCGCTCAAGGCGCTCGCGGCTGACATCCGGCGCAACCTGACCACGCCGGTCACGGAAATGGGCCTGCCCATCCGGATCGAGGATCGCACCGGCGATACCTCCTCTCACACCAAGCGCCGCCAACGCGCCGATCCCCCCCATATCCTGTTGACCACGCCCGAGAGCCTGGCACTGCTGACCTCTTACGAGGATGCGCCGCGCATTTTCGCAGGGCTGAAACGGGTCGTGATCGACGAGGCGCATTCCTTGGCCGAGAGCAAGCGCGGCGATCAGCTCATGCTGGCGCTCAGCCGACTTCAGGCGCTCTGCCCAGGTATGCGGCGCGTGGGTCTGTCGGCCACCGTCGAGGACCCGCCTGCCCTTGCGCTCTATATGGCCCATGCCAACAGCCCTTGTGCGATCCTCTCGGCCGATCCGGGGCCGGAGCCAGACATCGCCATGCTCACGACCACAGAGCCGCCCCCCTGGGCCGGGGGCGGGGCCGCCTATGCCATCCCTGCGGTGCTGGATCAGGTCCGCCGCCACAAGACGACGCTGATTTTCCACAACACCCGCGCCCAGGCCGAGATTTTCTTTCACAACCTCTGGCTTGCCAATGACGATGCGCTGCCCATCGGCATCCATCACGGCAGCCTTGACCGGGTGCAGCGCGAGCGGGTCGAGGCGGCGATGGTGCGGGGCGATCTGCGCGCCGTGGTCTGCACCGGCAGTCTCGATCTGGGGCTGGATTGGGGCGACGTCGATCTGGTCATTCAGGTGGGCGCGCCCAAGAACGTCAAACGCCTTGTCCAGCGGATTGGGCGGGCCAATCACCGCTACAACGCGCCGTCCAAGGCGCTCCTCGTGCCCGCCAATCGGTTCGAAGTGGTGGAATGTCGCGCCGCTCTCGAGGCCGTGCGCGCCCACGATCTGGATGGCGAGGCGCGCGGGCCGGGGCCGCGCGATGTGCTCTGCCAGCATATCCTGATCCGTGCCTGTGCCGGGCCGTTCCACGCCGATGCCCTCTTTGCCGAAGTAACCGGGGCCGGGGCCTATGCCACCCTTACCCGTGCCGAATTCGACGCCTGCCTCGATTTTTGCGCCACGGGGGGCTATGCGCTGCGGGCCTATGACCAATGGCAGCGCCTGCAACAGCGCGCCGACGGGGGCTGGCAATTGCGCGATCCGCGCTCTGCCCGCCTCATCCGCATGAACATCGGCACCATTCAGGACACCGACACGCTCAAGGTCCGGATGCGGCGGACGCGCGGCGGCAAGCCTTTGGGCGAGATCGAAGAAGGTTTTGCCGCCACCCTCACCCCCGGCGATACCTTCCTTATCGGCGGACAAATCGTGCGCTTTGAATCCCTGCGCGAGATGGTGGTGGAGGTCAGCCGCGATCCCGGGCGCAAGCCCAAGATTGCCACCTATATGGGCACCAAATTCGCGACCTCAACGCAACTCTCGGCGCGTATCCTGCAGATGCTGGCAGCCCCCGACTGGCCTGATCTGCCCGAGCCTGTGCGCGACTGGCTGCACCTGCAACGGCATGTGTCGCAAATGCCAGAGCCCGACAGCCTGCTGATCGAGAGCTTTGGCCATGACGGGCGCGAGCATCTCTGCATCTATGGCTTTGCGGGGCGCAACGCGATGCAGACGCTGGGCCTCCTGGTGACGAAACGGATGGAAGAGACGGGCCTTGCCCCGCTGGGGTTTGTCGCCACCGATTATGCCACGCTGATCTGGGGGCTGGAGCCGGTGACCGATGCCGCCCCGCTTCTGGCCCCCGATGCCCTGCGCGCGGGGTTGGACAGCTGGCTCATGTCCAACGCGGTGATGAAACGCACCTTTCGCGCCTCTGCCACGATTGCCGGGCTTATTCAGCGCAACACCCCCGGCGCGCGCAAGAACGGGCGACAAGCGACCATGTCGTCGGATATTCTCTATGACACGCTGGTGAAATATGACCCAGAGCACCTTCTCCTCGACATCACCCGACAAGAGGCAATGCGTGGGCTGGTGGATTTTGGCCGGATCGAGGAAATGCTGGCGCGCGTCGCGGGGCGCGTGACCCTGAGGCGGCTGGCGCGCGTCAGCCCCCTTGCCGCACCCCTCTTCCTCGAGGCGGGGCGGATGCCGGTCGAAGGGGCAGCGCAAGAGCGGCTCTTGGCCGAAGAAAGCGCGCGGCTCTTGGCGGCGGCGGGCCTTGCCCCCTGAGCGCGGCCTTGCCATTTCACCGGCAAAGCGCCACCAATGCCACATGGACGGATACCAATTTACCCTCGCTGGAACGCAGCTGACGGCACTTCCCTCGGGCGCGCTCTATTGGGAGGCGCGCAATCTCCTGTGCGTCTCTGACCTGCATCTTGGCAAGGCGCTGCGCCGTGCCCGGATGGGAGAGCCGCCCCTGCCCCCCTACGAGACGCGCGACACGCTCACCCGGTTGGAGAGCGACCTGCGCCGCACCGGGGCAGCGACGGTGATCTGCCTTGGCGACAGTTTCGACGACAGCGCCGCCGCAAGCCACCTGCCCGACGCGGAAAAGCTGTGGATCGCCAAATTGCAGGCCGGGCGTCGCTGGGTCTGGATCGAGGGCAATCACGATCCGGGTCCCGTCGACCTTGGCGGCGCGCATATGGCGGAACTACCGGTGCCGCCGCTCACGTTTCGCCATATCGCACGGGCTGGGCAGAGCGGCGAAATCTCGGGGCATTATCACCCCAAGGTGCGGCTGGCCCTCAAAGGGCGCAGCCTAAGCCGCCCCGCCTTTCTGAGCGACAGTGATCGGGTGATCCTACCCGCCTTTGGCACCTATACCGGCGGGCTCTGGTCGGATGATGCGGTGCTCACAGGGCTGATGCGGCGCGATGCGCTGGCGGTTCTGACCGGGGCCATGACCCATGCGGTGCCGATGCCGCGCGGCGCTCAGCGCCCCTGAAACACAGCGTCCAGACTGTCGATCAGGCCCGCATCTTCCAGATTGGGGCGATATTTCCGGCTCACCGGCACGCGATCGCCATTCTTGAGCATAACGAATAACTTGCCGCCACTCTCACGTTCGATACCGCTGATTGCCGCGAAAGACACCCAGTGCGAGCGATGCGTGCAGGTTCCCGCCACGGGTTCCATTTCTTCAATCGCATCCACAAGACGCAGACGCAGCGTTTCAATCCCTGCGCTGGTCGCCACTTCGACGTAATGATTATTGGCCGTCAGGCGATGAATCTCTGCGTCGGGGGGGCAAGACAGCCGCCGGTGCAGCCGCGTTTGCGCCGGGGTCTCCGGCTCGGGCTCTGCCCAATAGCTGGCGGGGGCCTCGGCACCGATTTGCCGCCGTACCACGAAAACACCGCAGGCAATGAGAAAGCTGTTGAGGGTGATCGAGATCACGCTCAAATCCTCGTGGCCCAGAATTGGATCCATCCCGCCGCGCAAGAGCCAGATCACCGGCCCAAGAGCGATCCCGACAAGAAAGCTGGCCCCCAGGTCAAAGAGGGCCGGATGCCGCCCTGCCAAAAGCGCCCGCATGGTCGCCCGCGCAGCAAAGCCGATCACAAACGCCGCCGTGATCACCGCCGCCCAATAGGCGGTGCGGACCGGCCAGCTCATTGTATCGTAGCTGCCGAACGGTCCGGCCACGACCGCGAAAACCAAAGCGGACGTCCAGACATAGAAGGTGACAGACGTAAAGAGCAGTGAAAACGTGTCCACGAAATGCAGGCGCAGGTTTGACCAGTTCAACGTACCACCCTTGTCCATTCCCATTTCATATGCGTTTATCAGCATGAACGCTCTAGTCCAACCTAACGTCGCCAGAGCGGTTCACTTTACTGTCAACGTGACGTGACATCATAAACAGTGGGAAAGCCTCGGAAAATGTCCCCTGACATTGAACAGAAAATCCGCCGCAGTTTTGCTGCGCAGGCGATGATGACCACCTTGGGCGCCCGTCTGGTGGCGCTGTCTGACGGTACAACGGTGATCGAGGCCCCCATTTTACCCGGCAGCCGTCAACAACATGGATTTGGCCATGCGGGGCTGACCTTTGCCATTGGCGACAGTGCCGCAGGCTATGCCGCGCTCAGCCTGATGCCCGAGGGGGCCGAGGTGCTGACCACCGAGATGAAAATCAATCTCTTGGCCCCGGCGCAGGGCGAGCGTCTGATTGCCCGTGGCAGAGTCATCAAGCCTGGCCGCCGACTGGTAATCGTGCAGGCGGATGTGCATGCGCTGAAAGACGGGGTCGAGACGCATATCGCGTTGCTCACCGGCACGATGATCCCCGTCTGAACGCGGATCATAACCCGACGTACTCACTCATGCTATGTGTTCCGGGGTGAGGGTGAAACTCGCGCGCATTCCGGGGCCTGCGACATAGTAATCCGCCAACCCCTGCCTCACCTCTGGATCCAACTGGGACCAATCGATCCAATCGAGGTCAAAGCCGGTGTCATAGGCCACCATCGCCACCGCCCCACGCCCCGGCACGAGCGCCGGGCGCGCGCGACCAGCCACCGCCTCGCGCGTGCGGTCGATCCACAAAATCGGCTCCTCAGTATCGACAAAGCGGCCATCCACCACCACGAGGCGCGGATCCAGTTCCCGGACCAGGCCAAACAGGTCGTGCAGGTCGGCCACAATTTCGAGCAAATCAAAGAGGATGATCACATCATACTGCCGCCCGGCCCGCACCTCGGATCGGATTTCCTCGACCGGATCGGCGCAGCGCAGATCAATCCGCTCGCGCAACCCCACATCGGGCAATCGACCGAACCTCTCGACCAGAGCGGCATCCGATTCGATCCCCACGACCTGCAAGGCGCCTGCCGCCGCCAGCGCATAGCACCATGTGCCATCCCCGGCCCCAACCAGCATCACCGTCGAATCAGCAATGGCATGACGGTAAGCATCCACCAATAACGCATGCCGTGCCTGAGCCCGGTTAAGGCCGCCAGTTTTGTCATCGTCCGCCTGACGTTTGAACCCATACCCCATGATCGTCATCACACACCCATCAGCCTCTATCGCCTTTGGTCTTGTAACATGACAAAAGATAGCAAACCCTTAAGCGCTATTGGTTCAGCACGCAGACCCATGACGACACCCCTGACCCCCGCTTTGCTGCTACAGGCCTATGCCTCTGGCGTGTTTCCCATGTCGGAGCGCCGTGACGACCCCGAGGTGTTCTGGGTAGATCCGCACCGGAGAGGCATTCTGCCGCTCGATGGGTTCCATATCTCGCGCTCGCTGGCGCGCCGGATGCGGCAGGGACGCTACACCGCGACACTCGACAGCGATTTCGAGGCGGTGCTGCGCGGTTGCGCCGACCGCGATGATACCTGGATCAGCCCCCCGATTCATCGGGCCTATCTGGCCCTGCATCGTCAGGGCCATGGGCATTCGCTCGAAATCTGGCAAGAGGGGCAATTGGTGGGTGGCGTCTATGGCGTGGCGCTTGGCGCGGCCTTTTTTGGCGAGAGCATGTTTTCGCGGAGCACGGATGCATCGAAACTGGCCCTCGCCCATTTGACCGACCATCTCGCCCGCTGCGGATTTCGCCTGTTCGATACACAGTTCATCACGCCGCATCTGGGGCGTCTTGGCGCGGTGGAGATTCCGCGCAGGCAGTATCGCGCGCTGTTGGAGGATGCGATGGAGGATGAGGCCGACATCACCCGGATACCGTTTGATCCCGACCCGCGTCAGGTCTTGCAGCGCAGGACCCAGATGTCATAGCGCGGATGCTCCAGCGCGTTCAGCGCCGGGGACGAGGCCAGCATCCAGCCGGAAAAGATCACCGCACCGCTGCCTTGTTCAGAAATCGTGAGATAGGCAAAGGCGTCTCCCGCCGGATCGCCCACCGGATAGCGGCATTCGCCCAAAACCACGTCGAGCGAGCCAAAGACGCCCGATTGCCCATTGGCTAGATCCAGATCCTGCGCGCTTCCATTGATCTTGTCGAGACCGCGCAAAAGCGCACCCTGCGCAACTGCCGCCACCTCTTGCGCCGTTCCCACGCCCGCGCCAAGGCAGAGCACAAGACCGAGCCAGAGCGCCTTCATTGCGCTGTCTCTCCGTCGCTGCCCGAAACGAATTTCATCAGCAGCGACACAAGGCTGACCGATCCTTGGGTAAATTCGATCTCCGAGCCCGGTTCGACCGGAAAGGGCGATCCGCCCGGCAATATCTCGACGTAATTGCCACCCAACAACCCCTCGGAAGAGACCGCAACAGCACTGTCATCGGGCACGTTTATGCCTTCTTGAACGGTAAAGATCGTCTTGGCGCGGTAGGTTTCTGGATCGAGCGCGATCTGCGTGACCCGGCCAACCTTGACCCCGGCCAGACGCACATCGGTGCCCACGCTGACGCCATCGGCGCTGCGGAAGCTGGCGCTGAGTTGGTATTCACGTGCGCCGCCAGTGGTCATGCCGGTGGTCTTGCCCGCATAGACCAGAAAGCCGATCGCAACGGCCAAAACCACACCGCCGACCAGAACCTCGGTTTTACTCTCAGACATATTTCCGTCCCTATTCCGGCGACCACGCCTCGTAATCGCGCCGCTCTGCGGGGGCTGCGCGGCGGATGGACCCGGCTGGCGCATAGGCCAGTGGTGTGCCAGTCAGGTTTTCGCTATGCGGTTTTTCCCAAGGCTTATGCGCAAGCGGCTTGTCGGTCGGCGGCTCCTTGTAGGTGTGATGCAACCAGCCGTGCCAATCGGGATCAACCCGGCTTGCCTCGGCCTCGCCGTTAAAGATCACCCAACGGCGCTTGTCGTCGCGGGTGCGATAGAACGCATTGCCCTGCGCATCCTCCCCTACCTTGACGCCATTGCGCCAGGTGTAGATCTGGGTGTTGAGCGTCTGACCGTTCCACCAGGTAACGGCGCGCAGCAAGGTGTTGAGAATGCCCATTCGACCCTCCGACATCATTCGTTTCCGATATGGCGGATTTGACAGCGAAGGTCCAGTGCCCGCAACACCGCAGCGCAGGACGCGGTCCAAATCAAAAAGCCCGCAACGCGAAGGTTGCGGGCTTTTTGATGTATCTTTGGTCAGGGAACAGGCTGGGATCAGCCTGCGCTGGCCCCTTCCTTTTTGCCCTTGCTCTCTGCATAGATTATCAGAGGCGCGGCATCGGAATTGACCGCCTCTTCGTTGACCACCACTTCCTCGACATGGGACATGCTGGGCAATTCGAACATCGTGTCGAGCAGAATGTCCTCGAGGATCGAGCGCAGGCCGCGCGCACCGGTCTTGCGGGCGATGGCGCGCTTGGCTACGGCCTTGAGCGCATCCTCGGTAAAGCTCAGTTGCGCGCCTTCAAGCTCGAACAGGCGCTGATACTGCTTGACCAGCGCGTTCTTGGGCTGGGTCAGGATCGTCACAAGCGCATCTTCATCGAGGTCCTCGAGTGTGGCGATGACCGGCAGACGACCCACGAATTCCGGGATCAGACCAAACTTGAGCAGGTCCTCCGGCTCCAGATCCGTAAAGATCTCGCCCACGCCACGCGCATCATTGTCACGCACATCGGCACCAAAGCCCATGGCGCTGCCCTTGCCGCGCTGCGCGATGATCTTGTCGAGACCGGCAAAGGCCCCACCGCAGATGAAGAGAATATTGGTCGTGTCCACTTGCAGGAATTCCTGCTGCGGATGTTTGCGCCCACCCTGCGGCGGCACGGCGGCGACCGTGCCTTCCATCAGCTTCAAGAGCGCCTGTTGCACGCCCTCGCCCGACACGTCACGGGTGATCGAGGGATTCTCGGACTTGCGGGTAATCTTGTCGACCTCGTCGATATAGACGATGCCGCGCTGCGCGCGCTCGACGTTATACTCGGACGATTGCAGCAGCTTGAGGATGATGTTTTCCACATCCTCGCCGACATAGCCCGCCTCGGTCAGCGTGGTGGCATCGGCCATGGTAAAGGGCACGTCGAGGATTCGCGCCAGCGTCTGCGCGAGCAGGGTCTTGCCGCAGCCCGTGGGGCCGATCAGCAGGATATTGGATTTGCTGAGCTCGATATCGCTCTTGCCGGAATTGTTCAGCCGCTTGTAGTGGTTGTGCACCGCCACCGAGAGAACTTTCTTGGCGCGGGCCTGACCGATCACGTAATCATCCAGCACCTTGCAGATATCGCGCGGCGCGGGAATCCCCTCGCTCGACTTGATACCGGCGCTCTTGGTCTCTTCGCGGATGATGTCCATGCAAAGCTCGACGCATTCATCGCAGATGAACACGGTCGGTCCGGCGATCAGTTTGCGCACCTCATGCTGGCTTTTGCCGCAAAAGCTGCAATAGAGCGTGTTCTTGCTGTCGCCGCCTGAGTTATTCGCCATTCCGTACCTTTCGGGCCCTGCGCCGTCTGCCGTCCGCGCGCCCCGCGCGGGGCCTCGTCTGTGATCTGTGCTACCCTTCAGCTTAAGTCAGGCCGTATGGCACCACAATCCGAAAATATCCGGCCCGCCTTTTGGCCGGATCACGTTTACTTCGCCGCCTCGTCGCCTTTGTCGCGATTGGCCACGATCTCATCGATCAAACCCCAGGCCTTGGCCTCTTCCGGCGACATGAAATTGTCCCGCTCCAGTGCCTCTTCGACCTTTTTCAGGGTCTGGCCGGTGTGCTTGACATAAATCTCGTTCAACCGATCCTTGAGCTTTTGCGTCTCGCGCGCATGGATCATGATATCGGTCGCCTGCCCCTGATAGCCGCCCGAGGGCTGGTGAACCATGACACGGCTGTTGGGCAGGGAAAACCGCATCCCCGGCTCGCCGGCTGTCAACAACAGACTGCCCATGCTCGCCGCCTGGCCCACGACCAGCGTGCTGACCTTGGGCTTGATATATTGCATCGTGTCATAGATCGACAGTCCCGAGGTCACGACCCCGCCGGGGCTGTTGATATACATGCTGATTTCCTTGGACGGATTCTCAGCCTCGAGATGCAAGAGTTGTGCCACAATCAGGCTCGACATGCCGTCATGCACCGGGCCGCTCAGGAAAATGATCCGCTCCTTGAGCAGGCGCGAGAAAATATCATAGGCCCGCTCGCCCCGGCTGGTCTGTTCGACCACCATCGGAACAAGGGTGTTCATGTAGATGTCCATAGGGTCTTTCATTACAGCCCGCCTGTCCTGCGCCCGACCGTTGCCGTCAGGCTTTGTCAATCACTCCGACCATAGCCGGTCAGTTCCTAAAGGAGTCTTAGTGTTGCGCCCAAGGGGCTGCAAGGGCATCGCTCGATTTTGTGGCAGGGGGGCACGGGCGATGGCGATTTCTGCGCCACATAGCCTCACTTTTTCGCGCGCAGGCATGGCCAGCTTTTGCACATTCGGCAAAAACGCCCTAAGTACACAGAAATCATTATCAGGATTCACGGAAAATGCCGCTTCCCGTTCTCGATGACACGCTCGACGCCGCCGAAATGGACCGTATGGTCGATAATGCGACGACGGCTGCCAATTTCCTCAAGGCGATCAGCCATGAGGGGCGGTTGATGATTCTCTGTCATTTGGTGTCAGGCGAACGGTCGGTGACCGAACTGGAAACGCTGCTTTCGGCACGTCAGGCCGCGGTGTCCCAGCAATTGTCCCGCCTGCGCCTCGAAGGGCTGGTAACGGCGCGGCGCGATGGCAAGACCATCTATTACAGCCTTGCGGATGACCGACCGCGCAAGGTGCTCGAAGTGGTTTACGAATTGTTCTGCGCCCCCAAGCCTTGAGGGCGCAGACATCGAGGCCTCAGGCCGGTTCCACCGTCTTATCCACGGTGAAGGGAGCGAAGACCTCATCCACATCGGTGTGATTGACGTGATTGGCATAGTTGCTGATCGTCTTGACGGCCAGCGCCAGAATGATCTCCAACACATGCACATCGCCATAGCCTGCGGCCTTGAACGCCTCGGCCTCGGCCTTGGTCGGCAGGCCGCGTGCCTCCCACATGTGATGGGTGAACTTGCGCAGCGCCTCCAGCTTGGCATCGCTCAGCGGCTTGCCATCGCGCAGCGCCTGCGTATGCGCCTCGCCCAGCTTGGACATCTTGATCGCCAGCATCGAATGCGCGGCGGTGCAATAGTCACAGCCATTGGCCAGTGAAACGGTCAGAAACACCACCTCTTGCTCGGGCGGGGTGAAATTGCCCGACTCGCGATAGAGCGCGTAACCATGCAGATAGGTGGACAAGAGGCCGGGATTGACGGCCATACCCCGATACATATTCGGCACGAACCCAAGTTTGGCGCGCGCGCCCTCCAGCAATTCCTTGGCCTTACCAGTGGCCTGATCGTCACTCACAGGCGATGTCTCTACTCGAAATTCAGCAGTCATGGACCTCTCCTTTGCGTGTGATGTGGTCAAGACGCAGCTAATCAGAGCCAAGCGGATATGGAACCGCCGGACCAATCACCAAAGCGTGAGATGGGTTTTTAACCGCAGAACGGCTTGTGCGAAAACGCTTAGACCTTTTCCTGCGTGTATTTCCGCAACTCTGCCCGCGCCACCTGCCGGCGATGCACCGCGTCCGGGCCATCGGCCAGTCGCAGCGTGCGCACATGAGTCCACATCGCCGCCAGCGGCACATCCTGCGAAATCCCTTGCGCCCCGAACATCTGCACCGCCTCGTCGATGACCTTGAGGGCGACACGCGGGGCCACAACCTTGATCTGGCTGATCCAGGGGGCAGCGGCACGCGCATCGCCCTGATCCATCATCCACGCCGCCTTGAGGCACAGCAAACGCGCCTGTTCGATCTCCATCCGGCATTCGGCGATGATGTCGTAATTCGCCCCGAGCTGTGCCAGTGGCTTGCCGAATGCCTCGCGCGCGAGGCTGCGCTTGCACATCATCTCCAGCGCGGATTCGGCCTGACCGATGGCGCGCATGCAATGATGAATCCGCCCTGGCCCAAGGCGGCCTTGTGCAATCTCGAACCCGCGCCCTTCGCCCAAGAGCAGGTTCTCGGCGGGCACGCGGACATTCTCGAACTTGAAATGCATATGCCCATGCGGTGCATCGTCATGGCCATAAACCTGCATCGGGCGCAGTTTCTCGATGCCGGGCGTGTCGGCAGGCACCACGATCATCGAATGGCGCTGATGCTTGGGCATCTCATCGCCCCCGGTGCGCACCATCACGATATAGACCTTGCAGCGCGGATCACCGGCCCCCGTTGCCCACCATTTCTGACCATTCAGAACATAGTGATCCCCGTCGCGCACACAGGACATGGCAATGTTTGTGGCATCCGAACTGGCAACATCCGGCTCTGTCATCAGATAGGCGCTGCGAATCTCTCCCTCCAGAAGCGGTGCCAGCCATTTGGCCTTCATCGCCTCAGTGCCATAACGCTCGAACACTTCCATATTGCCGGTGTCGGGCGCATTGCAGTTGAAAACCTCGGCCCCCATCGGGGTCTTGCCCATCTCTTCGGCGAAATAGGCATATTCCACCGTCGACAGGCCAAAGCCCCGTGCGCTGTCGGTCAGCCAGAAATTCCACAAGCCTTCGGCCTTGGCCCGCGCCTTGAGCCCTTCCAGAATCTCGGCCTGCCGGGGGGTATAGGTCCAGCGCTCGCCCTTGCCGATTTCTGCGTGATACTCGGCCTCGAGCGGCATGATCTCGTTCCGCACCATCGCCGCCACCCGCGCCAGTAGCGCGCGCATCTCGGGGCGCATTCCCAAATTCATGTCCATGTCACCGGCCCTCTGTTGTCAGTTTCCCCAATTGACAACATCACCCGCGCGGCCACAAGCGCTGTCGCACTCAGCCCGCGCGACGATACTGCCCCGGCGAATGGCCAAAGCGGCTGCGGAATGTCTTGATGAACACCATGGGCGAGGCAAAGCCAGAGGCCATGGCAATCTCGGTCACGCTCAGGTCCGTCTCACGCAACAGGCTGCGCCCATGATCCAGCCGCAGATCGCGGAAAAAGCGATAGGGCGTCTTGCGCAGGTATTTGACAAAAAGCCGCTCCATCTGGCGACGTGAACAGCCTGCGGCTTCGGCCAACTCGTCCATGCTGATCGGCGTCTCGATATTGGTCTGCATCACCTTGATCGCCCGCACCAACAGCGGATTGCGGCTATCCAGCGCATTGCTGATCGAGGCACGCTGCGGCCCGCGTTCTGCACGACGCTGGCTATAGAGGCACATATCGGCCACCACATCGGCAAAAGGTCGGCCATAATCCGCCTCGATCATTTCCAGCATCATGTCCGTGGCCCCGACCCCGCCGCCACAGGTGAAAATCCCCCCATCCACCTCGAACGTATTGCCCGTCACCTCGACCTCGGGAAATTTCTCGCGAAAGGCGGGCTGATTTTCCCAATGCAGCGTCGCCCGCCGCCCCTCAAGCAGCCCCGCCTGTGCCAGCGAAATCGTCCCGGTGCAGATGCCCCCCACCCGCCCGCCAAAGCGCGCGTGCTGGCGCAGGAGCGACAGCAACTCCTTGCTGCCCGTGCCCGTGCGCACCGTGCCGCCACAGACCACCAGATCGGTCTCGCGCGGGAAACTCCCGAGCGATTGATCGACATTGACGGACATGGCGCAAGAACTGACCACCGGCCCCCCATCCTGAGAGGTGACGGTCCAGCGATAGAGCGGGCGCTGGGCCAGTTGATTGGCGATGCGCAGCGGATCAAGCGCCGCACTGAACGCCAGCAGCGTGAAATCGGGCAGCAGGTGAAAGGCAAAATGCCGGGCGGGTCTGGTCGTCTCGATCGCAAAGAACGCCGCCCCTTGCGGCACGATCGCCTTGCGCGTCACATGAGTGTCATTCTCCGGGTAGGACATGACAGGCTTCGGGCTCCCAATGCAGGGTCAGGGTGCTTCCTGAATGCAGATCAACAGAGGCCAGTTCACCATGACTTTTATGCACCTTCAACTCTTCACCTGACTCTGTCTCGAGAAATAGGATGGCCGAGGCACCGACAAACTCTTCGCCCACCACCCGCGCACGAATACCAGCCACGCCTTCGCCCACGGCACCGATCTGCATCTTCTCGGCGCTGACGACAAAGGACAGCGTATCGCCCACGGACTTTGCAACGGCTTGGGGGGCCTTGATTGCAAATCGCCCATGTGCGGTCTCGACCTGCCAGAGATCTCCCGCCTTCTCGACCAGCTTGCCGGTGAATATATTGGCCGAGCCGAGGAATTCCGCCACAAAGCGGTTGCGCGGCGCGTGATAGATTTCCTGCGGCGTGCCGATCTGCTCGATCTTGCCCCGGCTCATGATCACCACCCGGTCGGCCATCGAAAACGCCTCGGACATCGAATGGGTCACATAGACGAATGTGATGCCCAGATCCTTTTGCAGGTTAGAAAGAACCGCCTGCATCCGCACCTTGAGATGCGCATCGAGCGCCGAAAGCGGCTCGTCCAGCAACAGGATCTTCGGCTCTGTCACCAGCGCACGGGCCAGGGCCACGCGCTGCCGCTGTCCCCCCGACAATTGCGAGATATTGCGATCCGCGAATTCGAGGATCTGCATTTTTTCCAGCCATATGCGCGCCCGCTGCGCGCGCTCCTCCTTGCCCACGCCGCGCATCTTGAGGCTGAATTCGACATTCTCCTGCACGGTGAGAAACGGGAAAAGCGCAAGGCTCTGCCAGACCATCGGCGTATCGCGGTCCCAGGTCGCCTTGCCGTTCACCCGCTCGCCATCAAGATAGATGTCACCCTCGCTCGGGTCTTCCAGCCCCGCCAACATGCGCAGCGTCGTCGTTTTGCCACAGCCGGACGACCCCATGATCGCCAGAAACTCGCCGCGCCCGATCTCGAAATCCGCGCGTTCCACGGCGGTGAACTCGCCAAACTTCTTGACCACACCCTCAAGCCGTACAATGGCGTCGGATTTTACCTGGGTTTGCATATTCATGACCTGTCCTTTGTCGAATTGCGCAACAGCATCTGCGCCAGAATGATCAGCGTGATGGAACTCAGAAAGGCGAGCGAACCGATGGCATTGATCCGCGGGCTGACCTGCCCCTGCAGAAACCCGAGGATCTTGACCGGCAACGTTTCATTGAGGCCCGAGACGAACCACGCCACCGCGAATTCGTCGAATGACACCGCCATGGTAATGAAAAGCGCGGCCAGGATCGCAGGCTTGGCAAAGGGCAGGATGACATGGCGCAGCGTCGCCCATTCATTGCCCCCCAAATTCCACGATGCCGCCTCCAGATCCGGGTCCATCTGTGACAGGCGCAGGCGGATAATGGCCATGGCAAAGGGGCTGCACATCACCCCATGCGCGATGATGATCGAAATCGCGCTACCCGATAGGTTCACCCGCGACAGGAACGCCAGCATCGCAAGCCCCATGATCACCACCGGAATGGTGGGCGGCAACAGCGCCAGCGCGAGATACACGTTCTTGCCAAAGAAGTTGTAGCGAAAATCCGTATAGGCCCCGCCAAATCCCAGTACCGTGGCAATCACCGCCACGATCAGTCCCACGACCACGGTATTCAGGAACCCGGCCCAGACGAACGGGTCCTCCCAGATCAGCCGATACCACTCGGTCGATAAATGCCCCAGCGGCAGCGACGGGAACCGGTCCGAATTCAGCGAAAAGACGAAGCTCCCAAGGATCGGCGCAAAGATGAAGAGCACGCAGGCCGCGATATGGAGTTTCAGCGCGCCATTGATCAGACGATTGTCATTGCCGGTCATTTGCCGCGCTCCTTGTAGGCATAGGTGATGGCCGCTAAGGCCACGCTCAGCAGCGTGCCGATCATCATCAAGGCCACCACGGCGGCACGCGGCCATTGCTGCCCGGATTTGGTGATGTCGGTGATCAGGATCGAGAGCGTCGGTGGATTGCCCCCGCCAAGATAAAGCGGGCTCACGAAATCGCCGAACGAGAGGATAAAGGCAAAGAGCGCGGCTATCACCAGCCCCACCCGCGCCGAGGGCACGATCACCGCCAGAACCGTGCGCAACCGCCCGCAGCGCAGGTTATGTGCCGCCTCGACCAGATCGCGATTGACGAAATTCAGGCTGAACACCTGCAACAGGATCACCAGCGGCAGGCAGAGCGTGACCATCCCCACCAGCGTGCCGAACGTGGTGTTGAGCATGCCAAATGGCCCGATGCCCAGCATCCCCAGCACGGCATTTATGATGCCCTCATCCGACAGGAACACTTGCAGCGCATAGATGCGCACGAGGTAGCTGGTGAAGAACGGGATGATCAGCACGAAGATCAGCCATTGCTTGACCCGCTCCGACAGCTTGAACGAAATCGCATAGGCCGCTGGAAAGGCGATGAAACTGGTCAGAACCGCACTTGTCGTGGCCAGAATGGCGGTGCGCAGATAGGCGTCCCAAAACACGCTCCGCGTCAGGATGCGTTCCCAATTGCCGAAATTCAGGTCCGGCATCATCTGGAAATTGCGCACGCTCCAGAAACTGATGGCGATCAGAAAGATCAGCGGCACCGCAAAGAAGGCCAACTGCCAGATCAGGAGCGGCAGCGCCAATGTGAGCGAATAAAGGCTGGGTCGGGTCATGGAATACGGCTTTCTCAGAGGCGGGGGGCGGTGCCGGGGTCTGGAGAAGGGGACCCCGGCCAGACCTTGCGTCAGGCGCCCTTGTAGTCGGACCAGAAGTCGTTCCAGTCCTCCAGGCTTTGCTGGACGGGCAACTGACGATACCGGATGCGACCCTCGCGGATCATGTCCATCGCGTTATACTGGCCCAGCACCATGTTCTGCCGCTTGGCCTCGGCGGGGTTGGTGGCGTTCAGCACCTCCCAACCTTTATTGTTGGGGATCAGCGCCGGATAGGCCGCCATATCGGCCGATTTCGCCTGTCCTTCGGCCGAGGTGATCCATTGAATCCACTTGCGCGCCATGTCGTAATTCTGCGTGCCCTTGCCGATCGAAAAGGACTCTGTCCACTGCAACCCACCCTCTTCGGGGATCGTGGTGCGCACCTTGGCACCGTTCTTTTCCAAGACCCCGGTGATCCAGTCACCAATCCCGGCAAAGGCCAGCATCTGCCCGTCATTGAGCGACGAGAACGTGCCGCCATAGTCAAAGAACCCGCCGACCTGACCGCGCAGCGCCATCGTGGCCTCTTGCACCTTGTCCCAGCCCGCTTCGTCAATGTCATAGGCCGACCCATTGCCCGCCGCGAGGCTCATTTGCCCGAGGTTCGGCAGATGCCAATCGAAATGCCCCAGCTTGCCAGTCACGCGGGAATCCGAGAACACCGCATAGCTGGCCGCGTCCTTCTCGCTCAGCACATCGGTGTTATGCGCCACCCCCAGAAAGCCAAACCGCGTGATGACGGAATAGAGGGTATCGCCCTGCCAATGGCCGGGGAATTTCTGGAACTCGGGGTAGAAATCGTCAAAGGCATAGTCGGCGGCATCCAGCGCCTCGATATAGCCTGCCGCGTTCAACTGCTGCACATACTCCGCGTCCGACAGGATCACATCATAGGTGCCCGCGGGCGATTGCGCGATCAAACCCAGCATATTGTCGCCGCCGGTGTAGTATTTCGGCGTGAACTTGACGTTGTTCTCTTCCTCGAAGGCGCCCACGATGTCGGGCTCTGCATGGCCATACCAGGCCAGCATCGACAGGTTGACGGTCTGCGCCGCGGCCCGGATGGACAGGAAGGGCGTGGCCAGCGCGGCCCCTGCGGTCATTTTCAACAGGTGGCGGCGGGTGGGGGATTTCAGGGGCATGTGAGTCTCCATGTTGGCAGGTATTTTTATTTGATTAAAAGGGTTTATTCGGCGGCCACACGGTTCCGCGTGGCGAACTCGGTGCGCAGCGCCGCGACGATGCCGCGCGTGCAGACGTCCAGCAGGATGTCCCCCTTTTCCGCCGTGGCATTCTTGGGCGAGGACAGCGTGCCGCTTGCCGGTGTCCAGTCGGGATGCGGCGGGTAGACGTCATAGGGCGGAAAGCTGGCAGGCGCGTGATCCACGGCCCGCTCCAGCGAGACGAGGTCCGGGTAAAGCCGCAGCATCAGCGAGGTTTCCAGCACCCCGCCGTGCTCGATATCCCAACCCAGAAACCCCTCGGGATAGAGCTTGGCAATCGCTGCCTGATCGACGAAATCCCAATAGGACAGCACCACGACCTTGGTGTCATGGATGCCCGACCAGCCCAGTTCGCGCAGCGCAAGGTCGATACCCTCGGCGATGAACCAGGAATTCTCGAAATGGCCATTCACGATGCAGATCTGGCGATTGCCATGGCGCGCGAATTCGCGGATCACATCCTTGAGCGCATTCACAAGGCTTGCGCCATCAAGGCTGGTCGTGCCCGGAAAGAAATTACCGCCGCCGGATTTCTGCTGCGACTTGTAGCCATAGGTAAAGGGCGGCGCCACCAGCCCGCCCACCTCTGCCGCCGCGCGGCGCGCGAATTCCGTGGGCAAGAGCACATCCACATGCATCGGCATATGATGGCCGTGCTGCTCCATCGACCCCAGCGGGATGAGAATCGGAACAGCCCCCCGCGCCACCCGGCGCTGATACTCGGGCCAGGGTAATTCTGCTGCAAAAACGGTTTCTTGGGCCATGTCATCGCCTTTCTTGTCGGATTGACAGACCCTAGAACAGCTTGCGTCATGCGCATAATTCATAGTAGCAATGCTTGAATAAGGATTCTTAATCATGCGCCAATTCGTGAACCTGCAAACCGACCTGATCCGCACCTTTGTCACGGTGGTAGATCTTGGCAACTATACCGAAACCGGTCAGGTTCTGGGCCGCACCCAACCCGCTATTTCATTGCAAATCAAACGGTTAGAGGATCTGGTTGGGGCCAAGCTCTTGCATCACAAGGGCAAGGTTCTGGAACTGACACCGCAAGGTCACGCCCTCATCGGCTATGCCCGCGAGATGCTGCGCCTGAATGATCGCGCCGTCGCCAACCTGCACGAGGCCCAATTCATGGGCACGCTGCGGGTGGGTTTGCCCACCGATTACGCAATTGGGTATTTCCAG
The DNA here is from genome assembly GCF_963972555.1 of uncultured Roseovarius sp. Classification (NCBI taxonomy): domain Bacteria; kingdom Pseudomonadati; phylum Pseudomonadota; class Alphaproteobacteria; order Rhodobacterales; family Roseobacteraceae; genus Roseovarius; species uncultured Roseovarius sp. The sequence goes on from NZ_CAXAUM010000001.1 coordinate 287,079, forward strand.
CGCATCATCGCGGATTTCGCCCACGCCAATCCCGACGTCACCTTCGACATTCGCTGCGACTGGAGCCGAAATATTCTGGGTCAGCTGCATGTGGACGAGTTGGACCTGGCCATCGCCATCACCGATACGATGCCCGCGCCCTATGTCTCGCTCTACTGGTCCGAACGCCCCTTCTGGGTCTGTGGGCGCGACTATCAATTCTCGCTCGACAAGCCGGTCCAGATCATCGCCCACCCCAAGGGTTGTTTCTACCGCAAGCGGATGATCGACGCGCTGAATACCGAAGGGCGCGAGTGGCGGATTTGCTTCGAGAGCCCCGGCATCACGGCGGTGCAGAACGCGGTGCTGGATGGAATGGGCGTGACCGCGCTCACCAAAAAGACGCTGCTGCCGGGCATGCGCGTCCTCTCGCCCAAAGAGGGATTTCCGCCGCTCGCCAATCTGCACGTCGGCCTCTTCTACAAACATATCAAGGCCTCTGACGCCGCGCTGAAACTGATCGAACAGATCACCGAAGGCGTCAGCGCCTTTCGCAAACCGACCCATGCGCGCAGCTGATCATATTTCCATCCCTTATTTTCAAATCAAAGCTATTAATTTTGTTCGACGCCTCTTTGCTGGTAGCGGATAGCAATCCAAGCCAGTGAGGAGAGACCCAAATGCTTGACGACATGCTGCACGTGACCCAATGGCACAATGGAGAAAAGGACTTTTCCCCTTTTTCCGACAATGAAATGGCTCGTCGCCAGAACGAATTGCGCGGCTGGATGGCCGATAACAACGTCGATGCGGCGCTCTTCACCTCCTATCACTGCATCAATTATTATTCAGGCTGGCTCTATTGCTATTTCGGCCGCAAATACGGCATGGTCATTGACCAAAAGAACGCGACGACCATTTCCGCAGGTATCGACGGTGGCCAGCCCTGGCGCCGGACCTTCGGCAGCAATGTCACCTATACCGACTGGCGGCGCGACAATTTCTATCGCGCGGTGCAGGGCCTGACCAAGGGCGCGCGCCGCATCGGCATCGAATTTGACCATGTCTCGCTCGACTATCGCCAGCTGTTGCAGGATGCCTTGCCCGGCGTAGACCTGGTGGACGTGAGCCAGCCCTCGATGTGGATGCGCACCATCAAATCCGCCGAAGAGATCAAGCTCATCAAGGAAGGCGCACGGATTTGCGACGTCGGCGGCTATGCCGTGGCCGGGGCGGTTCAGGCGGGCGTGCCCGAACATGAGGTGGCTATCGCGGGCACCAATGCCATGATCCGCGAGATTGCCAAATCCTTCCCCTTCGTCGAACTCATGGACACCTGGACATGGTTCCAATCGGGCATCAACACCGACGGTGCGCATAACCCCGTGACCAACCGCGTCGTACAATCCGGCGACATCCTCAGCCTCAACACCTTCCCGATGATCTTTGGCTATTACACCGCGCTGGAACGCACGCTTTTCTGCGATCATGTGGACGATGCCAGCCTCGACATCTGGGAGAAAAACGTGGCCGTGCACCGTCGCGGCCTGGAACTGATGAAGCCCGGCGCGCGCTGCATGGATATCGCCATCGAACTCAACGAAATGTATCGCGAGTGGGACCTGCTGAAATACCGCTCCTTCGGCTATGGCCACAGCTTTGGTGTGCTCAGCCACTATTACGGCCGCGAGGCGGGCGTGGAACTGCGCGAGGATATCGACACCGTGCTGAAACCCGGCATGGTCGTGTCGATGGAACCGATGGTGATGATCCCCGAGGGTCAGCCCGGCGCCGGCGGCTACCGCGAGCATGACATTCTTGTCATCGGCGCGGATGGGGCCGAAAATATCACCGGCTTCCCCTTCGGCCCCGAGCATAACATCGTCGGCAAAGGCTAAGCGCCCTTGCGCGGCACGCTTGAAATCGCGATTGCGGCGGCCAGTGTCCTGATGACGCTGGCCGCCGTGGCCCTTGCGGACCGGCCCGCCAAGGCGCTCTTGTCCGGCGCGCGCGTGGTGCTCGTGCCCTATGCCAGCGGGTCAGGCGCGACATTGCCACCGCAGATCAGAACCGCCACCCGTTCGCCCGGCGCAGGCCGATAAGCCCCGGACAAAAGCGCCGCCAGCGCCGTGGCCCCCGCCGGCTCCACCAATTGCCGCACCTCCCGCCACAATATCGCCTGCGCCTCAAGAATGGCCGCATCGCGCACCAGCACGCTCTGCACCCCCTGCCCCTGCGCGAGACCTAGGCAGATCTCCCCGATCCGCCGCGCGCCCAGCGCATTGGCCGCCACCCCCGACACCTCGACATCCACTGGCGCACCCGCCCCCAGCGCCGCATGAAGCGCACAGGAGGTTTCCGGCTCGACCGCCACCACCCGGCGACGCGCCCCAAGCCATCCCAAGGCCCCGGCAATCAGCCCGCCGCCGCCCACGGCAATCAGCACCGTGTCCGCGTCCAGCCCCTGATCCTCCCATTCCGCCAGCACCGTGCCCTGCCCCGCCACGGTCGTCTCGGCGTCATAGGGATGCACCTCGATTGCCCCGGTCGCCACGCGCCATTCGGCGGCACGCGCCGCCGCTTCGGCATAGGCCCCCGGCACCACCTGCAAATCGGCCCCTTGGGCACGGATGAGCGCGATCTTGGACGGGCCGGCAATCTCGGGTACGTAAATCCGCGCGCGGTGTCCCAATCTCGCCGCCGCATAGGCCACCGCCGCCCCGTGATTGCCCCCCGAGGCGGCGACGATCCCCGCCTCTGGCACGGCCGTCTGCAAGAGCGTGTTGAACGCGCCACGCGCCTTGAAGCTACCGGTATGCTGCATCTGCTCGAGCTTGAGCGCGACGGGCACGCCCCCCAGATCGACCTGCATCACCGGCGTGCGCCGCACATGCGCGGCAATGCGCGCCCCCGCCTCGGAAATCCGCCCCTGCCACGCCATCGCTCACACCTCTTTGCCTTTTCTTGCTACGCCAAACCCTATACGCCTGTTCTCAAAGACCCAAGCAAGGATCGCCCGCAATGAAAGACGACCGCCTCAGCCAGTTCCGCGACGCCGGCTCCGACCGCTCTACCGCCGAACTGGTGCCGGACACGCCCCAGACCCGTGCGCCCGCTTACCGTCTGGCCTTTGCCGATCCCGATTTCATGTGCCGCGACGAATTGCGCCCCGTGCGCCTGCAACTCGAACTCTTAAAGCCTGAAATGGCCCTCAACGAACACGGCATCCAGAGCACGGTCGTCCTCTTTGGCGGCGCGCGTATTCCCGAACCCTCGCAAAAGGACACGGCGCGCACCAAAACCCTTGCCGATCTCTCACGCTATTATGACGAGGCGCGCAAATTCGCGCGGCTGATGACCGAAAAATCCCTCACCCGCGACGGGCGCGAGTATGTCATCGCCACCGGCGGCGGTCCGGGGGTGATGGAGGCAGGCAATCGTGGTGCTGCGGATGCGGGCGGGGCCTCGATCGGTCTCAACATCGTGTTGCCGCATGAACAGGCGCCCAATGAATACGTCACACCGGGGCTTTGCTTCAACTTCCACTACTTCGCCATCCGCAAGATGCATTTCCTGATGCGCGCCCGCGCCATCTGCGTCTTTCCCGGCGGCTTCGGCACGCTCGATGAGATGTTCGAGGCGCTGACCCTCATTCAGACCGACCGGATGAAGCGCGTGCCCTTCCTGCTCTTTGGCGCGGCCTTCTGGCAGGGTATCATCAATTGGCAGGCCCTCTCCGAGGCCGGCACGATCAGCGCCGAGGATCTCGACCTCTTCCAATTCGTCGAAACCGCGGATGAGGCCATGCAGATCATCAACGACTGGCCCCAAAGCTGAGAGATCAGGACCGCGCCTGCGCTTCTTCTTGGTTCAAATACTCAAATCAACCACCGCCTCGCAATGCGGCGGTGCCGCTCAGATGATCTCGTCCTCGTCAAAGAGGGCCGCCGCCTCGAGATGGGCGCTGATCCCCCCCGCCGCCGCCTCGGCGCGCGGCGTCTCCGCCACATGGCAGAGCGCGTCCCCCTCATAGACCACCGGCAGATTGGTGCGCCCGATGATGATGCCCGTCACATCGGCCACCACCTCGGTCTCGATATCGCCAAAGGCATTCGCCACCGCGCCCAGCACCGTGCCCGGCTGTACCGCCGCACCCACAGGCAGATAGCCCCGAAACAGCCCGCCGCGCGGCGCGCGATACCAGCGCGAGCGTGCGGCGCGGATCGGCACTCCGCGCGCACGCGGCACGCCCTTGGCCCCGATCATGCCCAGATGCTGCATCACCCGCAGGATACCGCTGACCCCCGCCCGCGCCGCGAATTCGTCAAACCGTAGCCCCTCGCCCCCCTCGTAGAGCAGCACGTCCACACCTGCCTGTTCAGCGGCCATGCGGAGTGAACCATCGCGCAGCTTCGACTCCATCATCACCGGCGCACCAAAGGCGCGGCCCAGCTCTTCCAGCCGCGTATTGCCCGGCGTCAGGCGGATCTGCGGCAGGTTCGTGCGGTGGATGGCCGCCGAATGCAGGTCGATGCCCACATCCGCCCGCCGCACCACCTGATCCATGAAGATATGCGCCAGCTGCGACGCCATTGATCCTTCGCTCACCCCCGGAAACACCCGGTTCAGATCGCGCCGGTCGGGCAGATAGCGCTTGTGATTGAGAAACCCGAAGGTGTTGACGATCGGCACTGCCATCAGCGTCCCCGCCATCGACATCAGCGGCGTCGCCTTGAGCAACCGGCGCATGATCTCGACCCCGATCACCTCATCGCCGTGGATCGCCGCCGAGACAAACAGGACCGGCCCCGCCCGCCGCCCATGGATCACCTCCACCGAGAGATTGACCGGCGTGTGGTTGGACAGCGTGCTGACGGGAATATCCACTCGCGCGCGCGTGCCTGCCTCGACAGAAACGCCACCGATCTCAAAGGGTTTGCGCCGGCTCATGGCATCCTCGCTCTCTTCGTTGCCGAACGCTATGGCAATTCGACCGGAACTGTCCATGGGGCTTGCAGGCCCGCGCGGCTCTGGCCTTTGCCTGTCGCGCATGGCACATAGTTCTGCGACGCCGCCAACCCGAGAGGGCCGCACCATGACCACCGCCTTGCATGACGCCCGCCTCAGGGCCGTCTGCGCCGCTGTGCAGGACACGGGCGCGCGCACACTCCTTGATCTGGGCTGCGGCGCGGGCGATCTTCTCTTGCGTCTGGCGCGCGTGCCGGGCCTCACCCACCTGACCGGGATCGACATTGATCTGCCCTCGCTGCGCGACGCACAGGCACGGCTGGCGGACCTACCCCCCGAGGCGCGGGCCAAGGTGCAACTGGCGCAGGCGTCCATGACCGTTCCACATGCCAACCTGCGCGGCTATGACTGCGCGTGCCTCGTGGAAACCATCGAACATCTGCCCCTTGCCGATCTCAACCGGCTGGAACGCGCGCTCTTTGCCGATATGCGCCCCGGCCATGTGATCGTGACCACCCCCAACGCCGAGTTCAACCCGGTGCTGGGCGTGCCCTCCCACCGCTTTCGCCATCCGGGGCATCATTTCGAATGGGACCGCACCCGTTTCCAAGGCTGGGCCGAGGGCGTGGCGGCGCGGCATGGCTACACCGTCACCCGCCACGACATAGGCGAGACGCACCCCGCCTTGGGCGGGGCGAGCCAGATGGCGGTGTTTGCCCGGCTGGGGTGAGAGTTCCACCCCAAGTGACGAGCCGCGCGGATCGCTGGGCCGGGGACTAGCGAAGCAAGGGGGGTGGCTGCCACTTTATGCCAGCCAAGTCCGTATGCCCCATCAGAATTGCGCTCGCTATCAAAATCGCTGGTCCGCGGGACGGCCCAGCGATCCGCGCGGCGGCGCTTTGCGCCTTGTTCCGCGCGGGGGACTTGGGGCTAAGCCTCCTTCAAACCAAACCTACCCCTTCAAACTGGTCTTGCGCAGATACGGCAACACCTTGTCGAAACTGCCAAACTTGGCCTCGGCCTCGGCATCACTCAGGCTGGCGGGGATGATCACATCCTGCCCCACGGTCCAATCCGCCGGTGTCGCCACGCCATTGCGCGACGTGGTCTGAAGCGCGTCGAGCGCGCGCAGAACTTCCGCGAAATTGCGCCCCACCGTCATCGGATAGGTCATGCTCAGCTTCAACTGCTTGTCCGGCCCGATGATAAAGACCGAACGCACCGTGGCGCTGTCGTTGGGTGTGCGCCCGTCGGGGAGATAGGCTTCGGCGGGCAGCATGTCGAACGCCTTGGACACAACCAGCCCCGCATCGGCGATGATCGGGAATCCCGCCGCACTGCCAGCAACCTTTTCAATATCGCCCTTCCACTTGCGATGGTCCTCGACCCCGTCAACCGAAACGCCGATCACCTTGCACCCGCGTTTCTCCCATTCCTCGGCCAACCGAGCGACGGCGCCGAATTCCGTGGTGCAAACCGGGGTGAAATCCTTGGGGTGGGAAAACAGAATTGCCCAACTGTCGCCGATCCACTCATGCAGCGAAAACGTGCCCAGATCGGTTTCCACCGTCAGATCGGGGATCACATCATTGATTCGAAGACCCATAGCCTATCCTTTCCTGATTTCCGCCTTGGGGCGTGGAAATTTGATCAAATCGCCCCAAAGCGCCCTATTTCAAACCTTGCAGCCCGGCATTACCCCTGACAGAGTGCCGCCAAATCACTGGAGGTCAATACCATGATCGAGAAACGTCAGTTCTACATCAATGGCGCTTGGGTCAACCCCCTCGCGGCAAAAGATCACAAGGTCATCAATCCCTCGACCGAAGAGCCCTGCGCGGTGATCTCTCTGGGCGGTCAGGCCGATACCGATGCCGCCGTCGCCGCCGCCAAGGCGGCCTTCACCGCGTGGATGGCGACGCCCCCCGCGGACCGCATTGCCTATGCTGAGAAAATTCTACAGGCCTACAAGGCCCGCGCCGAGGATATGGCACAGGCCATCAGCCTCGAGATGGGCGCCCCCATCGACATGGCCCGCGAGCAGCAAGTGGGCGCCGGAAGCTGGCATATCGCCAATTTCATCAAGGCCGCGCGCGATTTCGCCTTTGACGAGCCCTTGGGCGATCACGCGCCCAACGACCGCATCATCCACGAGGCGGTGGGCGTCGTGGGCATGATCACGCCGTGGAACTGGCCGATGAACCAGGTCACGCTCAAGGTGATTGCCGGTCTTGTCGCAGGCTGCACCATGATCCTCAAACCCTCCGAGGAATCCCCGCTCAACGCCATTATCTTTGCCGAAATCGTCGATGCGGCGGGCCTGCCCAAGGGCGTCTTCAACCTCGTCAACGGCGATGGTGTGGGTGTGGGCAGCCAACTGACAGCGCATCCCGATGTGGACATGATCAGCTTTACCGGCTCGTCGCGCGCCGGGCGCATCATCTCCAAATCCGCCGCCGACACGCTCAAGCGCGTGAGCCTCGAATTGGGCGGCAAAGGGGCCAACCTGATCTTTGCCGATGCCGATGACAAGGCGGTCAAGCGCGGCGTGATCCGCTGCATGAACAACACCGGCCAATCCTGCAACGCGCCCACCCGGATGCTGGTGCAGCGCGAGATTTACGATCAGGCCGTTGAAATCGCAGCAGAAACCGCAAACGCGATCACTGTCGGCCCCGCCAACGAGGCCGGTCGTCATATCGGCCCCGTGGTCAACGAGGTCCAGTTCAACAAGATTCAGGACCTCATCCAAAAGGGCATCGACGAAGGCGCGCGGCTTGTCGCAGGCGGCACCGGGCGGCCTGACGGGCTCAACCGGGGCTTTTACGTCAAGCCCACGGTCTTTGCCGATGTCACCAACGACATGACCATCGCGCGCGAGGAAATCTTTGGCCCGGTCCTGTCGATCATCCCCTTCGACACCGAAGAGGACGGCCTGCGCATCGCCAATGACACGCCCTATGGCCTCACAAACTATGTCCAGACCGGTGATCCGGCGCGGGCAAACCGGCTGGCGCGCAGCTTGCGCTCGGGCATGGTGGAAATGAACGGCCAATCGCGCGGCGCAGGCTCGCCCTTTGGCGGCATGAAACAATCGGGCCACGGGCGCGAAGGCGGCAAATGGGGCATCGAGGACTTCCTCGAGGTCAAATCCGTCTCGGGCTGGACCCCAGGCGCCTGACCGCGTGATCGGGCGCGCCTTTGCCCTGCACGGCGCGCGTGACGCCACGCGGCGCGAGCGGGCGCGCCATATCCTTACCACTTGCGGGCTGGAGGGCGACCTCTGGCCCGAGGTCGAGGGCTCGGCTCTCTCCTCCGCCACGCTCTCGGCCACGGTCGGCACGCGGATTTTCGCCCCCGCCTACCCCTTTCCCCTCACCACGCCCGAGATTGCCCGCTTTCTCAGCCATCGCCAGATCTGGGCCGAGATCCTGCGCCGCGACCTCGATTACGGCCTGATCGTCGAGCAGGACGCAGCGCTTGATCCGGCCGTGTTCCCAAGCGCCCTCGCGCTCGCGCGCGACCATATCGACGATCTGGGCTATATCCGGTTTCAAACTCAGGCGATCCGTGGCCCCGCCCGGTTGATAGACACCAATGGCGGCGCTGTGCTCAGCCTGCCCTTGGTCAGCGCGCCGCTCTGCCCGGTGCAGATGATCGCGCGCGACGCGGCCATGCACCTCCTCAACCTGACCGAGACGTTTGACCGCCCGGTCGAGTGCCTGATCCAGAGCCATTGGCACACCGGCCTACGCGCAGGCACGATCCATCCCTCGGGCGTGTCCTGCATCGCCCAAACGCAGGCCGATGCAGAGCACGCGCCCCTCACGCAGCTTTGGGTGCGCTATCTCTACCGCCGTGCCCTCCGCCGCGCGGCGCGCCATAGCCGCGCGCCGGTCACAGGCGGATTGATCTGATCCCCGCGCCTATTCCGCAGCACAGCGCCCCGGATTATTGGGATGCGTGGTCCAATTGGCATACTCTTCGCGCACCACCTCGCCGGTGCGCGGATCGACCATGCCCGCTGCCATCCGCTCCATCGTGATGCAGCCTTCGATCGGGCAGACATTGACGCAGAGGTTGCAGGCGACGCATTCGTCATCCTTGACGGTAAAGACCCGATCCTCTGACATCGCAATCGCCTGATGGCTGGTATCTTCGCAGGCGGCATAGCAGCGCCCGCATTTGATGCAATCGTCCTGGTTGATCTTGGCCTTGGTCACGTAATTGAGGTTCAGATCCTTCCAATTGACCACATTCGACACCGCGCGCCCGACCAGTTGGTCCACCGACGTGAACCCCTTGTCATCCATGTATTGCGACAGGCCCGAAATCATTTCCTGCACGATCTTGAACCCATAGGTCATCGCCGCCGTGCAGACCTGCACATTGCCCGCGCCCAATGCGAGGAACTCCGCCGCATCGCGCCAAGTTGTGACGCCGCCAATGCCGCTGATCGGCAGGCCCGCCGTGGCGGGATCGCGCGCAATCTCGGCCACCATATTCAGCGCAATGGGCTTCACCGCAGGCCCGCAATAGCCGCCATGCGCGCCTTGCCCGTCAATCGTGGGCTCAGGTGCAAAGAGATCGAGATCGACGGAGGTGATCGAATTGATCGTGTTGATCAGGCTCACGGCATCGGCCCCGCCCTCCTTGGCGGCCTGCGCGGGCTTGCGGATATCGGTGATATTGGGCGTCAATTTCACGATCACCGGCAGGCTCGAATGCTTCTTGCACCAATGCGCCACTTGCCCCACATATTCCGGCACCTGCCCCACCGCGCTGCCCATGCCGCGCTCGCTCATGCCATGCGGACAGCCGAAGTTCAGCTCGACCCCATCACATCCCGTATCCTCGACCCGGTGCAATATCTCGCGCCAGGCATCCTCGTTGACCGGCACCATCAGGCTTGCGATCAGCGCGCGGTCGGGCCAGTCACGCTTGACCCGGCGCATCTCTTCCAGGTTCACTTCCAGCGGGCGGTCGGTGATCAACTCGATATTGTTGAGGCCCAGAACGCGCCGGTCGGCACCATAGACCACGCCATAACGCGGCCCGTTCACATTGACTACGGGCGGTCCCGCTTCGCCCAATGTCTTCCACACCACGCCGCCCCAACCGGCCTCGAACGCGCGGCGCACGTTGTATTCCTTGTCCGTTGGCGGGGCCGAAGCCAGCCAGAACGGGTTGGGCGATGTGATGCCGATGAAATTGGTTGTCAGATCCGCCATGGTTCAGCCCTCCGCCATCAGGGTTGCGTGGATGTCTTCGGCGGCGTCGCGCCCCTCTGCCACCGCCGTCACCGTCAGGTCATCGCCCCCCGCCGCGCAATCGCCCCCGGCCCAGACACCGGGCAACGAGGTGCGGCCGGGGCCCGTAACGGCGATCTTGCGCCCATCACGCGCCGGCAGATCGGCCCCCTCAAGGGTCTGGCCAATCGCCTTGAACACCTGATCGGCGGGCAGGCGAAACCGCTCGCCCGTGGGTTTCAGATCGTCATCGCTATATTCGAACTCGACCTCGCGCACCGCGCCATTGCCATGCACCGCGATGGGCGTGGCATTGGTCACGATCCGCACCCCCTTGGAGGCCGCGAGATCCTGTTCATAGCGGCTGGCATTCATCCGCTCGCGCCCACGCCGGTAGACCAGCGTGACATTGAGCGCGCCAAGCAGCTTGGCTTGTACGGCCGCATCGACCGCCGTCATGCCGCCCCCGATCACCACCACATCGCGCCCCACCGGCAGGCTTGCCAGATCGTCTGCCTGCCGCAGGTCCGCGATGAAATCCACCGCATCGCGCATCCCCTCGCGGTCCTCACCGCTCAGCCCCAGCGCATTGACCCCGCCCAGACCAATCCCAAGGAACACCGCATCGTGATCCTCTTGCAGTTCTGCCAGCGTGATCTCCCGCCCAAGACGCTTGCCGGTCTCCAGAGTGATCCCGCCAATCTGCATCAGCCAGTCAACCTCGCGCGCCGCGAAACTGTCGGTGCTCTTGTAGGCGGCAATGCCGAATTCATTGAGACCGCCGGGCTTGGCGCGCCCATCGTAGAGCGTGACGTCGTGACCCTTCATCGCCAGACGGTGCGCACAGGCCAGACCCGCAGGCCCCGCCCCCACCACCGCGACACGCCGCCCTGTCGGCGCGGAACGGCTAAAGGGATGCACGCCCTTGTCCATCAGCGTATCGGTGGCATAGCGCTGCAACCGCCCGATCAGCACCGGCTGCCCCTCGGCCGCCTCGCGCACGCAAGCCTCTTCACACAGCGTTTCCGTGGGGCAAACGCGGGCGCACATGCCGCCAAGGATATTCTGGCTCAGGATCGTCTTGGCCGCCGCCTCGGGCGTGCCGGTGGCGATCTGCCGGATAAAGAGCGGGATGTCGATCGACGTGGGGCACGCGGTGATGCAGGGCGCATCGTGGCAGAAATAACAGCGATCCGCTGCCACCAGTGCCTCATGGTCATCCAGCGGAGGATGCAGATCGGTGAAATGGCTCTGCAGGGCGGCGGGATCAAGCCGGCTTGCGACGATGCCGGGGGCGAGTTGACGATCTCTCATGGCTGTCTCCGGTCAAGGATGGCTGAGGATCAGTATTCCACGATTCGAAATTTTATCAATTGGTAAAATTTGTAGAGCCGCGAAAAAGAAACCCCCTGAGAAGCTCAGAGGGCAAAGCCGATGAAAATTTTGGCAGGGCTTGGTCGCGCCTCACCCCACCTTGCGCTGACGCCACAGCGTAAAGAGGCCAGCCCCCACCACCAGCGCGCCACCCACAGCCACGTTCATCTCGATCGTTTCGCCAAAGATGAAAATCCCGATGCCCGTGACAAAGAAGAGTTGCAGATAGGCAAAGGGCTGCACCGCGCTCGCCTCTGCGACCTCATAGCATTTGATCAACGTATAATGCCCCGCCGCCCCGGTGATGCAAAGCGTAATCATCCACGCCCAGGCATCCGGCGTCATCGGCTCCCAGAACCATATCCCGGCGAGGGTCATGGCAATCGACCCGACCGTTCCGGTCCAGAAAAAACTTGTCGCCGCCGAATCCTTGCGCGCCACATAGCGCGTCAAAAGCCCGTAAAGCGCAAACATCAACGCCGCGATAAAGGGCACAATCGCCTTGGGGTCGATCACACCCACCCCCGGCTCCAGAATGATCAACACGCCGATGAACCCGACCGCAATCGCCAACCACCGCCGCCAGCCCACCCGCTCGCCCAGAACCGGACCAGAGAGGGCGGCAATCAACAGCGGATAGCAGGCAAAGACCGCATGCACTTCGATCAGGCCCAAAAGGGTAAAGCCATAGATCATCACGCAGATTTCCGCGACCAGTAGCACGGCGCGAAACCCCTGCATCAAGGGCTGCGATGTGCTCGCCGCCGCCCGCAGCCCCCCGGCCTTGCGCGCGGCAATCACCATCACGAAGGCGGCAAAGAACCAGAACCGGATCATCACCACCATCAGAACGTTGTAATTCTCGGCCAGATGCCGCGATATGCCATCCTGCGCGGCAAAGATGACCGTGGTCAGCACCATCAGCCAGATGCCCAAACGGGTGTTTTGAACTGTCACGAGCGGTCTCTCACGGGTGGTCTTTCCTGGCCATGGTCATATGGCGCTTGCGGCCATATCCCTGCCCCCGCGTAACACAAAACCCGGCGGCCTCAAGCCCCCTGCGCACGAACCCCGCCGCCGTGTAACTGGCCGCCGTGCCGCCGGGCGCGGTGTGCCGGGCCACCTCCGCCATCAACGCAGGCTCCCACAACTCGGGGTTCTTGGCCGGGGAAAACCCGTCCAGAAACCACGCATCCGCCCTGCCCGGCCAAGCCTTTAGCGTCTCGCGCGCATCCCCCACAATGAGGGTGAACTCCAGATCCGGCAGGCTGATCCGCTCCGCGCCCCCTTGCCAGTGCGGGGCGAGATCCGCCGCAACCCCTCCCAGTTCCGCAAAGCGGGCTTGCGCGCGACGCATGTCTTGCGGGGCCATCGGATAGGCCTCGAAACTGGTGACGTGCAGCCGCCCCACAACGCCCGCCGCCCGCCATGCTGCAAGCGCGGTCAAAAGGTTCAGCCCCGTGCCAAACCCCAGTTCCGCAATATGAAACCCATCTCGAAACCGCCCCGGCAGGTCATTGCCCGCCAGAAACACATGCCGCGTTTCCGCCAGACCGTTGTCGAGACTGAAATAGGGATCATCGAACCGCACCGACACCGGCACCTCGCCCTCGCGCCAGATCAGGTCTGCGGTCTGGTCCTGCATGGCATGATCCTCTAAAGCATGGCCGAAACGCGCGCGACCATCGCGCGACGACAAAGGATTGGCAATGGTCGATATCACGGTGATGGGCGCAGGCATCTTTGGCCTCTCGGTGGCGTGGACCTGTGCCAAACGCGGCGCGCGCGTGCGCGTCATTGATCCGCATGGTCCCGGTGCCGGGGCTTCGGGCGGCATTGTGGGCGCCATGGCCCCGCATGTGCCCGAGCTTTGGAACAGCAAAAAGGCGTTTCAACTCGACAGCCTGCTCATGGCTGGTGATTTCTGGGCAGAGGTGGCCGAGGTCTCGGGCTGCGCGCCGGGCTATGCCCGCCTTGGCCGCCTGCAACCCATCGCCGATGCGGCAGCCCTTGCACTGGCCCACGAGCGTACTCAGAACGCCGCAACCCTCTGGCAAGGGCAGGCTGACTGGCGCGTCCTCCCCGCGTCGGGCGCATGGTGCCCGCCCAGCGCGACCGGCCAGATCATCCACGACACGCTCACCGCGCGCCTGCATCCGCGTCAGGCCTGCACAGCCCTCGTTGCGGCCCTGCGCGCACGCGGTGCCGAGGTTGTGACCGATGGCCCCGCAACGGGCCGCATCCTCTGGGCCACCGGCATCGCCGGGCTGGAAGAAATGACCGCCGCACATACCCGCACTGTGGGCAACGGGGTCAAGGGCCAGGGCGCGCTTTTGGCCTATGATGCCCGAAACCAGCCGCAGATTTTCGCCAATGAGGTGCATATCGTGCCGCATGAGGATGGCACCACCGCCGTGGGCTCCACCTCCGAGCGCTATTATGACGATCCCTCCAGCACCGATGCCCAGCTTGACGGTGTGATCGCCCGCGCCGTGGCGGCGGTGCCCGTGCTTGCCGGTGCCCCGGTGATCGCACGTTGGGCCGGGGTGCGTCCCCGCTCGCGCTCGCGCGCCCCGATGCTGGGCGCGCACCCGTTCCGACCGGGGGAATTTGTTGCGAATGGAGGCTTCAAGATTGGCTTTGGCATGGCCCCCAAGGTGGCGCAGGTCATGGCCGATCTGATGCTCGACGGCATCGACACGATTCCAGATGATTTCAAACCCGAGACATGCCTATGACCCAACCGACCCTCGCCGCACTCGACCATCTCGTGCTGACCGTGGCCGACATTCCCGCCACCTGCGCCTTTTACCGGGATGTGCTGGGGATGATGCCCGAGGCGTTTCACCCCGCCGATGGCAGCACCCGTTGGGCGCTGAAATTCGGCGCGCAGAAAATCAACCTGCATCAATCCGGGGCGGAATTCGAGCCGAAGGCGGCACAGGTCCAACCCGGCAGCGCCGATCTGTGCTTCCTCAGCGAGACACCGCTCGAGGCGTGGCAACGCCATTTCGCGGCACTTGATGTCACGGTAGAGCTTGGCCCTATGCCCCGTTCCGGGGCCACAGGCCCGATCCGCTCGCTTTACCTGCGCGATCCCGACGGCAACCTGATCGAGGTCTCGAACAGGGCCGAAAACAGCGCCTGATCGCTCAGGCCGTCTTGACCGCCTTGGGCAGTTCCACGATCCGCAGCGCAACTTTGCGCTGACCGCGCTGATAGGGCAGTGCCGGGGCCGCCTCTCTGCTGTGTTTGACGACCGATTTCAACCAACGCGCTTTCATGGCTCTCACCTCTTGCCTCAGGCCCCAATTTGCGGGGCTCATTGTTTCGTTACCCGCAACTATGCCCCCGGTTTGGGGCCAAGGTTTGACGGAAATCGTGAAAATTCAGACAAGATCAGGGCATACAAGCTATCCCACCAAAATCTCAATGCATTGAATTTAAATAAAATTTTCAAAGGACATCACGGGGCATCCCCGATACCGCCCGAATAGCCCCACAATTTCGGCCCAAATCCCGCCCCAATCAGAGACAGATCACCGAGATCAGCCGGCCATAGTCGGCCTCACCGGCATGGGTGGTGCGACGGTAGGAATAGAATCGCTCGGGATCGCCATAGGTGCAATGCCGCGTCCATTCCGCCTGCCCGATGCCAGATTGCCGCAACCGATGCAGCCCGAACCCCGGCAGGTCGAACTGATACCGCCCGTCTACACCATTTGCGAAAAACCGGGCATTATCACGGTCCTCCGCCAGGAATTCCTCGATGAACTCTGGTCCCACCTCGTAGGCCGCCTGCGAAATCGACGGGCCAATCACCGCCTTGATCCGGCGACGATCCGCGCCCAGACCCTCCATAGCCGCAACCGTGGCCTCCAGAACGCCATCCAGCGCACCGCGCCATCCGGCATGGGCCGCCCCGATCACCCCATTGCCCACATCGGCAAAGAGCACCGGCTGACAATCCGCCGTCAGCACCGCAAGCGCCACCCCCGGCACAGTCGTCACCATCGCGTCGGCGCGCGGCCGCTTGCCCATGGGCCCCGTGACCGTGACCACATCCGCCGAATGCACCTGATGCACCGTGATGAGGTGATCCGGCTCCACGCCCATCGCATCGGCCACCCGCGCCCGGTTGATCTGCACGATCTCGGACTGATCCGACGAACCGGGGCCGCAATTGAGCCCCGAGAACACACCCGAAGAGGCCCCACCCCGCCGGGTAAAGAACCCGTGGCGCAGCGGGGACAAACTGTCAGCGGTGAGTATTTCTAGCGTCATGGCTCCAATCCGGGTGGTGGTGCGGCCCCCTCGGGATAGAGACCCAGCACTTTAAAGAGCGTCCCCATTTCCTCGGCCCCGGTCAAGCGCTGATATGCGGCCAGATGGCTTTGCAACGCGGGCCCGCTCAGATTGCGCGCCAGCGCCTCGGCCCGCGTGGCGATCCCCAACCGCTCCAGAAATGTCCCCTGCGGCGTCAGGCGCGTATGCAGCGCCGGGGCCGCCGCCCGCGCCAGAGCCGCGAAATCGACATGCGCGGTCAGATCCGCCGCCCCCGGCTCGGCCAACGGATCCACCGGCGCATGGCCCTTGACCGCCTGAAACGTATCGCCCAGCGACTGCCAATCGCCATAATCCACGGTCAGCGCGGCCCCACCCTGCCCTGCTATCCGCGCGCCGATCTCTGCCGCCACCGCTTCGCCCGCCCCGCAGGTCTCGACAATGTCACCCTCGCGCGTGTCCGCCAGACGCACCGCCAGCGCGGGCGGGGCCACCGGCCCACCTAGGCCCAGCGTCAATTGCCCGGCGCTTTGCCCGACAACCCGCTCGCGCCAGCCGTCCCCGGACCGCTGAAACTGCCGGATCGGCAACGCATCGAAAAACTCGTTCGCCAACAGGTAAAGCGGCCCCTCCGGCAGGCTCTCAACCCGGTCATGCCAGATGACATCGCCCGCAATCGCCCGGCGCTGCGCCGCGCGCAATACGGGCGATCCTTCGACCAGATGCACCTCTGCGGCATCCCGAAACCCCGGCACGCCCCGCGTTGCGCGCAGCACATCCGCCATCAGCGTCCCGCGCCCCGGCCCCAGTTCCGCCAGCACGAACCGCGCAGGCCGCCCCTGATCCAGCCAGACCTGCGCAAGGCACAGCCCCAGCAACTCGCCAAACATCTGGCTGATCTCAGGCGCGGTGACGAAATCGCCGCCTGCGCCAAACGGATCGCGCGTCGCGTAATAGCCAAACTCGGGATGCATGAGACAGGCCGCCATGTAATCCGCCACGCTCATCGGCCCCGCCTCGGCGATCCGCGCCAGCAAATGCGCCCGCAGCCCGCTCATGTCGCCCGCGCACGCCGCGGCCAGAGCACCATGCCAATCCCAAAGGCAATCATCGGCAGCGACAAAAGCTGCCCCATGGTCAGGCCAAACTCGCCCATCTGAAGCGCCCAGCCCAGCGGATTGCCTTCGCTCACGAATTGCGCATCGGGTTGGCGCACGAATTCCACCATGAACCGCGCCACGCCATAGCCTGCGAAAAAGAGCCCCGTCAGCGTGCCGGGCCGCCTGAGCGCCCCACGCCGCCAGCCCAACCACAAGAGCACCGCCCCAAGGATCATCCCCTCCAGCGCCGCCTCATAGAGCTGAGAAGGATGGCGCGCGCAGAGCTCCACAACGCCCGCGCAATTCTGCGCCGCAGCCCCCGGAAAAACCACGCCCCACGGCAGGTCCGTCGCCCGCCCCCACAACTCGCCATTGATGAAATTCGCGATCCGCCCCAGCAACAGCCCCACCGGCGTCACCATGCAGAGCGCATCCGCCACCGACAGCCACGCGATGCCCTGCTTGCGCGAAAACAGCACCACCGCCAGCACCACGCCCATAAGGCCACCGTGAAACGCCATCCCACCTTGCCAGACCGCCAGAATTTCACTGGGATTGGCAAGGTAATAGCCCGGCTGGTAAAACAGCACATAGCCCAGCCGCCCGCCCAGAATGACCCCTAGAATGACCCAGGTCAGCAGGTCCTCGACCTGCTCGGGCCGCATCGGGGCCACGCCACCCGGCCAGAGATGCGGCCGCTTGACGCTCGCCACCACCAGCCGCCAGCCGATCACGATGCCAACGATATAGGCCATCGCATACCAGCGCAGCGCAAACTCCATGCCGAAAAGAGAGATCGAAAAGATCTCGGGTGAAATATCGGGAAAGGGGATCATGGCCTGCATGGCCGCTTCTGTGCCCGCGCGCCCCGGCCAAGTCAACCTTGTGATCCGGTCCCACAGACACATATAAGAGACCAAGTGTAACGCCGGAGAAACCGATGCAGACCCGTAACAAAGTGCTCGACGATATCAGCCAGTTGATGACCAATGCCATGGGCGTGGCCCAGGGCGCGCGGGCCGAGGCCGAGACCGCGATGAAATCCCTGATCGACCGCTGGCTTGCCGATCGCGATTTCGTCACGCGCGAAGAATTCGACGCCGTGCGCGCCATGGCGCAAAAGGCCCGCGAGGAAAACGAAGCGCTCAAGGCGCGCCTCGATGCGCTCGACCTGCGCGGCGGTCACAACAAGGGCTGATCCGCCAAGGCCCGGCGCGCGCCTGCGATCAGCGTCTCCGCCCCTTGCGACGAGCGGAAAGCGCGCACCACCCGCGCGCGCCCAGCCTCTGACAGGCGCTCGCAGAGGTCTGGATCAGCGGCAAGTCCTGCAATCGCATCGGCCAGGGCCTCGGGCGATTTCGACGGCACCAGAATGCCGCTTTCGCCATGGTCGATCAATTCCCGCACCCCGCCTGCATCCGTGCCAATCGTCGGCACACCACAGGCCATCGCCTCCATATAGGCCACACCCAGCGGCTCGTGCCAACTGGCCAGCACGAACACATCCGCCGCCAGCAGGTGCCGCCGCACCTCCGTTCCGCCTATGGCCCCCAAGAGCCGCGCATGCGCGCCCAGATCAAGCGCCTCCAGATGCGCCTGCAATTCGGCGCGATAGCCAGCACCGCCCGCATCATCCTCGCCCGCGATATCCAACTCCACCGCGATCCCGCGATCCAAGAGCAGGCGCAGGGCGCTCAGCAAATCCTCATGCCCCTTGACCCGGTGCAAACGCCCGCAGGAAAATAGCCGCAGGGCCGCGCCGGGCATGGGCGGCTGATAGGGCGTATCGCGCTTGAAATCCTCGGTATCCACGCCCATCGGCTGCACCCGCACATCGGCGGGCAAATCAGGGCCGATAACCTCGCGCATTTCAGCCATGAGTTTATGCGTGATGATCGTGGCAAAGCTGGCATGCCGCCACTTGAATCCCTGGCCGGGGCCATAATCCGACAGCGCCCCATGCAGCGTCAGGCTATAGCTTGGCCCCCCCATCAGCCGCGCCAGCGCACAGATGAGTGCGGCCCGCCCGCAGGAATGGGCATGCACATGGCCAATCCCCCGCGCGCGACACGCCGCCATCAGCGCCCGCGCCGCCGGCAGGCAGATCAGCACATCCTTTAAAAATTCACCCCCCTGCCGCTCACGCAGGATCGCGGACCACGGCGCGTTCAGCAGGCCGGATAGCGCATGACCGGGCGTTGGCCGCCCCAGATAGGTCGTGCGCGCCACGGCCGCCTCGGACCAGTCATGCGAGACCAGACCGGGCGGCGGCGGCAGCGTGCTGAAAAGATGCGGCACACCCCCCAACCGTTCCAGATCCGCAATCTCGCGCCAAAAGAAAATATGCGTCTGCCCCGGAAACTGAGGCACGAGATAGCCAAGGTTTAGGGGATCAGGCATTTTCGGTTCCGCTTGCCGCCAGTTTGTCGGATAAGGTCTAGCATGCCGCGCAGGCTCAGGACAGGCTGGCGGGCCACCGATTTGGAAACCCTCTGTTGACCGACAAAACCATGCCCCGGCTCAGCGTCATCATTCCCGCCCACAACGAGGCGGGGATGATCGGGGATTGCCTGCATGCCCTCTTCGCCTCGGACCCGGTGGCGGGCGGCGCCGAGGTGATCGTCGTGGCCAATGGCTGTCAGGATGCGACCGTGGCCGAGGCCACAGCCTGCCGTGCAGCGGCGCGCGACTGGACGCTCACCGTGCTCGACCTGCCGCAGGGCGGCAAACCCGGCGCATTGAGCGCAGGCGAGGCGGCAGCACGCGGCAAGGTGCTGGCCTATCTCGATGCCGATGTCCTTGTCTCGCCCCCGCTGCTGCGCCAGATCACCGAGGCGCTTGATTGCCCGGAACCGGGCTATGCCAGCGGTCAGGTCGTGATTCCCACACCGCGCAGCGCCTTCAGCCGCCTTTATGCGGGGTTTTACCGCCAGGTGCCCTTCTTTCACCATGGCGTGCCCGGTTGCGGCCTCTTCGCCGTGAACCGCGCCGGGCGCGCGCGCTGGGGCGATTGGCCGGGGATCATCTCGGACGATACCTTTGCCCGACTGAACTTTGCCCCACACGAGCGCCACGCGGTGCCCGCGCGCTATGCGTGGCCCATCGTCGAAGGGGCCAGCGCACTTGTCCGGGTGCGACGCAGGCAGGATGCAGGCGTGGCCGAGATTGCGCGCCACTACCCGGCGCTCTTGGCCAATGACGACACGCGGCCCAGTGGGCCGGGATGGGTGCTGCGCGCCGCCCTGCGCGCGCCTCTGGGCTTTCTCGCCTATGTCATCGTGGCACTCATGGTCCGCGCGCGGCGCGGCGGCGCAGACTGGACGCGGGGCCGGTAATTGCCTGAAATTTCAATGGAACGGTCGTGAAATTGCCGTAAACCTTGGGCAAGTAACGGCAACGGAGTAAAGGCTACCATGCAACGCGTCAGGGCGATATTCACGGGCGACGGCCTCTTGGCACGGGCGCTGCGCTCCTCGGCGCTGACTGTCGCGGGCTTTGGCGGGGCGCAGGTCCTGCGCCTTGCGTCGAACCTCATCTTGGCCCGCCTCCTCTTCCCCGAAGCCTTCGGCCTGATGGCCATTGTATCCGTCATCATCCAGGGCCTCATGCAATTCTCCGACGTGGGCGTCAGCCCCGCCATCATGCAGAGCAAACGGGGCGACGATCCCGCCTTCCTCAACACCGCCTGGACCATTCAGGCCCTGCGCGGCGTGGGCCTCTGGCTTGTGGCCTGTGCGCTGGCATGGCCCGTGGCGGTGATCTACGACGAACCGCTCCTGTTGCAGCTTTTGCCGGTGGCGGGGCTGTCGCTCTTGATCACCGGGTTCAACCCCACGGCCCTCGATACCGCCAAGCGGCATCTGCGCTGGGGGCGGGTGACGGTGATCGAATTCGCCGTTCAGATCACCGGCATCCTCGTGGCCGTGGCGCTGGCATGGTGGTGGCATTCGGTCTGGGCGTTGGTCGTGTCGGGCGTGCTCAGCGCGGGCGTGGCGCTGGTGCTCTTCTGGCTCTTCCTGCCGGGGGCCTCGAACCGGATGGGCTGGGAACGGCTGGCGGCCTCGGAGCTCATCCATTTCGGGAAATGGATCTTCCTCAGCACCATCTGCGGTTTTCTCTTCAATCAGGCGGACAAACTGATCTTGGGCAAATACCTCAGCTTCGATGTCTTCGGCGTCTATAACATCGGCTTCTTCCTTGCCTCCTTTCCCATGCTCTTGGGCCATATGCTGACATGGCGCCTGCTCATCCCGATTTACCGCGAACTGCCCCCGCATGAGAGCGCCGCCAATTTCGCCAAGCTGCGGCGCATGCGCTTTGCGGTCACGGGCGGGCTGATGGCGCTGTCGGCCGGATTTGCCCTCCTTGGCGTCTGGCTGGTGGGGATCATGTATGACGACCGCTACGCCATGGCAGGGGCTGTGGTGGTGCTGATGGCACTGATGCAACTGCCGCAGATCATCGTGATGACCTATGATCAGGCCTCGCTTGCCGCAGGGGATTCGCGGCGGTTCTTCCTTTTGACGCTGGCCAAGGCGGCCGCGATGATCGTGGCCCTCCTGCTCGGTCTCGAATGGGGTGGCCTTCTGGGGGCGCTCTTGGGCTATGGCGCGGCGATGGTTCTGGCCTATCCGGTGGTGGTCTGGCTCGCGCGGCATATGCGGGCCTGGGACCCGGTGCATGACGCAGGCATGGCCGCCTTGGGTCTTGGCTTGGCGACGCTGGCGCTCTGGCTCAATGGCGCGGCGCTTGTCGATCTGGCACGGCTCTCGGGCTGGTGAGGGGCGAAAACACCAATATCGCCAAGGGTGTGCCGCAAAACAGTCGCATTGTCGGGCGATGCTGCACCCGGTATGATTTGAGCATTGGATTTGATGGCGGATGACATGACCCAACCGTCGCCCGACGGCACCGAGATTGCCATTGTCGGCATGGCCGCGCACCTTCCCGGCGCGCGGAGCGTCTCGGAGTATTGGCAAAACCTATGCGCCGGGCACCGCGCCATCCGCCGCATGTCCGAGGCCGAATTGCTGGCTGCGGGCGAGCCTGCGCAGATGATCCGCCGCCCCGATTACGTGCCCTATGCCGCCCCTCTCGACGGATTCGAGATGTTCGATGCCGAGTTCTTCGGCTTTGGCCCCAAAGAGGCCGCGATCCTCGACCCGCAGCACCGCCGCTTTCTGGAGGTGGCGTGGGAGGCGCTCGAGGATGCAGGGCACCCGCCCGAACATTTCCCCGGCTCCATCGGCGTTTTCGCAGGCTGCGGCATGGGCAGCTATTTCTACTTCAACCTCTGCTCCAACCGCGACCTCGTGGACGATGTAGGCATGTTCCTCTTGCGCCACACCGGCAATGACAAGGATTTCCTGACCACCCGGCTCAGCCATATCCTCGACCTCAAGGGGCCAAGCCTCGGCTTGCAAACCGCCTGTTCCACCTCGCTCGTTGCGGTGCATGTGGCGGCGCAATCGCTGCTCAATGGCGAATGCGACATGGCGCTCGCGGGCGGTGTCACGATCGAGCTGCCACAGGGGCGCGGCTATCTCTACAAAGAGGGTGAGATCCTGTCGCCCGATGGCGAATGTCACGCGTTTGACCACCGCGCCCAAGGCACGGTCTTTGGCTCTGGCGCGGGCGTCGTGGTGCTGCGGCGGCTGTCGGATGCGGTTGCCGATGGCGATCACATCTGGGGCGTGATCAAGGGCTCTGCCGTCAACAATGACGGCGCGGCCAAGGCGGGGTATCTCGCGCCCTCCGTGGACGGTCAGGCGGCAGCAGTGGCCGAGGCGCAGGCCGTGGCGGGCATCTCTGCCGAGACCGTCGATTACGTCGAATGTCACGGCACCGGCACATACCTTGGCGATCCCATCGAGGTCGCCGCCCTCACCCAAGCCTTTCGCGAAACCACCCAAGCGGTCGATTTCTGCCGCATCGGCAGCGTCAAGACCAACATCGGCCATCTCGACACGGCGGCGGGCGTGGCCAGCCTGATCAAGGCGACGCTGGCGGTCTATCACGGGCAAATGCCGCCCTCCCTGGGCTATGAGGCGCCCAATCCGGCGATTGCCTTTGACGGCAGCCCCTTTGCGGTCAATGACCGGCTCAGCGCTTGGCCGCGCCGCGATCACCCCCGCCGCGCAGGCGTGAATTCGCTGGGCGTGGGCGGCACCAATGCGCATGTGGTTCTCGAAGAACCCCCCGCGCGCGCCGCGCCCGAGGCCAGCGATTGGCCCTTTCAGCCGCTCGTGATCTCCGCCCGCTCCAAGGCGGCGCTGGACGCAAATTCCGCCCGCCTTGCCGCCCATCTGCGCAACCACCCCGAGCAGGACTTGGCCGATGTGGCCTGGACGCTCAAGCAAGGTCGCCGCGCCTTCGAACGCCGCCGCGTCGTGGTGGCCGCCAGCCATGAAGAGGCGGCAACGCTCTTGGAGAAAGGCGATCCGCGCCGCGTCTTTACCCATGAGGCGCTCGACGCCCCCGAGGTCGTCTTCATGTTCCCCGGCGGCGGCGCGCAATATGCGGGCATGGCGCGCGATCTTTACGAGACAGAGCCGGTCTTTGCCGAATGGATGGATCGTGGCCTTGCGGTGCTGCAACCCAAACTCGATTACGACATCCGCGCCCTCTGGCTGCCTGCCCCCGCCGATATGGCCACCGCCGCCGAGCGGCTGAAACAGCCTTCGGTGCAATTGCCGCTGATCATGATCACCGAATACGCGCTGGCGCAGTTGTGGCAGAGCTGGGGTGTGACCCCCGCCGCCCTCATCGGTCATTCCATGGGCGAGAATACCGCCGCCTGTCTCGCGGGCGTGATGGGCTTCGAGGATTGCATCGGGCTGGTGCATCTGCGCGGGCAACTCTTCGACAGCGTGCCCAAGGGCGGCCTGCTCAGCGTGCCTCTCTCAGCCGAGGCGCTGCGCCCCTGGCTGGGCGAGACCCTCGACATCGCGGCGGTCAATGCGCCGGGGCTCAGCGTGGCCTCTGGCCCGCAGGCCGCACTCGATGATCTGGCGGCGCGTCTGGCCGAGGCGGGGATCGAGACCACGCGCATTCCCATCGACATCGCCGCCCATTCGCGGATGCTGGAACCGATCCTGACCCGCTTTGGCGACTACCTGCACTCCATCCCCCTCAACGCCCCGCAAATCCCGATCCTGTCCAACCGCACCGGCGATTACCTCACAGCGGCCGAGGCGACCGACCCCGCCTATTGGGTCGGCCATCTGCGCAACACGGTCCATTTCGCCGATGGGCTGGGGCGCCTGGCCGAGGGCGGCAAGCGGGTTTTTCTCGAGGTTGGGCCGGGCAAGGCGCTGGCCTCGCTCGCCCAAGCCCACGGTGCTATCAGCGCCAATCAGGTCATCAGCAC
Source organism: uncultured Roseovarius sp. (assembly GCF_963972555.1). Classification (NCBI taxonomy): domain Bacteria; kingdom Pseudomonadati; phylum Pseudomonadota; class Alphaproteobacteria; order Rhodobacterales; family Roseobacteraceae; genus Roseovarius; species uncultured Roseovarius sp. Next base: position 311,402 of record NZ_CAXAUM010000001.1, read on the forward strand.
CCTGCGCCACCCCGAGGATAGCATCGCCGACGATGCCTATTTCATGGCGATGCTGGCGCGGATGTGGGCGGTGGGCGTCGAGATCGACTGGGATCAGATCTGGGGCGAGGCGCGGCGCACCCGCGTGCCGCTGCCCTCTTACGCCTTTCAGCACAAACCCTATTTCATCGCCCCCGGCACGACGCGCGACACGCGTTCAGACGACTGGCCAACGCGCCGCGACGATCTGACCGACTGGGGCTACCTGCCCCAATGGCGGCCCCATCTGGCCGAGGTCGAAATTGCCAGCGATGCCGATCTAGCAGCACTGCCGCCCGAGACATGGCTGATCTTCGAAGACGACAGCGGGCTTGCGGCGGCCGTGGGCAAGCGGCTGGAATCCGCAAAACATACGGTGACGTATGTAACGGCAGGCGATGCCTTTGCTCAGCTCGCGCCGGGGCGCTATGCCCTGTCGCCCGAACGCGGGCGCGAGGGCTATGATGCCCTCATCCGCGCGCTCAGCGCCGAAGGCCGTCTGCCCAGTCGCATCGCGCATTTCTGGCTGGTCACACAAGACGCCCGCCATCGCCCCGGATCGAGCTTCTTCCACCGTGTCCAGGAACAGGGCTTTTACAGCCTGCTCTTTCTCGCGCAGGCCATGGCGGATGAAGGGCTCTCCGCCCCGCTGCACATCACCGCCCTCACGAATGGCGCGGCGCAGCTTCGCGACGAGGGATTGCGCGACCCCTCCAAGGCCACGCTCATGGGCCCGCTCAGGGTGATCCCCCATGAACTGCCGGGGGTAACGGCGGCCAGCCTTGATCTGGTCCTGCCCGCGCGCGGCCCCGATGCCGCCCTTGTGACGCAGGTGCTCGAGGATCTGATGCAGCCCCCCCGCAACCATGTCGCGGCGCTGCGCGGCGCGCGGCGCTACGAGGCTGGCTGGCGCACGGCCCCGCTCCTGCCCGCTGACACGCCGCTGGCAGAGGGCCAGACCGTGCTCATCACCGGCGGCTTTGGCGGCATCGGCCTGACCTTGGCCGAGGATCTGATCACGCGCTCAAAGGCCAAGATCGTCCTCATGGCACGCCGCCCGCTGCCGCCCCGCGCCGACTGGCCGCGCGTGATGGCCACACGCGGCGCAGGCGATCCGCTGGCCCGCCGCATCGCTGCGGTCGAACGGCTCGAAGGTCTGGGCGGTCAGGTCATGGTCGTGGCCGGCGATGTCAGCAACATCGAGGATATGCAATCCGCCCGCGCGGAAATCGAGGCCCGCTTTAGCGCGCTCGCCGGTGTCATCCATGCCGCAGGCGTGATCAAGGACGCGCCGCTCCTCGGCAAAGGCCCCGACACGATCGAGGATGTATTCACCCCGAAAATCCACGGCACGCAGGTGCTGGACGAGGTGTTTCCCGATGGCACGCTCGACTGGCTCGTGCTCTTTTCCTCTTCCTCCACCGCCACCGCCCCGGCGGGACAGGTGGATTACGTCGCCGCCAATGAATATCTCAACGCCTATGCGCGCAGCCGCATGGGCGACAAGACCCGTGTGGTTGCCCTCAACTGGGGCATCTGGTCCGAGGTCGGCATGGCCGCCGAGGCTGTGGCGCAGCAACGCGGCGAAACACTCACCGCCCCACGCCTGCCGGTGCAGTCCCCCTTGGTGCAAGAGAGCAGCCATGACGCGAATGGCAACCGGCTCTTTCACGCACGCTATGACGCCGGGCTTTGGGTCTTCGATCAGCACCGCACCAAATCCGGTCAGGCGCTCTTGCCGGGCACCGGCTATCTGGAGCTTCTGGCCGAGGCCCTGCGCGAGCAGGGCGAGGATGGCCCGTTTGAAATCCGCGATCTGTGGTTCCTGCGCGCCTTTGACATGCCCGAGGGCGGCAGCCGCGACATGCGCCTCACCCTGACCCGAAACGACACCGGCTATGCCGCGCGGATCGAGGGTGATCATGCGCAGGCCGGACGGCAAGGCTGGGTCACACTGGCCGAGGCGGGGTTGAGCCTCTTGCCACTCACCCCTCCTGCGGCACTCGATCTTGATTCCATACGTAACCGTATGCAAGACTGGCAAGAGGCGGGCGACACCGCCCTCGCCGCGCCGCAAGAGGCGCATCTTGCGTTTGGCCCGCGCTGGCGCGTGTTGCGCACCATGGGTCTGGGCACCGGCGAGGGTCTCGCGCATCTGGCCCTGCCAGAGAGCGCGCAAGCCGATCTGGCGGCGGGCTATCTCCTGCACCCCGCGTTGATGGATATCGCGACCGGCTGGGCCATGGGGCTGATTGCGGGCTATGACGGCTCCGATCTCTGGGTGCCCATGTCCTACGGATCGCTCAGCGTCCACGCGCCCTTGGGGGCCGATGTCTGGTCTCATATCCGCAACGCCGCCCAGAACCGCGCCAGCGATGAAACCGCGCGCTTTGACATCACGCTTTGCGATGCCGCAGGCCGGGTGCTGATCGAGATCACCGATTTCGCCATCCGCAAACAGGTGGGCGGCCTCGCCCTGACCCCACCACGTCCCAGCGAAATCCGCTTCGAGGGCCAGACCGAGAGCGCCCCCACAAGCCCCGCCGAAGAGCGCCTACGCCACGCCCTGCGCGAAGGTATCCGCCCCAATGAGGGGGCCGAGGCCTTTCGCCGCGCGCTGGCACAGCCTGCCCCGCAAATCCTCATCTCCTCGCTCGACCTGCCCGCGCTCATCGCACAGGCAGAGGCGGGCGCGCGCGGCACAGACACGACCGGACACCGCTTTGAACGCCCTGATCTCGACAGCGATTTCACCGCCCCCGAGGGCGAGATCGAGACCCGCCTTGCGGGCTTCTGGTCCGAACTTCTGGGGCTCGAGCAGGTCGGGGTCGAGGATTCCTTCTTCGACCTAGGCGGTCATTCCCTGATCGCCGTCCGCCTCTTTGGCATGATCCGCAAGGCCTATCGCGTCGATCTGCCCATCTCGGTCCTCTTCGAGGCCCCCACGATCCGCGCCTGCGCCGCGCTGATCGAGGCCCAGATTGGCCCGCAAGAGGCGGGACAGGACGCGCCCTCACCACAGGAACCACAGCGCCGCTTTACCCATCTCGTGCCGATGCACCGGGGCGAAGGTGGACCAAAGACGCCCTTCTTCCTCGTTGCGGGCATGTTCGGCAATGTGCTCAACCTTCGCCATCTGGCGCATCTCCTGGGCGAGGATCGTCCCTTTTACGGGCTTCAGGCGCGCGGCCTCTATGGCGGCGCTGCCCCTCATGACGATCTGACAGAGGCCGCGCGCGACATGATCGCCGAACTGCGGCAGGTGCAGCCGCACGGCCCCTATCTCTTGGGTGGGTTTTCGGGTGGCGGCATCACCGCCTATGAGATGGCGCAGCAATTGCGCGCGGCGGGCGAAGAGGTGGCGCTGATCGTGATGCTCGACACGCCGCTGCCACAGCGCCGCCCCCTCTCGCGCCGCGACCGGCTGATGATCCAATGGCAGGAGCTCAGATCCGGCGGCCCGCTCTATCCCCTGCACTGGGCGGCGCGGCGGATCGCATGGGAAATCACCAAACGCCGCCCCAAAGCGCAGGCAGAGACCGACACGCATCACTTCCACGACAGCGCCATCGAGGCCGCCTTTTACCGCGCCATCGCCAAATATCAGGTCCGCCCATGGGCGGGCGCGCTGCATCTCTTCCGCCCGCCACTGGTGGGCAAATGGCAGGTGTCCGAGGGGCGTTGGGTCAGCAGCGAGCGCGCCTATGTCCTGCCCGACAATGACTGGGCGGGCTTTGCCCCGCAGGTGCAGGTGACAGAGGTGCCCGGCACACACGACTCGATGGTGCTTGAGCCCAATGTGCGGGTGCTGGCCGCGCGCCTGCGCCGGGTGATCGAGACGGCCGAGGCCATTCAAGCTGCCCCGGAACACCGCGAGGCGGCGGAATGACCGTTCCCCGCGTCCTCACCATCGTCCTCAACTGGCGCACGCCGGACATGAGCGTCAAGGCCGCCCGCGCCGCCCACCGCGCCATGCAGGGCATCGCAGGCGAGATCGTGCTGGTGGACAACGACTCCGGCGACGGCTCGTTCGAGACCATGCAAAAGGCCACCGCCGATTGGGACCGCGTGCGCGTGGTGCAGGCGGGGCATAACGGCGGCTTTGGCGCAGGCAACAACGCCGGCATGCGCGCCGGTCTCAGCGACGGCACGCGCCCCGATTACGTCTATATCCTCAATTCCGATGCCTTTCCCGCCCCGGAGGCCATTGCGGCACTTGTGGATCATCTCGAAACGCATCCCAAAACCGGCCTTGCAGGCAGCCATATCCACGGCCCCGATGGCGTGGCCCATGTCACCTGCTTCCGCTTTCCCTCTGCCTTGGGCGAATTTGAGGGGGCCGCGCGGATCGGCCCCATCAGCCGCCTCCTGCACGCCCATACCGTGCCGCTGCCCGTGCCCCAGACCACGCGAACCGTCGATTGGGTGGCCGGGGCCAGCCTGATGATCCGCCAGGACGTGCTTGACGAAATCGGCGGCTTTGACGAACGGTTCTTTCTCTATTTCGAGGAAACTGATCTCTGCCTGCGCGCCGCGCGCGCGGGCTGGCGCACCGATTTCGTGGCGGATAGCCGGGTAGAACATATCGGCTCGGTCAGTACGGGGATGAAAGGGTGGGGCCGCGTGCCCGCCTATTGGTTCGCCTCGCGCCGCTATTATTTCACCAAGAACCACGGTGCCGCCTATCTCGCCCTTGTCACGCTGGCGCATCTGCTGGGCGCCGGGCTTGGCACGCTCTGGCGGCTCCTGCGGCGCAAGGGCGCAGGCAACCCACCCTATTTCCTGCGCGATCTGGTGCTGGGCGATCTTGGCGCGGCGCTGAACCGGCAAAAAAGGATCAAGCCATGATGCAGGCCCTCTTGATCGGCAACGAATCCCTCGCCCTTCAGTGTGGCGAGACATGGCTCGCGCGCGGACACGGCATCACGGCGGTGATCACCCGCCACGCGGATGTGGCCGCTTGGGCCGAGGGCAAGGGCCTGCGCGTCGTGCCCCCCGGTCCCGGTCTGGCCGAGCGTCTAGGCGATCTCACCGGCGATTGGCTCCTCTCCATTGCCAATCTCGATCTCTTGCCGCAATCCGTGCTGGCGCGCGCAACGCGCGGCGCGGTCAATTTCCACGACGGCCCGCTGCCGCGCTACGCCGGTCTCAACGCCCCGGTCTGGGCCATTCTGAACGGCGAGGAATGTCACGGCATCACTTGGCACCTGATCGAAGGCGGGGTGGACGAAGGGCGCATCATCACTCAGCGCATGGTGGACATTTCGGGGGATGAAACCGCCTTTACCCTCAACGCCAAATGCTACGCCGCAGCGCTCGACAGCTTTCCCGATGTGATCACCGCCCTCGAACAGGGCGCCGTGACAGCCCAGACCCAGGACCTTGGCGCGCGCAGCTATTTCGCCCGTGACCAGCGCCCCGAGGGGCTCTGCCTCGATTTCACCCAAGCCGCCGAGACGCTGGCACGACTGGTGCGCGCCCTCGATCACGGCGGCTATGCCAACCCGCTCAACCGGGCACGGATCATCGCGCGCGACCGCGTGCTGCTTGTGGGCCGGGCCGAGGTGGTGCCGGGCAGCGGCGCGCCGGGCGTGGTGCTCTCGGTCGAGGGCGCGCGCCTCACCGTGGCCACGGGCGCGGGCGCGCTGCGGCTCAGCGCCCTGACCGGGCCCGATGGCGGCGCGGCACCCCTCGCAGGCATCGCCGTTGGGTCGGTCCTGTCCACTCATCCCGTCACAGACCTTCTGACACGGCTCGCACCGCAGGACGGCTACTGGCGGCGCAGCCTGCGCGACATGCACCCCATCACCCTGCCACTGGGCGGTGGCGCCGGTGTTGAGGAACGCCGCCCGCTTGCCCTGCCCGACGACGCGCTCGGCGCGATCAGCCTCTGGGCCACGCGTCTGGGCGGCGAAGAGGGCACGCATCTCGCCTATGCCGGGGCCACGGTCGAGGCGGCCCATGCCCCCGGCCATGTCTGCCCCTGGGTGCCGGTTGCCGTCGCGGACCTGCCCCGCGCTCTCCCCGAGGCCGAGGCGCGCGGCGCCTTCGCGCTAGATCTTTTCGCCCGTGACCCGGCCCTTGATGCCGCGCAGACGCCGCATATCGGGCTGCGTGTCGCGGGGCGCGGCCTTATCCCCGGCACGGTGCTGACCATCGACCTCGCCGACAGCCCCACGCTGGTCTATGACGCCGCACGCCTTTCGCCCGCCATGGCCGACCTTCTCGCGCGGCGGCTCGAAGCCCTGGCAAAGGGCGACACCGCCCCCATGCCCGAGGCCGAGCGCCGCATGGTCGTCGAGGCGTGGAACCGCACTGATACGGCCTATGACGCCCGCCCCCTGCACCGCCTGATCGCCACCCAGATCGCCAGGACCCCCCATGCCCGCGCCGTGGTCTTCGAGGCCGAAACCCTCACCTATGCCGCGCTTGACGCCCGCGCCAACCGCATCGCCCATGTGCTGCGGCAAATGGGTGTCGGCCCAGGCGTGCTGGTGGGCCTCTGCCTGCCGCGCTCTGCCGATATGATCGCCGCCGCCTTGGCAATATGGAAGGCAGGCGGGGCCTATGTGCCGATGGACCCGGCCTATCCCGCCGAACGCCTGGCGCTCTATCTCGACGACAGCGCCGCGCGCGTGGTCGTGACCCGCTCTGACGTCGCCCATACCCTGCCGCAGACCGCACAGACCCTCATGCTCGACACCGAACCGCGCATGAGCGATGCCCCCGACGCACAGGTTGACGGCTTCGCAGGTCCCGATGATCTGGCCTATGTGATCTATACCTCCGGCTCGACCGGCCGCCCCAAGGGCGTGATGGTCACGCATCGCAACGTCGCCAATTTCTTTGCCGGGATGGATGACCGTATCCCGGCCGAACCGGGGGCGGTCTGGCTCGCCGTGACCAGCCTCAATTTCGACATCTCCGTGCTCGAACTCTTCTACACGCTCGCGCGCGGTTACACGCTCGTCCTCAGCGGCGACGAAAGCCGCGCGCTGGTCTCCTCGGGGCAACTGGCCACCTCCGACCGGGGCATGCAGTTCAGCCTTTACTATTGGGGCAATGACGATGGCGCGGGGCGCGACAAATACAAATCCCTGCTCGAGGGCGCGCAATTCGCCGACACCCACGGATTTTGCGCGGTCTGGACTCCCGAGCGGCATTTTCACGCCTTTGGCGGTCCCTATCCCAACCCTTCGGTGACGGGGGCCGCCGTCGCGGCGGTCACGCAAAACATCGCCGTGCGCGCCGGAAGCTGCGTGGCCCCCCTCCACCACCCCGCCCGCATTGCCGAGGAATGGGCGGTCATCGACAACCTCACCAACGGGCGCGCAGGGCTCGCCATTGCCTCCGGCTGGCACCCCGACGATTTCATCCTGCGCCCCGAGAACACGCCGCCCCGCAACAAGCCCGCCATGTTCGAGGCGATCCGCGATCTGCGCCGCCTCTGGCGCGGCGAGACGGTGGAATTTCCCCGCGCCGATGGCACGCTGCATGGCGTCGTCACGCAACCGCGCCCGGTGTCGCAGGTGCTGCCCGTCTGGGTCACAACCGCCGGCAACCCCGAAACATGGCGCGAGGCGGGCGCACATGGCGCCAATGTGCTGACCCATCTCTTGGGGCAATCCATCGACGAGGTGGCAGGCAAGATCACCCTCTACCGCAACGCCCTGCGCGAGGCCGGGCATGATCCGGATACCTTTACCGTCACCCTCATGCTGCATACCTATGTGGCCGAAACCCGCGACGAAGCGCGGCGCGTGGCCCGCGAGCCGATGAAGGATTACCTGCGCTCCGCCGCTGGGCTCATCAAGCAATATGCCTGGGCCTTTCCGGCCTTCAAACGCCCGCAGGGTGTCAGCAACCCGTTCGAGCTGGACCTCGGATCGCTCAGCGCAGAGGAACTCGACGGCATCCTCGATTTCGCCTTCGAGCGATATTTCGAGGACTCGGGCCTCTTCGGCACTGTCGAGGATTGCGTCGCCCGCGTCGAGGGCCTCAAACGCATCGGCGTGGATGAGGTGGCCTGCCTCATCGACTATGGCATCCCCGCGCGTCAGGTGCTTGACGGTCTGCGCCCGCTGGCGCGCGTGCTGGACCAATCAAACCGCGTGGGGGCTATCCCCGAGGATGATTTTTCCATCGCCGCGCAAATCCTGCGGCACAGCGTGACGCATCTGCAATGCACCCCCTCGATGGCACGCATGATCGCCATGAACGAAGAATCCCGTCACGCCCTCGGTCGGCTGCGGCATCTGATGCTGGGCGGCGAGGCGCTGCCGGGCGCTCTGGTGCAGGAGTTGCGGCAGGTCACGCGCGCGCGCATGACCAATATGTATGGCCCCACGGAAACGACCATCTGGTCCACCACCGGCCCCGCCGAGGACACCCCCGGCCCCAGCCCCATCGGCACCCCCATTGCCAATACGCAGGTCTATGTCCTCGATCCCGAGATGCAGCCGGTGCCGGTGGGCATCGCGGGCGAACTCTGGATTGGCGGCGACGGTGTGACGCCCGGCTATCTCGGGCGCGACGACCTGACAGCCGACCGCTTCCGCTCCGATCCGTTCCGTGCGGGCGGGCGCATCTATGGCACCGGCGATCTGGTGCGCTGGCGCGCCGATGGGCGGCTCGATTTCGTCGGCCGCGGCGATGCGCAGGTGAAGCTGCGCGGCTACCGCATCGAACTGGGCGAGATCGAGGCCGCACTCGAGGGCTGCACCGGCGTTGCGCAAGCGGTGGTGCTGGCGCGCGAGGATACCCCCGGCGACATGCGCCTTGTGGCCTATCTGCGCGGCACGGCCACACCAGAGGCGGCGCGCGCCCATCTGGCCACGCATCTGCCCGCCCACATGATCCCCGCGCATGTCGTCGTGCTGGAGCACTTCCCCCTCACCCCCAACCGCAAGGTGGACCGCAAGGCGCTGCCCGCGCCAGAGACCCAAATCAAGGCACCGCGCCCCGCAGCCGCCCCCAAACCGGTCACGCCCGCCAATACGATCGAGCGCGACATCGCCGCGATCTGGGCGCGAATCCTCGGCGTGGCCGAGATTGGCGCGCAGGACAGCTTCTTCGATCTGGGCGGTCACTCCCTTCTGGCGGTGCAGGCGCATCGCGAGATCCGCAGCACGCTGGCGGTCGACCGGCTCAGCATCACCGACATCTTCCGCTGCCCGAAACTCGCCACCCTGGCGGCGCGCGTGGCGGAATTGCGCGGTGATGCGACGCCCGCCCCCGCCAACACCCCGGCCCCGACTCCGGCCCCCGGTCGCGCCGATGCGCGCGCGGATGCCATGGCGCGCCGCCGCGCCATGCGGGCGGCACGCCAAGGGTGAGCGCCGCGCTGATAGCAGCGCTGCGCGCCCGCCTGCCCGAGGGGCTGGCCTTGGCCGCAAGCGATCCTTGCGCCGAAGCAACCGGCCTCTGGCCAGAGGAGGCCACCGCCATCGCGCGCGCGGTGCCCAACCGCCGCCGTGAATTTGCGGCCGGCCGCCGCGCGGCGCGCCGCGCCTTGGGCGCCCTTGGCCACGCCCCGGCCGCCATCCCCATGGCCCCCGACCGCGCGCCGCACTGGCCCGAGGGTGTGACCGGCACGATCAGCCACGGTGCCGGGACCTGTCTGGCGCTGCTTGGACATTCCAAGGACTGGGCCGGACTTGGCCTTGATCTGGAACCGGCCCTGCCCCTACCCGATGACATCCTGACCACAATCTGCACCCCCGCCGAACAGGCGGCCTTGGCCCAAGACGCCGGCGGCCTCCTGTCCCGCCGCCTCTTTTGCGCCAAGGAAGCCACCTACAAGGCCCAATATGCCCAGATCCGCAGGCTGCTGTCCTTCCACGATCTTGAGGTCACTTTCGACGGGCCACACCGCTTTTCCGCCGAACTCCTGACCGTTTGCCCGCCCTTTGTCCCCGCCACGCGCTTTGCCGGACACATAGTCGAGGCGGATGGGATTATCGCCGCCGTGGTCGCCCTGCCGCGCCTCTGAACACTCTGTTTCCAGAACGTGATGAATAACCTGTGGCGAAATTGTGGCACGATTGCTAGATTGTGGCCAAGTTGAGACTTAAATCTGTCAGGGCCGTTTGGGGGCATTCGGCTGACAGGACGGTACCCCGCGCGTGCGGGTCTGTCCGTCAGCAGGAAACATCCCGAGCGGCTTTTCGTTTTCGGCACCTGCGTTGACCACCTTGAAACGACACCGATAGGCAAGCCATGAGCGCGATCCAGTCCATGCCCGATCTGATGCGGCTCCTGCACCGCAGACTGTGGCTCATCGCGCTTGTCGGCGTTATCGGCGCGATCCTCTCGGTCCTCATCGCCCTCAGCCAACCCAAGGTGTTTCAGGCCACCGCCGTGATTCAGATCGAATCCCCGCAGGTGGGCAGTGATCTGGCCGGGCAGACGATTGCCACGGACGCCAATCACCGCCTGCAACTGATCGAACAGCGCCTGATGGCGCGCGACAATCTGGTCAAGGTGATCGAGCGGCACGGCCTCTTTGCCAATGTTCACAACATGCCGCTGGCCGAAAAGGTGCATCAACTGCGGATTTCCGCCCGGATCACGCCCATCACCGTCGGCATCCCCGGCATGGGACCGGCCACCACCCCCTCTGGCCTCAGCGTGACGGTAAATCTCAACGATCCGGTCAAGGCCGCCGAAGTGGCCAATGATTTCGTGGAAACCGTGATCACCCAGAACCGCGAGCGGCGCATGGACCTTGTGCGCGAAACGCTCGATTTCTTCAGCACCGAAGAGGCGCGGGTCAGCGCCCAGATCGCCGAAGTCGAAGGCGTGATTGCCGATTTCAAACGCGCCAACGGGGCGTCGCTGCCCTCCAGCATCACGCCCGTGCGCGAGGAATTGCGCACCCTGAATGAAACCCTGCTCGCTCTCGACCAGCAGATCATCGCGCTGGAAACCGAATCCACCCGCCAGCGGCAAGAGGTATTTGCCCGCCAGATCGGCCAGTTGACCGACCAGCGCGCGCTGGTCTCGGCCCGTATCGCCGCGAATGAGGCCGCCTTGGCCGCAGCCCCCCGCGTCGAGCGGGAATTGGGCGCGCTCACCCGCAACCTCACCCAGCTTCAGGATCAACTTAGCACGATCACCACCAACCGGGTCGAGGCGGAAATGGCAAGCGTGCTGGAATCGCGTCAACAACAGGAACGGTTCGAAATTCTGGAAACCGCCATTCCACCCGAATTCCCGGTTTCCGCCAGCCGCAAGAAACTGGCCATTGCCGGGGCACTGGCCAGCCTCGTGCTGGGCTTGGCGCTCGTCATCACGCTCGAGCTTCTCAACCCGGCGATCCGCAGCGCCGCGCAACTGGAAAAAGAGCTTGAGATCACGCCGGTCGTGACCATCCCCGTGGTGCGCCTGCGCCATGAACGCCGCCGCCGCGCGCTGCGCATTGCCGGAACGGTGCTTGCGGTCCTCTTGGTCGTGCCGCTTGTCCTGCGTCTGGTGCAGGACCGTCTGATACCGCTGCGCCTCTTGGGCGGGAACTGATCCGGCTCACAGCTTGGATGAAATGACGCCCGTGTTGAACCCGCCCATGCGCAACTCGCCAAAGAGGCGCTGATATTCGATCTTGGGGCAGCGGTTCATCACCACATCGACCCCCCGCGCCCGCGCCAGTGCCGCGGCCTCCGGGTTTTCAACCCCGATCTGCATCCAGACCGTGCGCAGCCCCGGCAGCACCTCCAGCGCCTCTTCCACGATAGGGCCGACATGCTCGGACCGGCGGAAAATGTCGATCATATCGACCGCGCCCGCAATATCGCGCAGCCCCGCAACCACCTTTTGACCAAAGAGCATCTCACCGGCATGGCCCGGATTGACCGGCACCACCTCGTATCTCTTGAGGCTGAGGTAGCGCGCCACATAGTAACTCGGGCGCACGGGGTTCATCGACACGCCCACCACCGCCACACGCCGGGTGCGGGTCAGGATATCGCGCAGATGGGAATCGCTATACTCTTCGCTCATGCCCCTATGAAACATGGATCGCCGCCAGAAAAAAGCGCCCAAGTGAGAACTTGGGCGCCAGTCGCGGAACGAGGGACAGTGATAGAAGGCATCAATGTTCCGGATCGACGCCTCTGGGACAGATGTAGGTCCGATTCTCAGGATATAAAGGGTTTGTAATATACCTGTGACTGCCCTTGAACGCGCGTCATCGCTGCGTTTTCAGTCGAAAATGTCCTCGACCGTGTCCCAGATTTCTTCCAGCATCCGCCGCCCAAACCCTTTGCGCGGCTTGTTTTTCCGCGCGCGCTCCGGGACATGCCGCTCGGGTCCATACTCCTCCCGGGGCAGCGTCATGGGCCGCGCCTTGGGCCGCGCGGCGCCATTCTCGCGCGTGGGCATCGCCTTCATCTCGTGCAGCGGCGCGCCGCAACTCGAACAGGCCAGCTCGTGCCGCGCCCGGTCCAACACCAGAACCGCCCGCGTGCCGCAATATGAACAGGTCGCAATCTTGTGTCCCATAGACCCCATATCGGTCAGGGACGACAGATTGCCAAGGGCTCAGCGCCAAAATGCCCCAACGCCACGCGCATTCTAGTAATTCTGCGCCTTGCGGATCTTGGTCATGCGCCCCTCTTCGGCGATTGCCCCGCCCAGCGTTGTCACACCCTTGGCCTGCAAGAGGCCCAGCATCCGCACAAACACCTCGGCTGTGGCCACGGTATCGCCCATCGCAGTATGCCGCGCCTCGGGCGGGATGGTGATCCCGAACCGCTCGCAGAGCGCATCAAGCGTATGCTGCCCACTGTGATCAAAGAGCCCCGCCGACATCAACACCGTGCAGAGCACCGGATTGTCGAACCGCCGGCCAATGACCTTTTCCTTGAGCCGCAGAAACGCCAGATCGAAGGGCGCGTTATGCGCGACCAGCACCGCGCCCTGACAGAAATCGTGAAACCGCCGCCCGGCCTCGACAATATCCGGCGCACCCTGCACCATCTCGTCGCTGATATGATGCACCCGCGTCGAGGCAGGCGGAATCGGGCGGCCCGGATTGACCAGCATGTCAAAGCTCTCGCCGCGCAGAATGCGCCCGTTGACGATCCGCAACCCGGCAATCTGCACGATCTCATCGCCCCCCCGCGGCGAGAGGCCGGTGGTTTCGGTATCGAACACCACGAAACTCAGGTCCGACAGGGGGCGTTCGGCCAGATCTCCGCCCGCCACCTCTGGCAGGTTGAAATCATAGAACTCGGGCCGCGCATCGCCGGGCTGTAGCGGTGGGGCTGCGGTGGCAAGCGGCAGCACGATCCGGTGCCCCCCGGCCCTTGCCTCGGCCCAGACATCCGTCTGATGCGCGCTCAGCGCATCGCGCCCGGAATAGTCCCCATAGGCGGTGGACAGCGGCGCCTTGAGCCAGCCGGTCAATTGCCCATCCGTCACCGCCTCTCCCTGCCAACTCAGGATCAGCCGCGTTTCGGCCCCGTCCTGCTCGGCGCTCAAGCTGAATCCGTCGCGGCTGCCGTCCTCGGCCAGATGCCCAAGCAACCCGCCCAAGAGCGTGGTCACGGCAAAACCGTCGCAACTCAACATCGCCTCGCTGCGCGCCACGCTCAGCGGCACCCGCGCCTGCACGCTCAACCCGTCGAACACATGCGCCGCCGCAACCGGCGACATCGGCCAGCGCCGCGATTTGACCCCGGCATGCTGCGCCCCCATGTCCCGCAAACAGTCAAAGAGCCGCGCCACCTCGTCCTCGATCCCTTTGCGAAACTTGGCTCGGCTCTCGGGGGGCAGATCATCCGCCGATTGCAGCACATCCAGCAGCGCGCCAATGGTGGCCGCCGGTCGGCGCACCCCCTCCAAGAGCGTGTTGAACAGATGGTCCTGCTGCGCATGCGCGCTCAGATCCTCGGTCGCGTCCCGGAAAATCAACACATGCCCCGACAATTCCTCATCCGACAGGATCGGGCTGACACGGCCCAAGAGAAACCGCTTGCCATTCGCAGAGGCCGCAAGGAATGTCTCGGCCCCGATATGCCCGCGCACCCGCCCCTCCTGCATCCGCGACAGCGCATCCATGATCGGCTCGGGGCGCAGGACATTCGACAGCGGGCGATCCAAACCGATATCGCCCAACAGCTCTTGCGCCATCCGGTTATAGAGCATCACCCGATTGTCCGGCGTGGCCACCACCGCCCCCTCGCCCAGATCGCGAAAGAGCGCCTCGAAGAGCGCCTTTTCCCGCGCAATCCGTGCGGTCTCCCGCTCGACCGCGCGGGCGCGCGCGGCCCGCGCCTCCGACAGCGCCGCATTGATCGCATTGGCGGCGGGCGCCAGCGTGCTCAGATGCTTGGCCTGCGCCTCGTCGATCTGCAAATCCACATCGGCCCGCGCCCGCGTCGTCAGGTCCGAGGCCAGCGCCAGAATGGGCTTGGCAACGTTCTCATCGAACAACAGCCCGATCCAGGCGGCCAACCCCATCACGCCCAGCGCCGCAACCATGCCACCGATCACATACCCATCCAGCAGCCCGCCCGCCCGCGTATAGCCAAACCAGAGCGCGCCCGCGATGACCACGGCACCCCCCAGCGCAAGCGCGGCAAAGAAGAGCGCAAATCGCAGCCGTAGACCCAAACGCGCCGTCAGGCGCTCAATCATGATCCGCCCCGGCCAGCAACTCGCCGATCTGCGCGGTCAGATCAGCGGTGGCGAAAGGCTTGGTCATAAAGGCATCCGCCCCCACCGCCAGCCCCTTGCGGCGTTCGACCTCGCCCCCCCCGGCGGTCATCATCAGCACCTTGATCCCTTTGAGCGCGGCGTCGGCGCGGATCAACTGGCAAATCTCATAGCCCGACCGCTCGGGCAGCATTACATCCAGCACCACCAGATCAGGCCGATCCTCGGCCATCGCCGCCAGCGCGGCATTGCCCGTGGCCACCCGGCGCAACCGGTATCCCGCGCGCCCGATCAGATGTTCGAGCGCAAGCGCGATATTGTCCTCATCTTCAACCAGCAGAACGGTTTTTTCAGGCATGACGGGCCTCCTCTCCCGGTTACGACTGACTTAGCTTTGGCAGAGCGCCTCGATCACGGGGTCCTCCAACCCCACGGCAATCCACTCCGCCTGCGACGGATCGGCCAGCGCCACCTCACTCACATCGGCGCGCGCCGCCTTGGCGCAATCCACCAGTTGCGGGCGCATCATCGGCGCGGCCCAACGCCCAAAGAGATAAATATCCGCCAAGAGGATCTCAGGTGCCGCCGGATTGGTCTGCACCCCGGCGCGGTCCAGCACCATCATCCGCGTGACCTGCGGTACGATATAGCTCCACGGCTTCCACGGCTTGCTTTCTTCAACCGCGCTGACCACCTCGACACTGTCAGGCAGGGTGCTGAGCGTGCGGTTGGCCCAGGTGTATTCCGACCAGACCACATAGCACAGCATCGCGATCCCCGCCGCAAACGGCGCGGAGTAGCGCGGCAAACGGCCCCGGCTGAGATGCCCAAGGACCAGGGCAGTACCGGCAGCGCCGATGCCAACGGCGAAAGTGGCGATCAATTCCAAAAACATAAGTTATCCCGGTGCTCCTCTGGATTGTCCGATGGCGGATTGCATGGTCTTGACCACCATGAACGCATCCCGCAAGTGGTTGCGCTCAAGGTCCGACAGATCGGCAGGGGCCATGAAATTGTCCGGGGTGCGTCCGGCGCGAATGCGCGATGCCTGATGCCGCAGCCGAGTTTCCGCAATCAGATCGTAGGCATCCAGCAAATCGCGCGCGCCGCTCTCGGAAATCACGGCCCCGGCCCGCGCGCTCGTGATCCGTTCGCGTGTGCCCGCCACCTCCAGCGATCCCAACAGCGCATAAATCCGCCCCAGATCGACCACCGGCACCACGCCCGAATGCTTGAGGTCGATCGTGTTCTTGTGCTCGCCCGACCGGATCAGGGCAAAGCCGCGCAAAAGGCCCAGGGGCACCGTATGCTTGAGCGAATTGGACACCATATGCGCGACAAAGATCGAATTCTTGCGCGCACTTGCCAGCACTTCGGCCTGCAAATCGTCAAACAGCGCATTCTCCCCCGCAATCGCCCGCAGATCGAACATCACCGAGGCCAGCATCTGCGCCTCCGTGTCCGGCTGCGCGATCCAGCGCGCGAAATAGCTGCGCCATACCCGACGTGGCTGCCGCCAGCGCGGATTGGTCGCCATCATGTCGCCCGGACAATAGAAAAACCCGCAGGTGTTCAGCCCGTCGCTGACAAACTTGGCCAGCGCCGCGAAATAGGCGTCATGCTCCGGCTGGAAACTATCATCCAGGATCAGACAATTGTCCTGGTCGCTCACGCCGGTCTGTTCCCGCCGCCCCTGACTGCCGCAGGCCGCCCAGAGATAGGGCACAGGGGCCGGGCCAAGCTGCTGCTCCGCCAGCCGCAGTAACCGGCGGGTAATCGCGTCGGTAATATCGGTGATCCGCCGCGTGATCGACTGCGGCCGCACCCCGGCCTGCACCAGTTGCACCAACAGCATCGGCACCCGTTCCATGACATGCGCCATGTCCTCGGGCGTCTCGGCACTGGCAATATCGGCGACCATATGGCTCGCCGTGGCGGCCTGTTGACGGAACAGATCGGTCTTGCCGATCATTCCAAGAACACGCCCCCCCTGCGCCACCGGCAGGTGATTGACCTTTAGATCCGACAAGAGCATCAGCGCATCAAGACCCAACCGCCCGGGCTCGATTGTCACCGGGTCCCGCGTCATCACCTGCACGACCTTGATGTCACCGCCCAACCCTTCGGCCAGAACCTTGTTGGCCAGATCGCGCACCGTGATGATCCCCGCCAGGCGCGCGCCCTCCATCACCACCACGGAAGAAATCACATTGTCCCGCATGAGCCGCGCCACATCTTGGATCGTGGCCTCTGGTCCGCAGGTGATCGGCGTGGCGGTCATAAGGTCCGACACCTGAAGGGCTGTCAAACCCGTGGCATAGGGCCCGTCATCGCCCTGCGCCGTGGGCCGCGCACGGGCGAACCAACGCGCAATCTCGTCCGATTGCTCCATCAGGTCGAGAAACGACTCGCGCGGAATGACGATAAGATCAGAGGGCTCCGAGGCCCGCGCCGTCAAGAGCGCATTGCCATCACGCAAGAGCCCGCGCTCGCCCATGATGTCGCCCGGCCCTCGGTGCGACACCAGATCGGCATGCCCCGTCTCGATATCAAGCCCACCTGTCTCGACCACGTATAGCCCGGCCAGCGGCGCGCCTTTTTCAAACAGCACAGCGCCTTGCTCCAACACCACCCGCGCCAGCTTGGGCGCCAGTGCAGAGCGCAGAGCATGCGGCAAGCCGGAAAACGGCGCATGGCGTGTCAGGCTGTCAATGGGATCGGGTTTGACGTCGCTCATCGGGCGCGGCTCTCCTCGGATTTGGCGGGAAATCACCTAAAAGCACCCGGTTCCCGGAAATATCGGCAGGTGTCAGAGGGAACAGGGGCGGCACGTGCCGCCCCTGTCCATTGCTTGCTTAGTGATTCACAGCCGTGCCGGCACCGCGCGGAATACGCACGCTTTCGACCAGATCCTGAATCTCCTGCGGCGGTTCTGCCGTCATGCTCGACACGAGATAGGCAACTGCAAAGTTCAGCAGCGCGCCAATCGGGCCGAAATGGGTCGGCGGAATACCGAACAGGTATTGATCCGCAGTCAGCATGTTCGTGCCGGGGATAAAGAACCAACCCAGGTAGAGGAACAGGTAGAGCGTGGTCGAGATCAGACCGGCCAGCATACCCGCCGTCGCACCCGCAGAGTTGATGCGCTTCGAGAAGATGCCCATCATCAGCGTCGGGAAGAGCGACGCCGCCGCCAGACCGAACGCCAAGGCCACAACCTGCGCCGCAAAGCCCGGAGGGTTGAGGCCCAGATAGGTCGCCACCACGATCGCCACCGCCATCGAGACACGGGCAGCCAAAAGCTCGCCTTTTTCCGAGATATTGGGATTGATCGTCGATTTGATCAGGTCGTGGCTCACCGCCGAAGAGATGGCCAAGAGCAGACCCGCCGCCGTCGAGAGGGCCGCCGCGATACCACCTGCGGCGATCAGCGCGATCACCCAACCCGGCAGACCCGCGATCTCGGGGTTGGCCAACACGAGGATGTCACGGTTGAACGTCACAAGCTCGTTGCCCTGCCAGCCACGCTCGGCCGCCAGTGCGGTCATCGCTTCGGACTTGTCGTTGTAGTACTGGATCTTGCCGTCGCCGTTCTTGTCTTCCACAGCCAAGAGGCCGGTGGTCGACCAGGTGCGGAACCAATCGGGCAGATCGTCCACGGCCACAGCTTCGCCCTGAACGCCCTGCGGCCACATGGTGGTCATGATGTTCAGGCGCGCCATCGCACCCACAGCCGGTGCGGTGAGATACAGCAGCGCGATAAAGACCAGCGCCCAACCAGCAGACCAACGTGCGTCAGACACTTTGGGAACGGTGAAGAAGCGGATGATCACGTGCGGCAGACCGGCAGTACCGATCATCAGCGACAGGGTGAACAGCGCCATCAGCCAAGGGCTCGACCCCGAGGTATACTGGTTAAAGCCCAGATCGTTCAGCAGACCGTCCAGCGTGACCAGCAGATACTGACCCGACGCGGTATGCTCGGCGAACAGACCCATCTGCGGCAGAACCTTGCCCGTCAGTTGCAGCGAGATAAAGATCGCCGGAATGGTGTAGGCGATGATCAGAACGCAATACTGTGCCACCTGCGTATAGGTGATGCCTTTCATCCCGCCCAGAACGGCGTAAACGAAAACCACACCCGACGCGATCAACAGACCGGTGGTGTTGTCCACTTCGAGGAAACGCGAGAAGGCCACACCGGCACCCGCCATCTGACCGATCACATAGGTCACCGACATGGTGATGAGCGCGATCACGGCCACGACGCGCGCGGTCGGGCTATAGAACCGGTCGCCCACGAACTCGGGCACGGTGTATTTGCCGAACTTGCGCAGATAGGGCGCAAGCAGCATGGCCATGAGAACATAACCACCGGTCCAACCCATCAGGAAGGTCGAGTTGTTATAGCCCACAAAGGCGATGAGACCCGCCATCGAGATGAACGAGGCCGCCGACATCCAGTCCGCCGCCGTGGCCATCCCGTTGATGACCGGATTCACGCCGCGTCCAGCCGCGTAGAATTCAGCCGTAGATCCCGCCTTGGCCCAGATCGCGATACCGAAGTAAAGCACGAAGCTGAGACCAACGACGATGATATTGAGTGTTGTTTGATCCATTGTCCCTCCCCCTATTTATTCTTCACCGACGCCATGTTCGGCATCGAGTTTGTTCATCCGCCAGGCGTAGAAGAAGATCAGAACCAGAAAGACGATGATCGACCCTTGCTGCGCGAACCAGAATCCCAGGTCGGTGCCGCCAATGGCGATCCCCGACAGCATGGGCCGCAGCAAAATGCCAAAGCCAAACGAGGCAAAGAACCAGACCACCAGGCTCCATGTGATAAGACGCAGATTGGCCTTCCAATACGCGTTTGCTCTTTCTTGATCGGACAAAGCGTGCCCTCCCTTTTATAACGGCTTCCTCCAGACCGCGCCGGGACCATCCCGGCACGGGCACTCCTTTACGCGACCGCCTTGGCGACGATGGCGTTCAGCTCTCTTGCGACGGCCTCGATCTCGGCCATCGCATCGACGCGGGCCAGAACGCCGCGCGATTCGTAATAGGAAATCAGCGGCGCGGTCTGCGCGTGATAGGCGCGCAGCCGCTGTTCCACTGTCTCCGCATTGTCATCGGCGCGCCGCTTCATCTCGGTGCCGCCGCATTTGTCACAGGCACCGGGCTTGCTCGGCACCTTGAACGTGTCGTGATAGCCCTCGCCACAGCCGCCGCAGGTGTAGCGGCCCGAAATCCGCGTCACCATCGCCGCATCATCCACCTCCAGGCTGATCGCGGCGCGGATACCTTGCCCGATCTCGGCCAAGAGACCATCCAGCGCCTCGGCCTGCACCGTGGTGCGCGGAAACCCGTCGAGGATCACGCCCTTGGCACAGTCCGGCTCGGCCAGACGGTCGCGCAGAATGGCGATGACGATCTCGTCGGACACCAGATCGCCCGCCTCCATCACCGCCTTGGCCGCACGGCCCGCTTCAGTGCCCGCCGCCACAGCGGCGCGCAAGAGGTCCCCGGTCGACAGTTGCACAAGCCCGAATTGCTCCTCCAGCATGCGCGCTTGCGTGCCCTTGCCCGCGCCCGGCGGCCCCAAGAGAACCAGATTGGCGGCGTTGCGGGGTGTGTCGCTTCCGTCCATCATCATCCCCTCTCAGGCCTTGGTGCGATTGGCAATCAGCTCATCCACCACCGATGGATCGGCCAGTGTCGAGGTGTCCCCCAAGCTGTCAAAGTCATTCTCGGCAATCTTGCGCAGAATACGGCGCATGATCTTGCCCGAGCGGGTCTTGGGCAGGCCCGGCGCCCATTGAATGACGTCCGGCTTGGCAATCGGCCCGATTTCCTGACGCACCCAGTTGCCCAGTTCCGTGCGCAGCGCTTCGGTGGCCTCAACCCCGTCCATCAGCGTGACATAGCAATAGATGCCCTGCCCCTTGATGTCATGCGGATAGCCCACAACGGCGGCCTCGCTCACGGTGGCATGGGCGACCAGCGCCGATTCCACCTCGGCGGTGCCCATCCGGTGCCCCGAGACGTTGATCACGTCATCCACACGGCCCGTGATCCAGTAATCGCCATCCGCATCACGACGGCAGCCATCACCCGAGAAATAATAGCCTTTGAACATCTCGAAATAGGTCGAGACAAACCGGCTGTGATCGCCCCAGACGGTGCGCATCTGCCCCGGCCAGCTATCCTTGATCGCCAGCACACCCGAGGTTTCGCCCTCCAACTCGTTGCCCTGATCGTCCAGCACGATGGGCTGCACCCCAAAGAACGGCTTGGTGGCTGATCCGGGCTTGGGCGTGTCGATCACACCGGGCAGCGGCGTGATCAGGATGCCGCCGGTCTCGGTCTGCCACCATGTATCGACGATCGGGCATTTGCCCTTGCCGACGTTCTCATTGTACCAGTTCCACGCTTCGGGATTGATCGGCTCGCCGACCGAACCCAGGATACGCAGGCTGCTCAGATCGCTGCCCTCGACCGGGCCCGTGCCCTTGCCCATCAGCGCGCGAATGGCGGTGGGGGCGGTGTAGAACTGCGTGACCTTGTGACGCTCGCACACCTGCCAGAACCGGCCGGCATCCGGATAGGTCGGAACACCCTCGAACATCAGCGTGGTCGCGCCATTGGCCAGCGGTCCGTAAACGATATAGCTATGGCCCGTGACCCAGCCCACATCGGCCGTGCACCAGTAAATATCACCTTCGTGATAATCGAAAATGTACTCATGCGTCATCGACGCATAGGTCAGATAGCCGCCGGTGGTGTGAACGACGCCCTTGGGCATCCCGGTCGAGCCTGAGGTATAGAGAATGAACAGCGGGTCCTCCGCGTTCATTTCCTCGGGCGGGCAGTCGGCGCTGACCTTCTCGGCCTCTTCATGCCACCAGAAATCCAGATCGCGCCGCCAGGCGACCTGATCGCCGGTGCGTTGCACCACAAGGCACTTCACATCCGATGTATCATGCAACAGCGCCTGATTGACGTTGTCCTTGAGCTTGGTCTTGCGGCCACCGCGCGGCGCGTGGTCGGCGGTGATCACCACCTTGGCATCACAGCCGTTGATCCGCGCACCCAGCGCATCCGGGCTGAACCCGGCGAAAACGATCGAATGAATGGCCCCGATCCGCGCGCAGGCCAGCATCGCATAGGCGGCCTCGGGGATCATCGGCAGATAGATCACGACACGGTCGCCCTTGGCCACGCCCATGGACTTGAGCACATTGGCCATCTTGCAGGTCTGCGCGTGCAGTTCCTTGTAGGTGATGTGCTGCGGCTCATCATTGGGATCATCCGCTTCCCAGATGATCGCCGTCTGATCGCCACGGGTTGCCAGATGCCGGTCGATGCAGTTGGCCGACACGTTCAGCGTGCCATCCTCGAACCACTTGATCGACACATTGTCATATTCAAACGAGGTGTTCTTCACCTTGGTGTAGGGCTTGATCCAGTCCAGCCGCTTGCCATGCTCGCCCCAAAAGGCATCGGGGTTGCTGATCGAATCGGCATACATCCGCTCATACTTGGCCTGATCAATGTGAAATCCGGCTTTTTTCGCACCTGCGGTTGCGTTTGCGTCGCTCATGACTTGAAATCCTCCATCCCAGCGACCACCTGCTCCTCGTGACAGGCACTGCCGCATTCCTTGGCATACCCTAGCTGAAAATGCGCAGAAATTAACAAAATCCTGACAAACGCCCATAAGATCAGTGAATTTCTTGCATTAAAAAGAGCGAAACTTTGTAAATAAATTTTCACACGATGTTTTTCTGGCCTTTAGCCCTTCCTTAAACGACCCATGTGCTCAAAATTGCGACAGCCCCCTTCGCGAAACCCGCATACGCCCGGCGGGTGCGGCACTATGCCCCGCACCCGAATCGTATGACGCAGCGTCACGAATCGCAAAATCGATTCGCGCACGCCCCGCGCCTGCTCTACCCAGACGGGTCCGCGCGCGGCACCCGCTTTGGGGCTTGAACCCGCCGCCAAAGAGAACAAATGTGGACATTGATCCACCGGAGCGCCCCATGCCCTACGCCCATTCCGACAAGACCCCGGCCGTGCTCAGCCATCCCGCGCCGGACGTAAAGTCCCGCCCCAAGCTCGAGGGTGGCAAGCGGTTTGTGCTGGCGTCGGATTTTGAGCCGGCGGGCGATCAGCCCACCGCCATCGCGGAACTGTCCCAAGGCATCACCGAGGGAGAGCGCAATCAGGTGCTTTTGGGGGCCACAGGCACCGGCAAGACCTTTACCATGGCAAAAATCATCGAGGCGACGCAGCGCCCCGCCATCATCCTTGCCCCCAACAAGACGCTGGCCGCGCAGCTTTACGGGGAATTCAAGGGATTTTTCCCCGAAAACGCCGTCGAGTATTTCGTCAGCTACTACGACTATTATCAGCCCGAGGCCTATGTCGCCCGCTCCGACACCTACATCGAGAAGGAATCCCAGATCAACGAACAGATCGACCGGATGCGCCACTCCGCCACACGCGCGCTTCTGGAACGTGACGATGTGATCATCGTGGCCTCGGTCTCTTGCATCTACGGTATCGGCTCGGTCGAAACCTATGGGGCCATGACCCAGGATCTCAAACTCGGCGAGAGCTATGATCAGCGTGCCATCATGGCCGATCTCGTGGCGCAGCAATACCGCCGCAACGATCAGGCCTTTCAGCGTGGTTCATTCCGCGTGCGCGGCGACAGTCTGGAAATCTTTCCCGCCCACCTCGAAGACCGCGCGTGGCGCTTGTCCTTCTTTGGCGAAGAGCTCGAGGCGATCACCGAATTCGACCCCCTCACCGGCGAGAAAACCGACACGTTCGACAAAATCCGCATCTACGCCAATTCGCATTACGTGACACCCAAACCCACGATGCAACAGGCCATCATCGGCATCAAACGCGAATTGCGCACCCGCCTTGATCAGTTGGTCAACGAAGGCAAACTGCTCGAGGCGCAGCGTCTGGAGCAGCGCACCAACTTTGACCTCGAAATGCTCGAAGCGACGGGCGTCTGCAACGGGATCGAGAATTATTCCCGCTACCTCACGGGCCGCGCCCCCGGCGAACCGCCGCCCACGCTCTTTGAATTCATCCCTGACAATGCCATCGTCTTTGCCGATGAATCCCACGTTTCCGTGCCCCAGATCGGCGGCATGTACAAAGGCGACTACCGGCGCAAATTCACGCTCGCCGAACACGGCTTTCGCCTGCCCTCCTGCATGGACAACCGCCCGCTGAAGTTCGAGGAATGGGACGCCATGCGCCCGCAATCGGTCTTTGTCTCCGCCACCCCCGCGGCGTGGGAGATGGAGCAAACGGGCGGTGTCTTTACCGAACAGGTGATCCGCCCCACCGGCCTTCTTGACCCTCAGGTCGAAATCCGGCCCGTGGAAACCCAGGTCGATGACCTTCTGGACGAGGTGCGCCGCGTGGCCGCCGATGGCTACCGGGCGCTTGTCACCACGCTGACGAAACGCATGGCCGAGGATCTGACCGAATACATGCACGAACAGGGCATCCGTGTCCGCTATATGCACTCCGACATCGACACGATCGAGCGGATCGAAATCCTGCGCGACCTGCGGTTGGGCGCCTTCGACGTGCTGATCGGCATCAACCTGCTGCGCGAGGGGTTGGATATTCCCGAATGTGGCCTTGTCGCCATTCTCGATGCCGACAAAGAAGGCTTCCTGCGCTCGGAAACCTCGCTGATCCAGACCATCGGCCGTGCCGCCCGCAACGCCGAAGGCCGGGTGATCATGTATGCCGACCGCATCACCGGTTCGATGGAGCGCGCTCTGGCCGAGACGAACCGCCGCCGCGACAAGCAGATCGCCTATAATGAGGCGCATGGCATCACCCCCGCCACGGTGCGCAAGAATGTCGAGGATATTCTGGCCGGGCTCTACAAGGGCGATGTCGATATGGCCCGCGTGACCGCGACGGTCGACAAACCGCTGGCGGGCTCCAATCTCGCCGCCGTGCTCGACGGGCTGCGCGCCGACATGCGTAAAGCCGCCGAGAACCTCGAATTCGAAGAAGCCGCCCGCCTGCGCGACGAGGTCAAGCGGCTGGAGGCTGTGGATCTCGCAATCTCCGACGATCCCCTGGCCCGCCAATCCGCCGTCGAGGCCGCCAGCGCCGAGGCCGTCAAAGGACGGGGACGGTCCACTGCGGGCAGACCGGGACAAAGGGGCGGGAATGTGAAACGGCGGGGGCGGTAGCGCACCAACCTTAACGCCTCCTTAACCCCTCGTCCGGCATGCTCACGCCATGCAAAACCGCAACTCCCCCCTCTCGCCCGAGGTCTGGCTACATGACCTCTTCACGTCAAAATCGGTGCAGGAAGGTGCCGTGATCCGGCGCAAGGCCCGCGACATCGAACGTTTTGCGGGCATGTCGAATTTCCTGCGCGAAATTGACCGGCGGGGCTATCAGGCCGTTGAGAACTCTGGCCAGATCGTGATTTTCTGCAACCGCGCCCCAATCCGCTGGCTCACCGCCCCAAACCCGATTTCTTCAAAAGAAATCGGACCGAAATCTTTTCAAGATTTCGGCATCCGCACTCTGGGCTGAACCCCGCACATCCCCCTTGCCTTCCAGCAGGGGGAAGCTCCTATATCCCGATTGCGACCACAACCGAGGATAACCCCATGCGCCTTGCCCCCCTGACCGCCACGCTTCTGGCCCTCACCCTCTCGCCCGCTCTTGCCGACAGCCATGACCACAGCGGCCACGCCGCGCACATGTCCCACGACCTGCCCGCCTCGACCCGCGCCTATATGGCGGCGAACGCCGCCATGCACGGCGCGATGGACATGGAGTTTACTGGCGACGCAGACATTGATTTCCTGCGCGGCATGATCCCGCATCACGAGGGGGCGGTTGCCATGGCGCGGATCGTACTCGAGCACGGCAAGGACCCGGAGGTCCGTAAATTGGCCGAGAATGTGATCGCCGCGCAAGAGGCGGAAATCACCTGGATGCGCGCGCGTCTCACCGAACTGGGTCATTGATCCGCGGGGGGCTTGCCGCCCCCCACTTGGACTTCCCGCAATCTTGTACAAAATCCGCGTACAAAGCTTACAGAGCTTACACGCGGACGCTGCGGATCAGAGCTGTTCCATCACCGCATCCGAGGCCTCGAAATTGGTGGTGACGCGCTGCACGTCGTCATCATCCTCCAACGCCTCGATGAGCTTCATCAGCTTCTGCATGCTCTCAAGGTCCATTTCGGTCGTCGTGGTGGGTTTCCACACCAGCTTGGTCGATGTGCTCTCGCCCAAGGCGGCTTCCAGCGCCGTGGCCACCTCGCTCAAATCCGTATCCGCACACCAGATGGTGTGGCCGTCCTCACCAGATTCCACATCTTCTGCCCCCGCTTCCAGCGCGGCCATCATCACCGTATCGGCATCACCGACGCTCGCCGCATAGGTCACCTCGCCTTTGCGCTCGAACATAAACGCGACGCTGCCGGTCTCGCCCAGATTGCCGCCGTTCTTGGTAAAGGTCGAACGCACGTTCGACGCGGTGCGATTGCGGTTATCGGTCATCGCCTCGACGATGATCGCTACCCCATTGGGGCCGTACCCTTCATAGCGGATTTCTTCATAATCCTCCGCATCGCCCCCCATCGCTTTCTTGATGGCGCGTTCGATATTGTCCTTGGGCATGGATTGCGCCTTGGCTTCCTTGATGGCCAGACGCAGGCGCGGGTTTTTGTCAGGGTCGGGGTCGCCCATCTTGGCCGCGACCGTTATCTCTTTGGAAAACTTTGAAAAAAGTTTCGCGCGCACGGCGTCTTGGCGCCCTTTGCGGTGTTGAATATTCGCCCATTTGGAATGGCCGGCCATGGTGCCTTCTCCTGCATATCCGGGAATCTGCCGCCTTTTATACGCTTGCCGCACCTAGGGCAACGCCCCGCCCCGCCACGTCGTTGTTTGATTTATGTCAAGTTTTTTAGACACATTAAACTGTAATCTAAAAAGATACACAGGGAGTCCCGCCATGCGCATCGTCTTGATCCATCCCAATTACCACTCTGGCGGGGCCGAAATCGCCGGAAGCTGGCCCCCCGCTTGGGTGGCCTACCTGGCGGGCCACCTGCGCGATGCAGGCTATACCGATGTCACCTTTATCGACGCCATGACCAACAATCTCGAGGATGACGCCCTGCGCAGCCGTCTGCGCGATCTTAACCCAGATGTTGTGGGTGTCACCGCCATCACCCCCTCGATCTATGTTGCGGAAAACATTCTCAAACTCGCGCAAGAGGTGGTGCCCGGCGCGCTGCGGGTGCTGGGCGGCGTGCATGCGACCTTCATGTACAAACAGGTGCTGTCCGAGGCCCCTTGGGTCGATGTTATCGTGCGCGGCGAGGGAGAAGAGATTTTCCTCAACCTGATCCGCGCCGCCGACTCTGGTGATTGGCTAGAAAAGCGCAAATCCATCAAAGGCTTGGCCTATCTCAACGGCGACACGATCACCGCCACACCCGCAGCTTCGACCGTCAAGGACCTCGACGCCATCAACCCCGACTGGTCGCTCCTGGAATGGGAGAAATACATCTATGTGCCGCTTGGCAAACGCGTGGCCATCCCCAACATGGCGCGCGGCTGCCCGTTCACCTGCTCTTTCTGCAGCCAGTGGAAATTCTGGCGCGACTACCGCGTGCGCGACCCGAAAAAGGTGGTGGATGAAATCGAGAACCTTGTGAACAACCACGGCGTCGGCTTCTTCATCCTCGCGGACGAAGAACCCACTATAAACAAAAAGAAATTCGTGCAGTTCTGCGAAGAGCTCATCGCTCGCGACCTGCCGCGCCGCGTGCAATGGGGCATCAACACCCGCGTCACCGACATCTACCGCGACCGCGACCTGCTGAAATTCTATCGCAAGGCGGGCCTCGTGCATGTCAGTCTTGGCACCGAGGCAGCGGCCCAACTCAAGCTCGATCAATTCAACAAGGAAACCACCGTCGCCCAGAACAAGGAGGCGATCCAGCTTCTGCGCGAGGCGGATATCTTTACCGAGGCGCAGTTCATCGTCGGTCTCGACAACGAAACCCCCGAAACACTTGAGGAAACCTTTCAGATGGCCTGGGACTGGCAGCCGGACCTCGCCAATTGGGCGATGTATACGCCCTGGCCTTTTACGCCGCTGTTTCAGGAACTCCGCGATCAAGTCGAAGTCTTTGATTTCTCTAAATATAACTTTGTCACACCGATCATGAAACCAGCCTCGATGACGCGCGGCGAACTGCTTGACGGTGTTATGAAAAACTATCGCCGTTTCTACATGCGCAAGGCGCTCTTTCACTATCCGTGGCGCGGCACCGGCTATCGGCGGCGCTATCTCTTGGGCTGTCTCAAGGCGTTTCTCAAGGCGGGCTTTGCCCGCACCTTCTATGATCTCGGCAAGGCGGGGTATTGGGGGCCACAGACCAAGAACACCGTTCACTTCGATTTCGACGAAACCCGCACCATCGCAGAGGCACAGATGGAGGATTGGGAGGCCAGCGCCGACCGTGCCGCACGCGCGGCCGAACGCCGCGAGGCCGTGCGCGCCCAGATGAAGGACCGCGCCATCGACCGCAACGAAGGCTTCAAGATGCCCAATGGGGCCGAGGTCCGCGCCTGCGGCGGCAGCACGCAGCAGATGGATGCCTGACGGCAGTCATATAAGTGCCCGCATCGGCCCCAATTCGGTGCTGCAACTGGCCCCCGCGATGGACCACATCGCGGGAACGGGCGCACGCCGCGCCCTCTTCGCCCCCCTTGGCTTTGATCCTCTGCCCGATGCGACCTCGATGATCGACGAGGCGCGCGTCGCGACCCTGCACGGCGCGCTGCGCAGGCAACATCCTGAAAATGCGCGTGAAATTTTTGTCGCCGCGGGTCAGGGCACAGGCGATTATATCCTCGCGCATCGCATTCCACACGCGGCACAAACCCTGCTGCGTGCCCTGCCCGCGCGGGTCGCAGCGCCGATCCTGACGCGTGCCATCCTTGCTCATGGCTGGACATTTTGCGGCACGGGCACATTGTCTGCCAAATCCGGCCCTCCGGTGGTCTTTACCCTGTCCGATAATCCGATCATTCGAGGTGAATCCGCCCCGGCCCCCCTCTGCCATTGGCACGCCGCGGTATTCGAGCGCCTCTTTTCCCGGCTCGTCCACCCGCGCGCGCATGCAATCGAGAGTGCCTGCTGCGCCGCCGGTGCCGCGGCCTGCCGGTTCGAAATCGATTGGCGGCATTAACCTCAGAGCGGCCAGAGTAGCGGGATCAGCGCGCTCGCCAACAAACCGATGCTCAGGTTGAGCGGAATACCCACCCGCAGGAAATCGGTGAACTTATAGCCGCCGGGACCATAGACCAACGTATTGGTCTGATAGCCGATGGGCGTGGCAAAGCTTGCACTTGCTGACACCATCACCGCCACCACCAGCGGTCGCGCATCAATGCCCATGGCATCCGCCAACCCGATGGCAATCGGCGTGACCACCACAGCGACGGCATTGTTACTGATGAGTTCTGTCAGGAGCGAGGTTAAAAGGTAAATCGCCCAGACCACCATGAACCCCGGCAAAACCGACAACGCGGGTGCAATGCCGCCCACCATCAGCTCGACCGCGCCCGAGGTCTGCAAGGCAGCACCGATTGCCAGCATGGCAAAGATCAGCGCCAGTAACTGTCCGTCAATAAAGGAAAAAGCCTCATCTGCATCAATGCAGCGCGCCAGGAGCACCATCGCCACCGCGATCACCGCAAGCGCCAGAATGGGGGCCACGCCGAGCGCTGCAAGCACCACGATCCCGGCAAGCGCCATGACCGCCAGCGGCGCATGCCCACGGCGAAAGGCCCGTGCCGATGGGTGAGAGACATCGACCATCTCCATCTCGCGCGAGAGGCGCTGAATATCCTCGGGTGCCCCCTCCAGTAGCAGAGTATCACCCACCCGCACCACCAACTCGTCCAGTTGCCGCCCGATGTTCTGATTGCGGCGATGCACAGCCAGCGGATAGACACCGTAGCGCCGCCGCAATCGCAGCGCGCCCAACGATCGCCCTACCATCTTGCAGCCCGGCGTGATCAGCACTTCGACCGTTGTCGTCTCGACCGCCGAGACCTGATCGACCCGCTTGAGGCTCTTGTTGCGCTGCAGACTGAGCAACTCAGTCATCTGTGTCCGTAGAACCACCCGGTCGCCAACCTGCAAGGTGACATCCGCCAGATTGCGCCGCAGCGATTGATCGCCCCGGATCACATCGATCAACCGCACCCCTTCCCGCTTGAAGAGCTGCACGCCGGTCACGTCGCGGCCAATCAGGTTGCTCTCGGGGGGGATGACCGCCTCGGTAAAAAACTTCATCTTGGAACGGTCAGACAAGAGATCCGCCATACTGTCGCGCGCAGGCAAGAGGAAGGGACCGAAAAAGCGCAGATAGATCGCCCCCCAGATCACCAATACAATGCCGAGCGGCGTCACCTCAAAGATCGTGAATGGGGCCATGCCCGCTGAACGGGCCACGCCATCAACCAAGAGATTTGTCGAGGTGCCGATCAGCGTCGTGGTGCCTCCAAGGATCGCGGCGTAACTCAGCGGGATCAGCAGCTTGGAGGCAGGAATCTTGAGCGTACGCGCCAGTTGCACGAACACGGGGATCATCACGACGACCACCGGCGTATTGTTCATGAAGGCAGACCCGATCACCACCGAAAGGAGCAGCATCGCAATCGCAACGCGCGGATTATGCTTGGCCTGCTGGTCGGCCAGCGTTGTAAAGGCGTCAAGTGCGCCAGTGCGCACCAAGGCCCCCATTACGATGAACATCGCAGCAATGGTCCAAGGGGCGGGGTTGGAAAACACCTCTAGTGCCGCGCCATAGGGCAGCACGCCAAGCCCAAGCAACACCGCCACACCCGCAATCGCCACCACCTCAGTCGGATAGATTTCGCGCACGAAGAGAACAAACATCGCCGCAACGACCAGTAGTGTCAGCAGCGCCTGACCGGTCTGGGATACCCCGAGCATCTCAATCACTTAAACATACCCTTTCATGGCCCGCGCCAGTTTCCCCGATCCGTCGAGGGGCGGCAAGCGCCATGTGCACCACTGCGGCAAAGAAGGGAAAGGATGCGCCGCGCCGACCGCCTGTCGCAGGGTTTGTGCCACGTCTCGCCCTTCAGGGCCCCGACTGTTCCAAGCGCCCACCCTGGCGCACCATTTCAATCCGCGTGGCCCGCCCTGTGGCATCGTCGGTTTCGATGTAGACACCCGACACCGTAACCGCGCCCATGGCCGGGGTAAACCGATCCTTGGTCATACCGGTGACGAAGCGGCGCAT
The DNA here is from genome assembly GCF_963972555.1 of uncultured Roseovarius sp. Lineage (NCBI taxonomy): Bacteria > Pseudomonadati > Pseudomonadota > Alphaproteobacteria > Rhodobacterales > Roseobacteraceae > Roseovarius > uncultured Roseovarius sp. Next base: position 342,441 of record NZ_CAXAUM010000001.1, read on the forward strand.
CGGCTCGGTCTTGTCCATGCCGATCACGCTCAGGTAATCGCCGCACATGCCCGCATCGCCCTGAAACGCGGTGCCACCGGGCAGAATCTGGGCATCCGCCGTGGGAATATGGGTATGCGTGCCCACCACAAGGCTGGCGCGCCCGTCGCAGAAATGGCCCATCGCCATTTTCTCGGAGGTCGCCTCGCAGTGCACGTCGACCACCGTCGCCTGCACAGCGCCCCCAAGGGGATGAACCCGCAACACCGCATCGATCGCTGAAAATGGGTCATCATAGGCGCGGCGCATGAACACATTGCCCAGCACCTGCGCCACCAGCACCTTGCGCCCACGCCCGTCGGTAAACACCCGGTTCCCGCGCCCCGGCGCAGCCTTGGCATAGTTGAGCGGGCGGATCAGGCGTCCCTCACGTTCGACCGCCTGCATCATGTCCTTTTGGTCAAAGGCATGATCGCCCAAGGTCACGCAATCCGCCCCCGCCTCGAACAGGTCCTTGGCATGCGCCGCCGTAAGGCCCATCCCACCCGAGGCATTTTCGCCATTGACCACGACAAAATCCAGCTTCCACGCCTCGCGCAGCTTGGGAAGCCGTTCCGCCACCGCCGCACGCCCCGCGCGCCCCATCACATCACCGAGAAAGAGTATTTTCATGGGTATTGGTGTTAGGCCCCTGTCACGCCAAGGGCAAGGGCGAATAAAGTCCCTCAGCTTCCGCGATAGGTCGTGTAGCCATAGGGCGAGAGCAAGAGCGGCACATGGTAATGCATCTCCTCCGACAGGGTGAAGCGGATTGGGATGAGGTCGAGAAAGCCGGCGTCTTCTCCCGCCGCATGCAAGTAGTCGCCTGCATGAAACAACAACTCGTAGAGGCCGGGCGCATACTCTGCCTCGGGCAGAATGGGGGTATCGGTGCGCCCGTCCGCATTGGTGCGCATCTCACGCAACGACAGGGGGCCTGCCTCCGTGATCCGGCTCAGCCGGATCAAAAGCCCCGCCGCCGGACAGCCGCGCGCGGTATCCAGTACATGCGTGGTCAAATAGCCTGACATTTCGGGGGCTCCTTGCGTGACATGACGGGTGTTTTCTGTATCTCCTTACGGAACTGGACCAAGATCAACCCCAGAAATGCAGCAAGCCCATTGACCAAGGACCTGCCCGTGGCCCAAGACCGCCCCTCGCAAATGGATCGTAACCGGTTCGTCGCCCGCTTTGGTGGGGTGTTCGAACATTCACCATGGGTGGCCGAACGCGCCTTCGATCTCGGCATAACCCCCGCCCATGACAGCGCCACCGGCCTGCATGATGCCTTCTGCCGTGTCTTTCGCGCTGCGTCAGATGCAGAGCGGTTGACGGTGCTGCGCGCCCATCCTGACCTTGCAGGCAAACTGGCACAGGCGCGGCGGCTGACGCTCGACTCGACCCATGAGCAGGCAAGCGCCGGGCTTGACGCGCTGACCGATGCCGAGCGCGCGGCGTTCGAGCGCCTCAACGCAGCCTATACCGCGCGCCATGGCTTTCCCTTTATCATCGCGGTGCGGGATCACGACAAGGCGGGGATCAAGGCAGCGTTTACCCGCCGCCTGAACAACCACACCTTGACGGAACTGGATGAAGCCTGCCGACAGGTCGAGCGTATCGCGCTGTTGCGTCTGCAAGACATGCTGTCCTGAGTCGGTCAGCATTCATTCTGGCCTTGTGGATCAGCCGCCGCAAATCTCCTGAAGGCGCAGCCAGTCGGCATCGCTCAGCAAGGGCGGCGGCGGGGCTTTGTCGGCATAGGGATCGGCCTCGATCAATGCCACAGTGGTTTCGCCCGTGATGTCGACGGCATAGGCATAGGGCCGCGCGCGCACCTGCCAATGGGCGAACCCCGCCAACATCGTCTCTGGGGCCACAGCCTCGGGCGGATCGCGCATCAGGCTCTCGGCATGGGCGCGCAAGACGTCGTCGGGCAAGAGCCCGGTTGCCAACAATCGCAGCGTCGCCGACAGCCCGCCCTCTTCCAGGAGCTTGGACAGAGGGTCATGCGCCTCTGCGCGCAGATAGGCCGCGATGATATGCCCTGCCACAACATCCGGCTCGTCGTAATCCTCGACCAGATCGGTATTTATCAACACGGCCCCGCCGGGCAGACGCAAGGCCCCTTCGATACCGCCGCGCACAACCAGAAACTCTGCCGTGCTCCCCGCACGCGACGGCAGGCGGCGCGCCAACTGCGCGAGCGCCGTGGCACCGCCCGGCCCCTCGCAGATCGGCCCTGTCACCCGTTGCAGATGCCCCAGCAGCGCGCGACCAATCTCCGCGCGCTTGACCATGGGCACCACCTCCAACGCGTGTTGCCGCGCGGCCCCCGGCAGCCAAAAGAGCACCAGCGCCGCGACCGCCGCCACACTCGCCAGCATGCCAAACAACCTGAGCCGTCCCGGCTTGGGCCGTTGCCGCGCGACAGCGCCGCGCAACGTCTCGATTGCCGCGATCATCTCGGCCTCGTCCTCGGCCAGTTCCAACGTCTCGCCAGGATCGCCATCGGGATGATAGATGGCGGGGTTCTGCCCCGGATTGGTCCGCGCCACCGCCGCGATCGACCAATGAGCCTGCACCCGCTCGCGCATATCGGTGATGGTCAGCGTCGCCTCGCCGACAGAGACGATTACATCCACCCGCTGCGCGTCCGGATTGGCCCGCCAAAGGCCCGCCGCCTCAAGCCGCTGATATCTGGTCAGTGCCGTCTTTTTCATGTTCCGGGGGCTGCCTGCCTTTATTTCTGGCACGCTAGCACGCCGGGGCCAAGGCGGGCAATCGCAAGAGTGCGGCGTGAAGGTGCCGGATCGTGCGCGTCAGGCGGGTTGTTTGCTCACATGAGCGCCTGCAACTGCCTTGGAACCACCCGGCACTAAGGCCGCCCGCAAGAGACGCGGCACGCCATCCAGATCGAATTGGCGCAAGCCATATGCATGCGGGAAACGCCCCGCGGGACAATGCCCCAAACCGCGCCACGCGGCTGCGCGGCGCGCTCGGCCCGATGCTGCGCGCCATCGCGGCGCTTGATCTCTGCCGGTAACGGTCTTGCCATGGCAGAGCGGTTTGCATAGCCTCTGCAGGGGTATCCCACAGGGATGCCGGACAAAATACGGGGCATTCGAAAGACTGCGCCCTTGCCTAATCAGGGAGAAACAGATGCAACAGCTTGTCAGGGGCGCACGCGGCCTCATCGTAGGAGCGGCGTTGGTGGTCGGAATGGCCACGGGCGCGCTCGCGCAGGACCTCAAATTCTTTACCATCGGGACCGGCGGCACCGCCTATACCTACTATCCGGTGGGTGGGGTCATCGCCAACGCCATCTCAAACCCGCCCGGCTCGCGCCCCTGCGAAGAGGGCGGAAGCTGTGGCGTCGCGGGCCTCATCGCTTCTGCCGTGTCGTCGCGCGGATCGGTGGACAACGTCAACGCGATCATGTCGGGCCTGCGCAATTCGGGCTTTGCCCAATCTGACGTCGCCTATTGGGCCTATACCGGCACCGGCACGATGGCGGGCCAACCCCCTGCCGAGAAATTGCGCACCATCGCGGCACTCTTTGACGAACACATCCACCTTGTCGCTCTGGCCGACAGCGGCATCGAAAGCGTCAAGGATCTGGCGGGCAAGCGCGTCTCGCTCGATGAGCCGGGATCCGGCACCTATGTCGATGCAGGGCTCATCCTCGAGGCAAACGGCCTCTCGGTCGATGACGTGACCGCCGAGGCGCTCAAGGGCGATGCCGCCTCCGAGGCGCTGCGCAATGGCAAGATCGACGCCTTCTTTGTTGTCGCGGGCTATCCGGCAGGTTCCTTGGTGGAACTGGCCTCTGCCGCCGATATAAAGCTTGTGCCCATCTCGGGCGACGGCGCGGCGACGCTGACCGAGAAGTACAACTTTTTCTCGCAAAGCGCGATCCCAGAAGGCGTTTACGAAGGGGTTGGCGCCACAGAAACCGTGTCGGTGGGCGCACAGTGGTTCACCTCCGCCGATGAGGACGCCGAGCTGATCTACGAGATCACCAAGGCGCTCTGGAACGAAAACTCGCGCAAACTACTGGATGTCGGCCATGCCAAGGGTGCCACGATCACGCTTGAAACGGCGCTGAGTGGCGTGGGCGTGCCGCTCCACGACGGGGCCGAACGCTTTTACAAAGAGGCCGGGCTGATCAAGTGACCGGTTCCGCCTGACACCCAATCCCGGCCGCCGCACCCCGGTGGCCGGGATTTGCTTTTCCCTTTACCACGCAGGACAACCCCATGGCCGATCCCGAACTGACCGCCGAAGAGCTGCACGAGATCGAGCGGAAATACGATCCCGAACTGGCCTTTCGTCCGACTGGGCGCAGCATCGCCGTGCTGGTCTCGGTCTGCCTTGTCGCCATGTCGGCCTATCATTTCTACGCCTCGGGCTTTGGCCTTGTGCGCGAACTGCTGCATCGGGGAATTCACCTCTCTTTTGTTCTGGGCCTCGTCTTCCTGCTCTTTTCATGGCGGCGCAGCACCAGCACCACGCTGCCAGCGTCAGCTTGGTTTCGGCTCTCCGGTGTGCCCATTCTCGACCTTGTCTTTGCCATCATGGCGGTGGCGGCCGCGATGTATCTGCCTCTGCTGCCTCCTGCGGCGCTCTCGGTCCGGGTCGGCAACCCTTCGGAACTCGACATCCTCATGGGCACGGCGCTTTTTGTGCTGACCCTCGAAGCGACGCGGCGTTCGGTTGGTCCAACGCTGCCGATCATTGCCCTCATTTTTGTGGCCTTTGCCATTTTCGGCCCCTACGCTCCCGGCGCCCTGAAGCACGGCGGGGCCAGTTGGGGCGGGCTGATCAACCATCTCTACATGACCAACCAAGGCATCTACGGCATCGCCATCGGCGTCATGGCGCAATATGTGTTTCTATTTATCCTCTTTGGTGTATTGGCCACCCGCATCGGTCTGGGCCAGCTGTTCATCGACCTCGCCATGGTCATCGCGGGCCGCTACGCGGGCGGCCCGGCCAAGGTCGCTATCTTCTCCTCGGCCTTCATGGGGACCATCTCGGGCTCCTCCATCGCCAATACCGTGACCACCGGCGCGCTCACTATCCCGGCGATGAAACGAGTCGGCTATCCGCCGCATTTCGCCGGCGCGGTCGAGGCGACATCTTCGACCGGCGGCCAGATCACACCGCCGATTTTGGGCGCTGCGGCCTTTATCATGGTGGAATATTTGGAAATCCCGCTGCGCGACATTCTGGCGGCGGCGCTGTTCCCGGCCATGCTGCATTATTTTGGCATCTTCATCATGGTGCATTTGGAGGCGCGCAAGCTGGGCCTGCGCGGCCTCCGGGCGGATGAACTGCCACGCGCGGGTCTGGTATTGCGGCAGCACTGGCTGTCGATCATTCCGCTTGGCATCCTCGTTTACCTCATCCTCAGCGGCAAGACCCCCGATTTCGCCGCCGTCTACGGCATCATCGCTTGTGTCGTCGTCGGTTTTCTCAACCCGGTCAACCGCCTCACCCTGGGCGACCTATGGCAGGCCTTGGCGGACGGTGCGCGCAACACGCTGGCAGTGGGGGCCGCTGCCGCGACGGTGGGCGTGGTCGTTGGCGTTGTCACCCTGACCGGGGTGGGCTTTCGCCTGGGCTATGTGGTGGTGCAAACCGCGACCGACATGGGCGGCATGCTCAGCGAAATATGGCTCCTGAGTTATTTCACCCTGCAACAATGGGCGCTCTTCGTCTCGCTCGTGCTGATTGCGGTATCCTGCATCATCATGGGCGCAGGTATTCCTACGACCGCTACCTATATCATCCTTGTCGCGGTCGCAGCCCCTGCTCTTGCCCAGTTGCAGGTCGAGCCGCTGGTGGCGCATTTCTTCGTCTTTTATTACGGCGTTCTGGCTGACATCACGCCCCCCGTCGCGCTTGCGGCCTATGCGGCGGCCGGCATCGCCGGTGCAAATCCGTTTCGCACCGGGAACACCGCCTTTCGCCTCGGCATCGCCAAGGCGTTGGTGCCCTTCGTCTTTGTGTATTCCCCGGCCCTCCTGCTGGTGACGGACGGGTTCACATGGTCAGCCTTCACCATCACGCTCACAGGCGCGATGCTGGGCATCGGCGGGCTGGGCGCCGCGTTCTCAGGCTATCTCTTGGCACCGATGCGCAGGTGGGAGCGATGGGCGGTGGGGCTGACTTCGCTCCTCTTCATCGCGCCGGGGCTCACGACCATGGCAATCGGTCTCTTGCTCTGGTCGCCCATTCTCATCTTGCAATGGCGAAAGGCGCGGCGCGGTGGGGCTTTGCACAGATGAAACCCCCGCAAAACCCCTATGACGTGGACGGCTTTCACGCCGAGGCGATTGCCGCCGGACGGCACCGTGACGTGGTAGGCGGACGGTGGGAGGAAACCGGACGAGTGCAGATGGCCCTTCTGCGCGATGCAGGCCTCTTGCCGCATCATCACCTGCTGGACATCGGCGCGGGGTCGTTGCGGTTGGGATGCAAGGCGGTTTCTTACCTTGAACCGGGGCATTACTGGGCCACGGATGCTTCGCGCGCGCTGATGCTTGCAGGACATGCGGCAGAACTGAATGAGCCTGCCCGCCTCAACCCCGATCACCTGATCGAGGATGCGCGGTTCGACTATCCCGCTGTGCCGGGGTGCATCACCCATGCCATCGCCTTTGCGGTCTTTCCGCATCTGCCCATGGCGCATCTGCGTCGCGCGCTGACCAACCTGCGCCGTTTTGACCGGCTCGAGGTGTTTTTCTTTACCGTCTTTCTCGCTCCAAACGCTACAGAGGCAACCACCGCCTATCGACAGCCCGATGGGGTCGTCACCCACGACATTCGCCCACCTTATCACATTCTTTCCGAGGATGTGGACCACATCGCGCGGATAACCGGCTGGCAGGCGCTGCGCAGCCCCCTGCGCCTACCGCGCGGTCAGGTGCTCTACACCGCGCAGCCGCTTCGCTGAGCGACACGGCTGCATTTTCTTGCGGCATAATATTTTTGCATCTGCTAAGGTGCCGCAAACCCGAAAGAGGTCGGAATGAGCAGCAAGCCCGAAATGAACGATGCGCTGCGCGAACATATCATCGCGCAACCCGATCTGATCCTTGAAGATCAGGACCTGATGCGCGCGCTGATCGCGGCCAACGAGCGCGCCATGGGCGGGAATATCGTGGACCTGCGCGGCATCGCCATGGACCGGCTCGAGGCGCGGCTTGACCGGCTCGAGGACACGCATCGCTCGGTGATCGCGGCGGCCTATGAAAACCTTGCAGGCACCAATCAGGTGCATCGTGCGATTTTGCGCATGCTCGATCCCATCGAGTTTGAGACCTTCCTGCGGGATTTGGGGGGCGAGGTGGCGCATATCCTGCGGGTGGATGCCGTGCGATTGGTGCTTGAATCAGTGCAGAACGATAGTGATCCGGCCGTGCGCCGCCTGGGCGATGTGCTCTCTGTCGCGGAGCCCGGTTTCATCAAATCCTATCTCACCGGCACGCGCGACGTGCCTGCCCGCCAAGTAACCCTGCGCCAGATCGACGAGGGCGACATGCGCGTCTATGGCCGCGAGGCGCCCTATCTGCGCTCCGAGGCCTGTCTTTTGCTCGATTTTGGCGCGGACCGCCTGCCTGGCATGCTGGCCATGGGGGCCGAAGACCCGCATCAGTTCAGCCCGCAACAGGGGACTGATCTTTTGGCCTTTTTCGCAGGAGTCTTCGAGCGCACCATGCGCCGCTGGCTGTCATGATTTCAGAGGCCGCCCGCGACGCCCTGTCGGCGTGGCTGGCCACGCAGAAGGCCCTCAATGGGGCTGCCGCAAACACGATCGACGCCTACGCCCGTGATGTCGGTGATTTCCTGCGCTTCATCACGCAGCACTACGGCGAGACCCAGGGCCTGGGCGCGCTGTCACGCATCACCACCGCGGATATGCGTGCCTGGATGGCCCATACCCGAGGCGGCGATGTCGGACCCCGGTCCCTTGCGCGCAAACTCTCGGCGGTCAAGAGTTTCTACCGCTGGCTGTCCGAGCGCGAAGGCTTCGAGCCGACTGCCGTGCTCTCCACCCGGTCCCCCAAGTTCCAACGCAAGCTGCCCCGCCCCCTCTCGCCCGAGGCGGCATCGGAGATGATCGAGACGCTCGACGCACAGAGCCTCACGCCCTGGATCGCCGCGCGGGATCAGGCGGTCGTCACCCTGCTCTATGGCTGCGGGTTGCGCATTTCCGAGGCTCTCAGCCTGACCGGGTCCGATCTGCCACTTGGTCCGGTCCTGCGCATCATCGGCAAGGGCGGCAAGGAACGGCTGGTGCCGGTGATCGAGCCAGCCCGCGCGGCGGTGACGCAGTATGCCCGCCTTTGCCCCTATGACATCTCCCGCAACGGCCCGCTTTTCCTGGGGGCACGCGGCGGCGCACTCAGCCCGCGCCTGATCCAGAAGGTGATGGAGAAGGCGCGCGCGCAGCTTGGTCTGCCTGCGACGGCCACCCCACATGCCATGCGCCATAGCTTTGCCACGCATCTGTTGAACGCAGGCGGCGACCTGCGCGCCATTCAGGAGCTTCTGGGTCATGCGTCGCTCTCGACCACGCAGGCCTATACAGGCGTTGATACCGCGCGACTGATGGAGGTCTATGCCCGCGCCCATCCGCAAGGGGGCGGATAACGCGCGTCAAGAGGTCTGCGTCAGTATCCGTATTTGGCGATACTCTCGCCCTCGGCCCGGTTCATCACCACACCCAAGAGCGGCGTATCGGTGCCGAACCGTGCCTTGACGTCGCGGATATGCTGTGCGGTCGTGCGCCCACCGCCGACCACAATCAACACACCGTCGAATTGAGGGCGGAACCCAAGTACATCGTCGTAATAAAGCGCGGGCGGCATATCGAAAATCACCACATCCGGAGCAAGGCGGCAGTAGAGATCCTGCAAGACCTCGCCCGTCTCGGGCGCGTGCAGGATTTCGGCAGCATAGGGCTCTGCCCGGTCGTTGAGGCCCATGGCCAAGGTCTGACCGATATTGAGCGCGTTATCCTCGGGACAGGTCAGGAAGCGCTGGAGGGGAATATCGCCACTCAGAAAGCCCGCCATGCGACCGGGGTCAGGCTGGCCCAGGGTATGCGCCAGAGAGGGGCGGCGCAGGTCCATGTCCATCAGCACGGTACGCACACTCGATTGCCGTGACAGGCTGATCGCGAGATTAGCCGCCACAAAGGATTTACCGCAATCGGGCGTGGGCGAGGTGATCGCCACCCGGTGCCAGCCATGTGTGCGCAGCGCCGCCAAGAGCTTGGTACGCAGAACGTCGAAGGCCACATGTGCCGGGTCCTCGCGCGTGGCGGAAATGAGCCGGTGCTTGGCCAGATGCTTGGGGTCAAGCACGACCCGGCGCAGCGCAGGCCAGAGTAACGGCGTGGGCGCGGGAATAGGGTCTGGTGCAGCCTCCAACGGGACGGGGGCAATCGGCTCAGGCTCAGGCTCAGGCTCAGGCTCAGGCTCAGGCTCAGGCTCAGGCTCAG